>DASWNR010000273.1:0-4720 GCA_036399155.1 Pyrinomonadaceae bacterium
GTCGAAGCCGGGGCGCACGAGCCCCTCGGGGAGCGGCAGCAGCCCCGCGCTCCGCACGGCGAGCCCGCCGCCGCGCCGCTCCAACTGGACGACGCTCGCCGCCTCGCCCGAGAGCGCCACGGCCGCCTGCGGCAGTCGCGCGGCGATGAGTCTTTGGAAAGGGTTCATCTTTGAGTAGACGGAAGTCGGTAGAGAGTAGACGGTAGTAAAACCCTTCAGGAGCCGAGCCGTCAGTCCTCCGGTGGCAATGTCCGACCGGCGGAGCCTACTGACTACTGACTGCCGTCTACTGTCTACTCCCTCGTCACCATTCGCTGTAGGGTCTGCCGTCGGAGCCTGTGCCTTGGGCGTTGCTGAAGACGTTGACGATGCCGGACTCGCCGGCGATCGAGCCGGGGTCTTCGCCCGGCTCGGTGCGCCAGTCGGCCTGCTCGGTGAACGGGTCGACGGGCACGTCGTGGATGTAGCCGGCGCTCTTGAGGTCGTCGAGCGACTGCGGCAGCTTCCCCTTGTCGGCGGCGTACTGGTCGATCATCTTCCGCATCGTGAAGAGGTCTTCCTTGAGCGTCGCCTCCCTGGCCGCCAGCACCGTCTTGTTGTACTGCGACATCGCGATGAGGGCCAGGATGACCAAAATCGAGATGACGATCATCAGCTCAAGCAGCGTGAAGCCACGCTGCCCCCAGCGGGGGGAGGCGATTCGCCTTAACGCTCTACCACTCACTGTATTTCTCTTTTCCGTTGAGCGCCGTCGCCTCGGCCTTGGAGCGCACGTCGAAGACGCTGGGCACGTTCGAGGAGCAGCCCGAGTCCGCCTCGTCGTACTGCGAGAGCAGGCACCACTCGGCGCGCCCCGTCATCGGGTCCACGGGAATCTCGCGCAGGTACTTCTTCTTCTTCGGGACGGGCGCGGTGTTGGCCGTCGCCCCGCCGCGCGAGGTGTCAACGTTTCCGAACTGGCTCGCGGCGGCCGAGGCGCGCGGCAGCACGTCCACGCCCTCGACGAGCATCTCCAGGCTCGGCGGGTAGCGCTCGGGGTTGTCGACGCCGAAGATGGTGCAGTCGGAGATGTAGACGCGGCTGCGCGGGTCGATGGGGACGGCGTTCGGGTTCGGCCCCGGCCCGGGGCCCGGCGGGGGCGCCACGGGGACGCCGATGCCCCCTGCGGCGCACTGCATCCCGACCGTGTCGCGGTGGAACTCGTCGATGGCGCCGCGCATCTCGCGCAGGATTTCGCGCAGGCGCAGCTCGCGCTGGCGGCGGATGGAGGTGCGGATGATGGGTATGATGGCCATCGCCAGCACCGCCATCACCGTCATCGTGATGACCAGCTCGATGAGCGTCCACCCGCGCGCCGAGCCGTGGGTAAAGGGTAAAGGGGAAGGGGGAAGGGACGCGGACTTCTCCCCTTCCCCTTCTCCCCTTCCCCTTCGCCCCGTCATTCTCATCAAGCCTCTACTCCCGTCTTACTGCGTGACCTTGAAGCGGCCGGGCGTCGTGCGCGGGCGGACGGTGCGCCCGTCGGTGGCGACGAGGTGAACCTTGTCGGCGTCGAACTGGAGGCCGGTCTCGCCCGGGGCGAGCCCCTCGACCTCGATGACGAGCAGCAGCCCCTCGCCCGTGAGCGGCGGCGCGCCGGGCGCCGGGGCGACCGAGAAGACGAGCACGCCCGACGCGTCGACCGACTGCGTGACGGAGGGCGCGCCCGCCGTCTTCTCGCCGCCCAGACCGCCCTGCGAGACCGAGCGGACGGCCAGCGCCTTCGGGTCGAACCTGAGCGTCGCGGTGGCCAGCCCGAGCGGCGCGTCGGTCTTCATGAAGACCATAACGCGGCGGCGCTCGCCCACCTTCAACTCCTGCCGCTCGGGGAGCAGCAACAGCTCCGCGAAGCTCTCGGCCATCGGGGCGGGCGCGGCGGCCGCGGCCGGGGCCGCCGCCGCCGGGGCGGCGGTGTTGACGGGCGCGGCGGCGTTCGTCACGCCGCCCGCGTCGCCGCTGTTAACGGCTGGCACGGCCTGCGCCGCCGACGAGTCGAGGCCGACGTTGACCGCCTTCGCGGCCGCGCCGTCCGGCTGCGCGGCCTGCGTCGTCTGTGTCGCCTGCGTCGTGCCGCCCGCGCCGGCGAGCGCCGCCTGTACGAGCGCCTTGGGCGCGGGGACGAACGTCACAGCCTCGGGCGCGGGCTCGCCCGGCTGCACCTTCATCTGGACGGTCTGGTTGGTCGGCAGCGCGCGCATCTTCGCGAAGTACTCCTCGCGCTCGGCGTCGCGCAGCAGCGCTTCGAGCGAGGGCGACTCCGGCGTCTGCATCGTGCCGGTCGGGCGCGGCTCAAGGTCAGCCGGCGTGATCTCGGGCGCGCGGAGCACGCGCGGCGTCATCGTGATGACGATGTCGCTCTGCGAGTTGTCCTTCTTCGGCGTGGTGAACAGGCGGCCGAGGATGGGGATGAGCCCGAGCAGCGGCAGCCCCGCGCGGCCGTCGCTCTGGCGATCCTGCGCGATGGAGGCGATCATCATCGTCTTCCCGTTCGGGATGCGGGCGACGCCCTCTATCTTGCGCTGCGTGAAGATGGGCGTGAGCGGGTCGGGGCCGGCCGCGCGGTCTTTCGACTCGATGGTCATCGAGACCTGCACGTCCTGGTTCGGGTAGACCTTGGGCTTGAAGTCGAGGTTGAGGCCCACGTCCTCGTACTGGATGACGGGGTAGCCGCCGCTGCCGAAGACGTTGCCCGCGCCGCCCTGCTGCGGCGTGCCCGACCCGGAGTTCGGGACGAGGCCGTTGTAGACGGAGGCGGTCTGGACGGGCACCTTCTCGCCGACGCGCGTCGAGGACTTCTCGTCGTCGAAGGCGTGCACCTGCGTCGAGAAGAGCAGCCGCGTGTTGGTCTTGCTCTGGAAGGCCGAGATCGTCGAGGCCGGGATGAGCAGCCCGATGCCGGAGTGGAGCGAGGTCGCGCCGGCGAGGAGCGAGACGTTGCGGCCGCTGACGACCGTCGAGGGCTGGATGCCGCCCAGCGCGTTCAGGCTGGTGGAGTTGCCGATCTGGTTGCCGATCTGCAAGAGGTCGCTGCGGGAAATCTCGTAGATGGAGACCTCCATCACGACCTCGGCGCGATCCTTGTCAATGCCGCGCAGAAGGTTCTCGATGATGCGTATGTTCTCGGGCGTGTCGCGGACGGTGATCGAGTTGGTCGTCTTGTTCTCGATGAACTGCGGCTGGCGGCCGGCGTTCGCGGGGAGCGCGCCCGTCAGGAGGGTGCGCGCCTCGCTGGGCGCTATGTTGTAGAGGTAGAAGGTGCGCAAGACCAACTGCTGGTACATCGGCCGCTTCGACTGGTCGGCGACGAGGATGGTGCGGCGGTCGAGCTTCTGGAAGAAGAGGCCGTTGGCCAGAAAGACGTAGTCGAGCGCGCGCGCCGGGGTGATGTCCTTCCAGCGGATGTTGACCTGGCGCTTGACCTGCGAGAAGTTCTGGTCGAAGACGACGTTGAGGCTCAGCTCGTCGGCCAGCTTGCGGATGAAGCCTTCGAGGTCGCCGTTCCACTGGATGTTCTGGAGCTGCTCGGCGCGCGCGGGCGGCCCGTCGGCCTGCCCGTCGGTCGAGGAGGGGACGGGGACGGTGCCCGCCGGCCCGCGGAAAGAGGTGTTCTGCGTGCGCGCCGTGCCGTTCGCGCCCGCCGTCCCGTTCGCGGCGCCCGCGCCGCTGCCGCCCTCCTTATCGCGCTGGAGCCGGAGCATCCTGTCCATCTCCTGCGCGGCGAGGTCGTTGACCGGGTCTAAGCCGTAAGCCTGCCGGTAGGCGTTGTACGCGCCGATGTGGTCGCCCTGCTCGGCGAGCGCGCGCCCCTTCGTCATGTAGTTCTGCGAGGCGTTGAAGACGGCGCGGCGGTAGTGGAGCTGGTACGCGGTATCGCTGGGCGCGGCGGCGACCGCGAGCGCGAACTCCTGCGCGGCCTGCTCCCACTGCTGCGCCTTCTCGTACTCCAGCCCGCGCTTGTAGTTCTTCTCGCCCTTCTTGGCCATCACGGCCACGGGAGAGGCGAGGAGCACGGCCACCATGATGAGCGCCACGGCGCGGCGGGCGGGGGCGAAAGACTTCATTACAAACCTCACTTACTTTTATTCCTTGTTACTGATTACTAAAGACGGCTTCGACGCCGGGTCGCGTTCCGGCCGGTCTGGTCGGGGAGTGGCCGAATAAAGTCGCGCGCGCGAGGACTTTGACGGTTCGGGCCCCGCGCGACGCCGAACCGGGGCGGTCACAGAGTCGCCCGCCCGCGCTCCCTCCGGGGAAGCGCCGCCCCACCAGGTTCAGCCTTTACACGCCGGGGCGTAAATAATAGTTCCTTAAAGGCGGAGGAACAAGCGGGTAGACGGTAGTCACTAGTCGGCAGTCAGTAGAAAACCCAACGATAATCAGTAGTCCGAGTCTCAGCCCAGACCTCCGCGGGACGGAGCCTACTGTCCCCCGACTACCGTCTACTGTCTACTTCACCCTACTTCCCGTTGACCGTGACGACCCCGTCGCCGTTCACCTTGACCTCTTCGACGAAGGTGACGCGGTTGATCTCGTGGAGCGTCGAGACGCCGGAGAAGACCTTCTCAAGCGCCGCCTCGCGCAGCGAGCGCAGGCCCTCGGCCTCGGCCGCGCGGCGGACTTCGGAGCCCGGCCTCCGCTCGATGATCATCTCGCGGATGTTGTCCGACATGTTCAGAAGCTC
>DASWNR010000274.1:0-9848 GCA_036399155.1 Pyrinomonadaceae bacterium
GGCTCGACTGGCTGCCGCTCTCCGACCGGCGCGAGCGCGGGGCGGCCGAGCGCGTCGCGGCCGAGATAACAGCGCTGTGGCAGACCGACGAGGTGCGACGCCGCCAGCCGACCGTGCGCGACGAGATAAAGATGGGGCTCGACTACTACCCGGTCGCGCTCTTCGCGTCGGTGCCCGAGGTCTACGAGGAGATGGCCGACGCCTTCCGCGAGACGTTCGGCTGCCAACTCGAAGCGGCCGAGCTTCCGCGCGTCGTGCGCTTCGGCTCTTGGATAGGCGGCGACCGCGACGGCAACCCCTTCGTCACGCCGGGCTGCACGCGCGACGCGCTGCGCATGGCGCGCGGGGCGATGCTCGACTTCTACCTCGCGTCCGTCGACGAGCTGCACGAGCGTCTCAGCACCTCGACGTTGCAGGCGCGCGCCTCCGCCGCGCTCGCGTCGAAGGTCGAAGAGTACGCGCGCGCGCTCCCGCCCGAGGGCCCCGCCGCTTCGCGGGACGCGGAGGCGGAGGTCTACAGGCGCTTCCTCTCCTCGATCATGCGCCGCCTTCGCGCCTCGCGCGAGGCGGGCGGCGGGGGCGATTCGGCGCGCGGGAGGTCAGCGGCGTACGAGGACGCCTCGGAGTTCGCCGCAGACCTGCGGCTGCTCGGCGAGAGTCTCGCGGAGGGCGCGGGCTCAAGGCTCGCGCGCCAGCTCGTAGACCCGCTCGTCCGTCAGGTCGAGACGTTCGGCTTCCACCTCCACACGCTCGACGTGCGGCAGCACGCGCGCGTCCACACGCTCGCCGCCGAAGAGCTTGCGCGCGGCGCGAAGATTCTTGACGAGGGCGCCGCCCACAAAAATGAGAGCACGACAGATGAAAGCGCGCCCGTCGAAGTTAAAGACGGGGACGGGCCCGGCCTGCCGTCGCCGCCTTCGCCCGAGACGACGGCGGCGCTCGGCGCGCTGCGCGCGGTCGCGGAGCTGAAGCGCGAGTTCCCGCCCGAGTCGATACGCACGCACGTCATCAGCGGCGCGCGCGGCGTCGCGGACGTGCTGCGGCTCGTCTGGCTCGCCGAAGGCTGCGGCGTGAGCGTCGCGGCCGACCCGGAACGCGGAGACCCCGGGCTGATGCCCGTCCCGCTCTTCGAGTCAATCGAAGACCTACGCAACTGCCCCGAAGCGTGCCGCGCGCTCTGGACTTCCAGAGAGTACGCGCCGTACCTCGACTCGTGGGGGCGGCGTCAGGAGGTGATGCTCGGCTACTCCGACTCGAACAAGGACGGCGGGATGCTGACGAGCACGTGGGAGATTTTCAAAGCCCACCGCGCGCTGCATACGGTCGCGCGCGAGTGCCGCGTGCGCCTCCAACTCTTCCACGGGCGCGGCGGCACCGTGGGTCGCGGCGGCGGCCCCACGCACCACTCCATCGTCGCGCAGCCCGTCGGCGCGTTCGAGGGCTCGCTCAAGATTACCGAGCAGGGCGAGGTGCTCAACTGGAAGTACTCCGACCCCGTGCTGGCCGAGCGCAACCTTGAGCTGATGGTCGCGGCGTCGCTCGAAGCACTCGCGCGGCCGGGCGGCGTCGAGTGGAAGGACGGGTGGGAGGAGGCGCTCGAATGGATGTCGGGCGCGGCCTTCGAGTTCTACCGCGAGAGGGTGGTCGAGAACGAGGACGTGGTGCCGTACTTCGAGGAGGCGACGCCGGTGCTGGAGTTCGACCTCGCCAAGATAGGCTCGCGCCCGGCGAAGCGTTCGTCGAAACGCGGGCTCGAAGACCTGCGCGCGATCCCTTGGGTCTTCGGGTGGATGCAGAGCCGGCACGTTCTGCCCGCGTGGTTCGGCGTCGGCCACGCGCTCGAAAGGTTCTTGAGCGAGCGCGGCGCCGCGCCGCTCGAAGAGATGATGCGCGGGCTCCCGCTCTTTATGAACCTCGTCGGCGACGTTGAGACGGGGATGGCGAAGGCCGATTTGGCGATAGCGCGGCGCTACGCGGGGCTGGTCGGCGACGCGTCCTTGCGCGAGCGCGTCTTCGGGATGATAGCCGAGGAGTTCGAGCGGACGCGGCGCGTCGTCCTGCGCGTGAGCGGGCAGAAGCGTTTGCTTGAGCGCAACCCCGTGCTCGAACGCTCAATCGCGCTGCGCAACCCTTACGTAGACCCGATGAGCCTCATCCAGATAGAGCTGCTGCGGCGCAAGCGCGGGGGCGGCGAGTCGGAGGAGCTTGACTACGCGCTCGCCGCCACCATCAACGGCATCTCGGCCGGTCTGCGGAACACGGGCTGAAGGCCGGTTTGAAATTTCCAAGATTATCTACTTGACGCAAGGGAGGTTAAAGCGTAGCCTTGCGTCATGCGAAACTTCCTCTCCTTCTACGGGCGATTACTCGCTACTGCTTTCCGACCCTCATGGACTATCGCGGACTCGCTCAGTACGCTCGTCGGTCTCATCATTCCGCTTACGGGAAAATACTATCCCAAATGGGAGTCGGCCATGAAAGATTGGACATGGCAGATTCCCGTTGCCGCCTTATTTGTTATCGCTATTGTGCGCATTGTAATAGCTCCCTTTTTGATGTATCGCGCACGAGAAAAGAAAGCCGATGAAACCGAAGAAGCTATTCGGAGCGCACTAGCTCAAGAGCAAGCAAAGAACGCTAGACCTGAAGTCGCCGGAGAGATAGACGAGGTTCATGCGGAACACGCTCTCAACTCACATAAAAGGCCAATCGTCTATGACTGCTTTTTGACTGTCGGGCTTCGCATTAGAAACAAGGGCGCGGCAACTACAATCGAACGGTATAAACTGACGTTAAAAAGTGGTGGTTTTAGTTACGAGGCAAGCAGTCTATCGGTGGTTGATTATTACAGAGAGCGAGTTGAATTACATCGCGAAGGGTTCGGGACTACGGAATCAATGTCAAATGAGGCGTTGAAGGATATAGAGAGTGACAAAGGCAACCTTCTCACTAAAGGCCAGCATAGGGAGGGCTGGCTACGCTTTTTTGTAGCTGTCCCCTTTACTGATGTCCATGATGACATCTACATGCGGAATCTCGAAGAGGAGTTTGAAAAAGACGCCGAAATTATCATCACCGTGGTTGACGGTTACGGCGAATCACATCCCCCGATTATTGGTAAGGCTCCGTTCGACACCCTGCAAAGGATACGGAGGATTAAGAGGCCGCCGAGATATACAACGCACCGTATTGAACAGTGAGGCGACGATTATCATGCCGCCTTTTCCGCCGTCAGTTCCTTATACTCAAGGTTCTACTAGCGGGGAAATAGCAATGATTAACTACAAGGCGTTTTATCGCCCTAACGTGACGCGCGCATTCTGCGTAATGGGCCTGCTAGCGGCCATGGTGACTTGGAACGGCCTCGCCGTTCTCGGATGGGTGGCCGCTATCTGCGCTGCTTCGCTCTGGGTGAACGCTCTGCGCGCCTCTGGGCGCGGTTCTTAGTGGGAGGTGTGGCCGTTGTCGTTGGCGCGGGCGTTGGCGCTGCCGCCCCCACTGCCCTTCTGACTGCCTCATCTATTATGGCGTTTCTTTGCTGTTCGGTTATTCCGTCTGGACGCGTAACCTGATAGGCAAAAGCCCCGGCCGCTATGAGCATGGTGATAATTGCACAGACGGCTTGAGTGAACTGATAGGTCTGCTCTTTATTACTCGGCACTAAGTCCACGAGGCTAGATAGTTGCGGCGCTTGCTCTTTTATAGTCGCCTTTACTTCTTCGGGCGTAGCGCCGCGTTCCTTAGCCCCTTCGAGAGCGCCCGCGAGCGCACGGAGAGTGTCAGCGGATTGCTTAGAGGTAGCGATTACATGGGTGGCCTCCCCGATGGCTCTATAGAGGCCATCCAGAATGTTCGCGTCGGCGTTGCAGCGCGGGCAGTCAACCCGACTGTTCGTAAACGCGGCAAAGGCAATCCCTATGCCCCCAATCAGGTTCGGGGTGGCAAAGAACAGGCCGCAGTTCGGGCAAGCCGCCGGTATGAGCATTGGTCATGCCGCCTTCTCGTCAGAGGTCAGTTGCTTGTATTCAAGATTCTCGGAGGCAATAAGCCTAAGCAGCGTATCGCGGAAAAGGTAAGGGTTATTCCGGTTGTTGAAACGGAACTCGAACTCGTCAAGGTAACGCTCGATATGCTTCTCGGAGATTTGATGGTACGCGCCGACGATAGAACGCTTGAACAGAGACCACGCGCTCTCGACGGTGTTGGTGTGGCACTCGCCGCGTACCCACTCCTTCTGCCTGTGGTTGACCGTCTCGTGGCGCGTGTCCTCGTCGCCGCAGCCCCGGTAAGCAGGCCACTCGTCGGTCATAATCGCTTCCGCCTCGTCCGAAACGTTCGCCTTGATGAAGGCGTGGAGCGTGGCGCGGTCGGGGCGCTGGTCAACCTTAAGACGAAGCTTGCCGCCGCGCTCAATCGCTCCGAGAACCATCTTTTTGCCAGTCCGGTTGCCGCTCCCGACGCCGCGCCGCTTGCCGCCGACGAAAGTCTCGTCAACTTCCACGATGCCCGACAGAAGCGAAGTGTCGGCGTCCTTCACGGCGGCGCGAATCCTGTGGCAGAGATACCACGCCGTCTTGTAGGCCACGCCGAGCGTGCGCTTGAGTTGGTTAGCCGATACGCCCTTGCGCGACTCGCCCATCAGATAGATGGCGACGAACCACTTGGAGAGCGGAAGGTGCGAATCGTGGAAGATGGTTCCGACGCGGACGGAGAACTGATAGGTGCATCCGTCGCACATGAACTGGCGGCGCTCGTGAATCCGCGAAATCTTATCGCTCTGACAGCGCGGGCACTTGACGCCGTCCGGCCAACGAAGCTGCTCAAGGTAAGCGTGGCACTTATCCTCGGAGCCGAACCGCTCCATCAACTGCATGATGTTAATTTCGGGCGTGGGCTGCTTCTTGGCGGCTTTGCGCGGCATAACGGGAGACTCCTATGACTGACGAGAAAGAGAAGAAACCGGCGAGAGAGTTGACGACGGAAGAAGCGATGAGCGAACTTTTCCCGCCCGAATTAGTGGAGCACTTGAAGGATGAAGTACGGAAGAACGACGCGCCGAAGGTGAAAGCGAAATCATCACAAGGGGATAATACCTGAACCCCTACCTTGTGTCAAGTATATAATCTTAGAAATTTCAACTTCGAGATTTGAAATTCTTAAAGCCGCGTCCGCGTGCTTAATCTTTATCCGTCGGAGCCCATCATCCGCCACGCCTCGCCGAAGGAGCGGGCGCGCGGGGCGGCGCGCTGTAGGAAGTAGCCGGCCGCCGAGAAGGTGACGAGCGTGAGCAGCACGGCGAGCCACGTCCGCCGGACGGCCGCGCCGAGCCAGTCGCCGCCGCCTCCGCGCCGCGCGCGCTTCATCCCGCGGTAGAGGCCGGAGAGCAGAACGCCCTCGACGAGTATCTCCGCCAGCAGCAGCGGCGCGGCGTAGACGACGTAGAGCGCGGCGAGCGTGCCCGCGACGACAAGCGCCAGCGCGAGCAGGAAGAAGACGCAGCCTTCCGAGTCCGCGTCGAAGATGTCCAGGTCGGAGAGCACGCCCGCGCCGCCACCTCCGCCACCTCCGCCGCCTCCGCCGCCCACGCCCACGCCGCCCGCGTCAACGTGTGTCACGGCGGGCTGCATTCCCGAACTCACGCCCCCGCTCCAACTCCCGCCCGCGCCCGCGCCGCCGAAGTCGCCGCCGCCGCCGAAGCCGGACGCGTGCGCGTCCGCCGCGTGCGACGCGCCGCCGAGGTCGTTCGGCACCATGTCGAGCACGTAATCCGACACGTTGCCCTTAGGCTCGCGGCCGTGCAGGTAGAGCCAGATGCGTAACAGCAGGAGGAAGACCATGTATGCGAGCAGCACCGCCAGCGCGTAGCGCAGCCACATCGCCGACAGGCCGAGGCGGAGCAACAGGAACGACGCGAGGAAGCCCGCCGCGCCCGTCGCCGCGAGGAT
The DNA here is from genome assembly GCA_036399155.1 of Pyrinomonadaceae bacterium. Lineage (GTDB taxonomy): Bacteria > Acidobacteriota > Blastocatellia > Pyrinomonadales > Pyrinomonadaceae > QHXN01. Next base: position 5,946 of record DASWNR010000274.1, read on the forward strand.
GAGTGACATCTCGACGCGCGGCCACCCACGGCGCAGGATCATGCGACGCACGCGCTCGACGCGGCGCGCGGGCGGCGGCTCGCCCGCCCGACGCCGAGCGCCTCTCCTCGTGCCTGACTTCGTGCGGGAGGTCATAACGCGCGCGGCTGGCGGGGTCAGACTGATTCGCGTGGCGGCGTGCCTACCCGTGCGCGACGTTACCGCGCGAGGCGGCGTTCGACGCGGTGATGGACGAGATGACGAGCGTGGCGAGGAAGCACACCGGCCACGTGATAAAGCCGATGAGGACGAAGAGGAGCAGGAAGTTGACGAACGTCAGGAACCAGTAGCCGAACATGAAGAGCAGCCCCGCGGCGACGTTGCCCGCGTAGATGTGTCCGATGCCGAAGGTCTGGAAGAAGACGCCGGGTAGTATCTCAAGGAGCACGGCGGTGCTCGCGGATTTGGGCGGCGTCTGGTAGTGGTGTACGACGTGCTGAACGGGCTGCTGCGGGTAGTAAGGGTAAGGCTGCTGCTGTTGCGGCTGATAGCCCTGCGGGGGCTGGTACGCGGGGGGCTGATACTGGCTCATCGTGGGGGGAACTCCTTTTAAGGCTCGTTTCGGACTTAAAGAGTGGTTTGACGCGGCCGGGATGAGGCGACGCCGGGGTCAGCGCCGCGCGCACGGGTACTATAGTTCCGCGCCCCGTCGAAATCAAAGAAATCGGGGAAGGGTGAAGGCGGAAGGGTGAAGGGGAAGGGACTGCCGCGGGCAATCCTTTCGTCCTTCACCCTTCGTGGGCGGAAAGCGCAGTCCCGCGCTTCAGAAGCGGAAGGCGCCCTCGCAGGTTATCTCGGAGAGCGACTTGCGCCCGCTCGGGGCTTCGCGCTCGCGCAGCTGCGCCGGGAGTTTCGCGGGGTCGCCGGGCCGCCCGACGGCGATCATCGCCTCGACGCGGAAGCCCTGTGGGATGCGAAGCTCTGTGCGGGCGCGCGCGTAGTCGAAGCCCTGCATGCCGTGCGTGACCAGGCCGAGCATCGTCGCCTGGAGCGCGAGGTTCTCCCACGCCGCCCCCGCGTCGAAGGAGTGCGTCGGGTAGGGCTGGCCGTTGAAGTCGAACGTCTCCTTCGAGACGAAGAGCAGCAGCGCGGCCGCGTCCTTCGCCCACGACTGGTTGCCTCCGACGAGCAGGTTGAAGAAGGCGGGCCAGTGCTCGGTGTCGCGCCGCGCGTAGAGGATGCGCCACGGCTGGTTGTTGTAGGAAGAGGGCGCCCAGCGCGCCGCCTCCAGAATCGTCATCAGCTCCTCGTCCGTCACGCCCTCCCCCGAGAGAGCGCGCGGCGACCAGCGGTCGAGGAACATCTCGTCAACCGGGTAACCTGCATCCTTCTTCCGACTCTCGCTGCCGTCGATCATAAAATCCTCCCTGCCAGTGTTAGTAAAACTTTACTTTGAATAGCGCCGGGCGGCGAGCGCGATGGGCAGCCCGACGAGAAGCATGTGCCCCGCGGAGTTGAGGAGGAGCGCCGGGGGCGCGTGCGAGGGCTTGAAGTACGCGGCCGAAAGGGGCACCACGACGAAGTTCATGAAGAGGTAGACCGCGACGCCGTAGAGCAGCCCGCAGACGACGGGGTGTCGCACCATGAATCCGAGCCGGCGGCTCGCCAGCCAGTAGGCGGCCGCCGCCGAGAGCGCGATAAGGAAGTGCAGCGCGGCCCCGAGCGCCGCCGCGGCGAGCCCGCCCTCACGCGCCGCCGGCCCGAGCACGCCGCCCGCGACCGACTGCAACACGCGCACGGGGCCCACCCCGTTCAGCGCCGAGACGGCGAAGGCGAACGCGATGTCGCCCACCCCCGCCAGCAGCCCGCCCCACAGAATCGCGCTCGCCGCCCTCGGGTTCTGCGAAGGGAACGCGTCGGCCGGGGCCACGCCCATAGGTTCGCACCTTCTTTCCGCGAGGTGAACTGTCCGGACTCTTGCTTGGGTGAACGGCGCGATAATAGCACGGCCGGAGAGAGAATCGGCGACGGCGGCGTCCCGGGAAACGCCCCGAACGGCTTCCGGCCGGGACGTTTTAGCGCGCGGGGTGGAAACGGGGCGGGATTGGGTGTTTTGAAGGGTTGTAAAAATACCGTTGTGGGCGCAGGGTTTTTGGTTTAACCTGTGCGCCTGTATCTGTCACCCGGACAATAAGGAGTCGGAAATGCCTTCAGGAAAGCGTACCGCGTCCGCCCTCGGCGTGCTGGTGCTGGCCGCCGCGGCCTTCGTCTTCACGTCGAGCGCGGCGCAGACGGGCTCGCAGCAGGCGCCCTCGTCACCCCAGTACCAGCCGCCGACCATCAAGCTCGACTCGGACGCGCAGGTCGTCACGCTCTGCCCCGACGCCGAGTCGATGGCCAACCCGCGCGTGCGCCTGAAGGCGACCGGCTTCAGCCCTGAGGGCAAGCCGCTGCGCTACCGCTGGACGGTCTCGGGCGGCCGGCTCGACTCGACCGACGGCACGGACGTGCTGTGGGACTTGTCCGACGCGCAGCCCGGCGTCTACAACGCCTCGGTGACGGTCGAGAGCGGGCCCGTCGATAACCCGCTCTGCACGGCCTTCACCTCGACGAAGGTGGTGGTGCGCAACTGCCCGCCGCCGCGCCCCGTCTGCCCGAACGTCTCGATCTACTGCCCGGACGTGCAGCAGGCCGGCTCGCCCATCACGTTCACGGCCTCGGTCTCGGGCGGCACGCCCGGCGTGAGCCCGGTCTACAACTGGGTCGTCTCGGCCGGCAGGATCGTCTCGGGGCAGGGCACGACGACGATCACGGTGGACACGGCGGGGCTCGCCGGCCAGCCCATCACCGCGACGGTCGAGGTCGCGGGCTACAACCTTGAGTGCCGCGCGCAGTGTCAGGCGTCCGTGCCCGCGCCGCCGAACCCGACCAAGTTCGACGAGATCGGCGAGATACAGCGCGACGACGAGAAGGCCCGCCTGGACGTCTTCGCCATCGAGTTGCAGAACAGCCCGGGCGCGCAAGGCTACATCATCGGCTACGGCGGCCGAAACCGCCGCTTCGGCACGGGCGCGCAGCGCGCGCAGCGCGCCCGCGACTACGTCGTCACCACGCGCGGCATCGAAGCCTCGCGCATCATCACCCTCGAAGGCTCGGCGCGCGAGACGGGCTCGACCGAACTCTGGATCGTCCCGCCCGGCGCAACGCCGCCCAGCCCCAGGTGAGTCGGAAGTAAAAGGGCGAAAGTGTAGAAGGAGGATGAGAGGCACGCCGCCTCCCATCCTCCTTCGCTTTTGCCTTTCGACTTTCGACTTCTAACGCCGCGGGTAGAGCGGGCTCGACGAGTCGATGCGGCTGACGGAGGTGGGCGTGGCCGCCTCGCCTTGCAGTAGCACCTGCTCCTCTTTGAGTCTCATCGAACTCGGCTCGATGAGGTTCGAGCCCCAGACCGGCTCGTTGGCGAAGGCGCCGCTGGCGCGCAGCCCGTCGCCCATCAGGAACCCGTCGCCCATGAGGAACCCGTCACCCATCAGGAAGCCGTCACCCATCAGGAATGCGTCGCCCATCAGGAAGCCGTCGCCCATGAGAAACCCGTCGCCGAGCACCATCCCGTCGCCCATGAGGAAGCCTGTGCCGACGATGTAGTTCGCGCCGACCGTGTGGCCGGAGGGGAGGAGGTACGTGCCGTCGGGCAGAACCCGCCCTTCGGCCATCACCCAGCCGTCTTTGAGCGTGCGGCCGTCCGGCAGTCGGAATCCGCCGGTCAACTTCAGGCGCTCGCTGAAGGCGACGCCCTCGACCCAGATGATGCCGTTGTTGAGCGGCATGGTCTCGCCCGCTATCGGCGAGGTCAGCCCGAGCGACGAGTAGGTCGTCCGCCTCGCCGTGATGAGGTCGTCGCCCGGCGCGGCGCGGTTCGCGTCC
>DASWNR010000275.1:0-16104 GCA_036399155.1 Pyrinomonadaceae bacterium
GGCACGTTCCGCGACCCCGTGTTCGGGACGGAGGTGATGAGGGTGACGGGCGAGCGCGACGGCAAGCTCAACGGGACGTTCTACCCGCACTGGCCGACGCTCAACGCCGACTCGACGCGGCTGCTGGTGAAGCGCTACGAGACGGGCGACGCCGTCTACTCCTTCGACCCCGTCAACTTCAAGCTCGGCGATTACTTCGTCATCCCGCGCCTGCCCGACAACGGGACGACGATTAACGAGGGCGCCATCTGGAGCGCGACCGACCCCGACACGCTCTTCATACTCGGCTGGAAGGGGCCGAAGCTCTGGGCGCTCAGCGCCAGCACGCGCCAGTACACGCTCGTCCACGACTTCTCGAAGGACGCCACCTTCGCGCCCGGCGACTACCTCTGGCAGATGAGCGTGAGCGCCGACGGCGACACGTTCGCCTTCACGCACAAGAACGGCTCTTACAGGACGGTCGGCTACACCGTCTACCGCCGCTCGACCGACACGCTGCTCATCGACAACAAGAGCACGCTCGAAGACGAGGTGCGCATAGACAAGACGGGGCGCTACCTGACGCTCTACCTCTCGCAGCCCGACCCGGCCGGCAAGGCCACCTACATCCTCGACCTCGCGACGGGCGGGCGCGCCGGGCTCGTCGACGGCGCGCCCGACTACGCGCCCGGTCACGGCGACGTGGGCGCGGGCACGATGATCGCGTGGGACAACGACGAGAACCGCTTCCTCAAGCGCTCGCTCAACGACCCGCACCGCGTGCTGTCCGTCCTCGACCTCGGCGGCGACTGGATGCACGAGCACCTCTCGCACCTCTCGCGCGACGAGACGTGGGCGCTCGCCTCGTTCTACAGCTACAAGGGCTACGGCACAGAGCCGGGTCTCTTCCACGACGAGCTGGTGCTGGTGAAGACCGACGGCTCGGGGCAGTTCCGACGCCTGTTGCAGCACCGCTCGAAGGCGCAGGACTACTGGGAGATACCGCGCGCCACCATCAGCTACGACGGCCGCTTCGTCGCCTACTCGTCGAACTGGAACAACTCGGGGCGCGTCGACCTCTTCATCGCGCGCATCGACGACGCGGCCGTCCCGACGCCGACGCCCACCCCGGTCGCCACGCCCACGCCCGTCCCCACTCCGACGCCGACGCCGGTCGCCACCCCGACGCCCGCGCCCACGGCCACCCCGACGCCGACGCCCGCGCCCGAGGGCGGCAAGGCGAAGAACGCCGTTCACAAGGCGAGGCGCGACGCGCAGGACTTGAGCAACGCGCTCGCCGGCACCCCGTCCGGGACGCAGACTAACGCGCTTCTCACCGACCCGGCCGACCGCGTCGCGTCCGTCGTCGCGGCCATCCAGCAGGCTTACGTCGAGTTCGGCCCGGAGCGCGCGCTCTACCCCGCGGCCGCGCGCATCGAGAACGCGCTTTCGAGCGCCCTCGGCCACGCCGCGGCCGCCAACTCCTACGCCTCGCAGTCGCAGCTCGCCGAGGTCAAGTCCGCGCTCCAGAAGGCCATCGACTTCCTTGAGCTGGCCGACGTGCTGATGGCCTACGGCAACGTGCAGAACCCCGTGGACTTCGCCGAATACTTCGTCCGGCAGCACTACGTGGACTTCCTCGGGCGCGAGCCGGACGAGTCGGGGCGCGCCTACTGGACGCAGAAGATCAAGGAGTGCGGCGCGGGCGCCGCGTGCGTCGAGACGATGCGCGTCGACGTGTCGGCCGCCTACTACCGCTCCATCGAGTTCAACGAAACGGGCTACGTCGTCCACCGCCTCTACAAGGGCTCGCTCGGCCGCACCGTGCTCTTCAACGAGTTCGTCGCCGACACGCAGGAGGTCGGGAAGGGCATCATCGTCGGCGAGACGGGCTGGCGCGAGAAGCTCACGGCCAACAAGAAGGCTTTCTACTGGGCCTGGGTGCAGCGCGCGGACTTCCGCTCGCGCTACGACCAGTTGAACGACGCCCAGTTCGTGGACTCGCTCTACGCCTCGATGGGCGTCATGCCGGCGGCGGCGGAGCGCGACGCGCTCGTCGGCCAGCTCGCCTCCGGCGCGGCGCGCGCCGACGTGCTGGCGAAAATCGTCGAGAACGAAGAGTTCTCGCGGCTCGAATCGAACAAGGCGTTCGTGCTGATGCAGTACTTCGGCTACCTGCGCCGCAACCCCGACCCCGCCGGGTACGCACACTGGTTGGGCAAGCTCGAAGAGTTCGGCGGCGACTACAGGCGCGCCGAGATGGTCAAAGCTTTCCTCAGTTCCACCGAGTACCGCGACCGCTTCAGGCAGTGGTAGCGCGCGCTCAGGGGAAGGCGGAAGGGTGAAGGCGAAGGACGAAGTGACGGCCGTCAGGCCCCGCCTCGTCCTTCCGCCTCCATCCTTCCGCCTTAAATTCATCACCCGTCCTCCACACTTCTCCGTTTAATTCTGTTGCCCGCCCGTCCCCGATGGGTTAAGCTTTAAACGGCGCGTGAGAGAGTCGCCGGCCGCCGCGCCCCGTTTGCTTCGAGTCCCCGCGAAGCGCCGGCTCCCGGCCTTCGGAAGTTTTAGCCCCAATGCCCCCAGCCATTTCACCCGAAAAAATCTGGAAGCCGCTCCTGATCGCGGCCGCGGTGGCGCTCGCCTACTGGGGCGTGCTCGCGCGCCTCGGCCGCTTCTGGTGGGACGACGAGAACTACTCGCACGGCCTGCTCATCCCGTTCGTCATCGGCTACATACTGTGGGTCGAGCGCGACCGCCTCGCCGGGCTTGAGAAGCGCCCGAGCGTCGCGTGGGGCGCGTCGATGGCGGCGGCGGCGCTTTTGATGCTCTGGGTCGGGACGGCCGGCGCCGAGCTGTTCACGCAGCGCACGTCGCTCATCCTTCTGCTCGCGGGGCTCGCGGTCTACTTCTGGGGCTGGCGCATGCTGCGCGCCGCCGCCGTGCCGCTCTTCCTGCTGGCGCTGGCCATCCCCGTCCCGACGATCCTCTTCAACAAGGTCGCCTTCCCGCTCCAGCTCTTCGCGTCGCGCTGCGCGGTCGCGGCCATGCGGCTGTTCGACATCCCCGTCCTGCGCGAGGGCAACGTCATCGAGCTTTTCCCGCTCGGCTCGACGACGACGAAGAAGCTCGAAGTGGTCGAGGCGTGCAGCGGCATCCGCAGCCTGATGACGCTCGTCACGCTGGCCGTCGTCTACGCGTACTTCACGGGGCCGTCCGACGAAGACGGCACGGGCGGCCGGCGCCTCGCGCGCTTCCGCACTTTGCGCGCCGCGCTCATCGTGCTGGCGGCGCTGCCCATCGCCATCATCACCAACGCCGCGCGCGTGAGCGGGACGGGAATACTCTCGCGCTTCTACGGGACGGAGATCGCCGACGGCTTCTTCCACGAGTTTTCGGGCTGGGTCATCTACGTCGTCGCCTTCCTGCTGCTCTTCGCCTTCGGCTGGGTGCTCGACCGCTTCAACCCGACGCGCGGCGGGCGCGGCAAGGGCGGCGGCGCGTCGAAGGCGGGAGCCGCCCGCGCCGAAAGTGACGCCGAGCCGCTCGCGTCCGGCGGCGCGGTGGCGGCGGCACCCGCGGGCGCGGCGATGTCGGTCGGGGGGAACGAGCGGACTGCGGGCTGAGTTTTTATGAAGACACGCGCGACACACTTCTGGGCGATGGCGGCGCTGATCCTCGTGGGCGGCGCGGTCGTAAACTTCTGGGCGGCGGCCGGCGAGGCGCGCGCCCCGCGACGCGCGCTCGCCGAGTTCCCCGTGGAGGTCGGCGGCTGGCGCAGGGCCGGGGGCGACACGCGCTTCGACGCGGCGACCGAGGCCGTCCTGCGCGCCGACGACTACGTCTCGCGCGACTACGTCGGCGACGGCGGGAAGACGGCCTCGCTCTACGTCGGCTACTACGCGACGCAGCGCGCGGGCGCGACCTACCACAGCCCGCTCAACTGCCTGCCCGGCTCCGGCTGGGTGCTCAACGAGCCTTCGATTGTCGAGGTCAAGCCCGCTGACGGCCGCGCGCCCTTCGAGGCCAACAGCTTCGTCATCGAGCAGGGCGGCAACCGGATGCTGATGCTCTACTGGTATCAGGGGCGCGGGCGCGCCGTCGCCAACGAGTACGTGGACAAGGTCTACACGGTCTTCGACAGCATACGGCTGCGCCGCTCGGACGGCGCGATGGTGCGCGTGCTCGTCCCCTTCCGCGGCCCGGAGCGCGAGGCGGCCGAGACCGCCGCGCGGTTCGCCGCGTTTGTGGCCCCGAACCTCCCGGCCTACGTGCCCGACTAAAGTCGCGTCGCGTGGGCCCCGGGCCGTCACCGACGGTCACCCGTGCCCGAGTCCGTCGGCGAAGTCGGTTCTTGCATTTTCGTCACGGGGTGGGGCATTTTAAGGAAGGGAAATGCCGTTGGGCGTTTCCTTGAAGCTGTCGCTCCCGGCACGCCCCGCCGCGGAGGCGACCGACCGGAACCCGCCCGCCGAAGGTTCTCGAAACGGCTTTGCCCGCCGCCCGAGAGTCCCGAGCCGGGCGGCCTTTGAAGTAGAAGCGAAGTAGAAACAAAGAAGCGTCGCCCGCGCCCGCTGGGGCGCGCCCGGCCGGACCACTAGCCCCGGTCCGTCGGGCCGCCGGCCGGAGCGACCGTCCAGAAGGAGTGCCCGTCAGATGAATCTTCAAGAGTGCCGCCGCGCCCGGAGCGCCCGGGCGCCGCTCGCCGTCCTGCTCGCCTGCCTCGTCGCGCTCGCCGCCGGCTGTAGCAACCCGGAGAAAGACAAGGCCCGCTACCTCTCGGAGGGCGAAGCCTCGCTCAAGTCGCGCAACTGGCAGGAGGCGTCTCTACACTTCCGCAACGCGATCCAGATCGACCCCAACCTCGCGTCCGCGCACTGGGGGCTCGCGCAAGCCTACGAGCAGCTCGGGCGCGTCGGCGAGTACATCGAGGAGTTGCAGAGCACGGTCAAGCTCGACGCGGCGAACGTGCCGGCGCGCGTGCGACTCGCCAACGCCTACCTGGCCGCCTACGCCCGCCAGAAGAACGCCGAGATGCTGGGCGAGGCCGAGCGACTCGCCAACGAGATCGCCGCGCGCGAGCCGAACAACCCGGACGGCCGCATCCTCCAGGCCAACGTCGTCTTCTTCAAGGGCGACGCCGCGAAGGCCGAGCAGATGATCAAGGAGGCGGTCGCGCTCGACCCCAGGCGCGTCGAGTCGCACATGGGGCTCGCGCGCTTCTACCTCCAGACCAACCGCCCGTCGGAGGCCGAGAACGTCTACCGCCAGGCCGTCGCGCTCAACGAACGCTCGTCGCTCGCGCACGTCGAGTACGGCAAGTTCCTGACGCAGACCGGCCGCGCCGCCGACGCCGAGAACTCCTTCCGCAAGGCCGTCGAGGTCGACCCCGAGAACCGCGACGTGCGCTGGGTGCTCGCCAGCTACTACCTCGTCAACAACCGGCAGGACAAGGCCGAGGAGGCTTACAAGGGCTGGGCTCAGCTCGACTGGGACAAGCCCGAGGGGCGCGCGCGGCTCGCGGACTACTACGCGACCGTCGGCCGCTCCGACGAGGCCGCCGGGCTCTACCAGGAGATCGTCAAGACGTGGCCCGACTACACGCGCGGCCGCTACCGCCTCGGCGAGATCAGCCTCCAGCGCGGCGACGCCCCGGCCGCCTCGGCGCAGGCGGACGAGCTTCTCAAGCGCAACCCGAAGGACGCCGACGCGCTCTTCCTGCGCGCGCGCATGAACGCCAACTCGGGCAAGCTCAAGGACGCCATCAACGATTTGAAGACCGTGCTCGACGCCGAGCCGCGCTCGAAGCTCGGGCTCTACTTCATGTCGGACGCCCTCTACCGCGACGGCCAGCTTGAGCTGGCGCGGGTGCGCGCCGGCGAGCTCGAGCGCTACTACCAGGACTTCCTCCCGGCGAAGATTCTTCAGGTGCAGATCGCGCTCGACTCGGGCGACGCCGAGGGCGCGAGGCGGATGGCCGACGAGCTTTTGAAGAAGCTACAGGGCGCGGCGCCGTCGGGCGACATGACGCCGCAGCTCCTCGCCGACGTGAAGACCAACGCGCACCTCCTGCGCGGCAAGGCCGCGCTGCGGCTCGCCGGACAGGCGGGCTCCGCGCGCGCCGACTTCGAGGCGGCGCGCGCCAACGCGCCCAACTCGCCGCTGCCCCACGTCAACCTCGCCGACGCGGCCGCCGCCGACCGCAAGCTCGACGAGGCTTGGTCGCACCTCGAACGCGCCCTCGCGCTCGACCGGGCGAACTTCCAGGCGCTGACCGCGCTCGTCAACCTCGCGGCGGCCACGGGCCGGCTCGACCAGGCGCGCGCGCGCGTCGAGCAGTTGGCCTCCGAGCAGCCCGGCAGCCCGCAGCTACAGTACCTTCTGGGACAGTCTTACCGCGCCGGCAGCCAGCAGCAGGCGCCCGACGCGCAGAGGGCCGAGGCGGCCTTCCGCCGCGCCGTCGAGCTCGACGCCGACTTCATGCCGGCCTACACGGCGCTCGCCGAAATCTACTTCGGCACGCAGCAGCCCGACCGCGCCATCGACCAGTACAAGAAGATCACCGAGCGGAGGCCCGACGACTTCGTCGCCTTCCGCAACATCGGGCTCATCGAGGCGGGGCGCGGCCAGCACGACGCGGCGGCCGAGTACTACCGCCGCGTGCTCACCATCCGGCCGGACGAGCCGGTGGCGGCCAACAACCTCGCGGCGCTCTACGGCGAGCACGGGAAGGGCAACGCCGACGAGGCGATGCGTTTGGGACAGGACGTGGTGCGCCGCTTCCCCAACGAGCCCGGCTTCGCCGACACGCTCGGCTGGGTCTACTACCGGCGCGGGCTCTACCGCGACGCGGTCGAGCAGCTCCAGCGCGCGGTCGCGGCCGCGTCCAAGCGCGGCGGCGACAACTCGCTCTACCGCTGGCACCTCGGCGCGGCGCTCGCCAGGAACGGCGACAAGGCTGGCGCGCGGCGCGAGCTACAGAAGGCGCTTGAGCTGGCCGCGCAGGAGCAGCAGCGCACGGCCAAGCCGCCGACGACCACCCCCGTCGAAGAGGTGCGCCGCACGCTCGAAAGCCTTTGAGCAGTTGTTAGCTGCTGGCTGTCGGCCGTTAGCTAAGGACAAAAAGCTAACGGCCGACAGCCGACAGCGCGAACGGAGTGAGCAAGATGAGTGTTGATTTCAGACAGAGGACGCCGGGCGAGCTGGCGCGGATGGTTTGGCGGCGGAAGTGGCTGATACTTCTCCCGACGGCGGCCGTCGCGGTCGCGGTCGGCTACGTGGTTTGGCGGCTGCCGAACGTCTACGAATCGACGACGCTTTTGTCGGTGCGGCCGGCGAGCATCGCCACAGAGTCGGTCGGGCAGCTCTCGGACAGCGACCTCACGCTGCGCATCAACAACATCACGCAGGAGGTCACCAGCCGCAGCTCGCTCCAGCCGCTCATCGAGAAGTACAACCTCTACCCGCGCGAGCGCGCGCGCGGCGAGTCGATGGAGACGCTGATCGAGAGGATGCGCGCGCGCGACCTTGAGATCCGACTCAACACGACGCGCAACGACATCACCAACGGCTTCTTCCTCTCCTTCCGCGGCCAGGAGCCGCGCACGACGCAGGCCGTCACCGGCGACCTGGCCGGCAAGTACGTCGAGAGCCAGAAGCGCGCGTCGAGCGAGGAGACCTCGCTCACGAAGGAGTTCTTCGACGAGCGCGTCAACCAGCAGAAGGAGAAGCTCGCCGAGATCGACCGCCGCCGGTTCGAGGTCATGCAGAGCAACATACGCAACCTGCCCTCGGCCACGCAGGCGCTCGTCGGCCAGCTCGCGGGGCTCCGCGACGAGCAGCAGACGCGCATCGCAGAGGTGGGCCGCCTGAACGACCAGATCACGAGCCTCAACCGGCTGGTCAACGACCTCGGCAAGGCCAACCAGCAGCAGGTCGAGGAGGTCGTCGCGCAGATGCAGGACCCGAAGAGCACGGCCGCCTACGCCGAGCTGGTCAAGCGCCGCGCGCAGCTCGCGTCCGACAAGGAGACGCTCAAGCTCCAGTTCCGCGACAAGCACCCGGAAGTGGCCGCCGTCCAGAGCCAGCTCGACTCCGTCCAGCGCCAGATGGACGAGATGGTCGAGGAGCACAAGCGCCGCGTCGATGAGACGCGCGACCGGCTGTCGGGCAAGATCGACCCGCGCCTGAACGCCTACAAGAGCGACATCGCGCGGCTCCAGAGCGAGATCAAGCGCCAGCAGACGCTGCTCGACCAGGTCGAGGCGCAGATCGTCGCGGTCGGCGGGAGCATCAACAGCGTCCCGCAGGCCGAGATTCAGCTCGAAGCCATCAACCGCGAGTACCAGACCGAGAAGGCCATCTACGACCAGCTCGCCGAGCAGCAGGAGAAGGCCGAGACGTTGTCGCAGGTGGCGGGGCGCGCGCAGGGCGAATCAATCGCGGTCATCGACACGGCGAGCCTCCCGCAGGAGCCGGTCGCGCCCAAGCGCCCGCTGCTGATGCTGCTGGGTCTCGCCGCCGGGCTCGGCGTCGGGCTCCTGCTCGCCGCCGCCTTCGAGGTGCCGCGCCTGCTCACCGTCCAGACGAGCGAGGACGCCGAGCACTACACGGGGCTCCCGGTGCTCGTCACGCTGCCGATGCTCCTGACCCCGCGCGAGCAGCGCAACCTGAAGGCGCGCCGCTTCGCGCTCTCGGCGGCGGCCGTCGTCGCCACCGTGCTGAGCGCCCCCGCGCTCGCCTTCGTCCTCAGCCGCCTGCACGTCATCGAGATGTTCGCGTCGCGCGGCTGAGAAGAAAGTGATGAGTGATAGGTGATGAGACTAAAACAGGTCGGTTCTTCCTTCTCACCACCCGTCACTTCGGAGATTTGAGATGTACCTTGAGTTTTACGGACTGAAGGAACTCCCGTTCGCGCTGACGCCCGACCCGAGGTTCATCTACTTCACGCCCTCGCACACCGAGGCGATGGCGAACCTGCACTACGGCATCGAGAGCGGCAAGGGTCTCATCGTCGTCACGGGCGAGGTGGGGACGGGGAAGACGACCATCCTGCGCTGGATGATGAACCGGCTCGACCGCACGGTGCTCGTCGCCTACATCTTCAACCCGCGCATGACCGTGCCCGAGTTCTACCAGTACGTCTCGTCGCCGAGGCTCCTCGACGTGCCGCGCTGGGAGAGCAAGTCGGAGCTGCTCCTGAGGCTCGGCGAGGTTCTGGACTCGCGCCACTCAAGGGGGCTGCGCACCGTGCTCGTCATCGACGAGGCGCACGGGCTCTCCGCCTCCGTGCTCGAAGAGATACGGCTGATGTCGAACTTCGAGTCCGACTCGGCCAAGCAGTTGCAGATAGTCCTGACGGGGCAGCCCGAGCTGCGCGACGTGCTCAACCAGCCCGAACTGCGGCAGCTCAAGCAGCGGGTCGCGCTCCGCTGCGAGATCAAGCCGCTGCCCGACATCGGCGAGACTTCGCGCTACATCGCCTCGCGGCTCCTCGCCGCGGGCGCCGAGCGCACGGACGTTTTCACGACGGCCGCGGTCGACCTCATCTTCCGCTGCTCCGAAGGCATCCCGCGCCAGATCAACAACATCTGCGACAACTCTCTGCTCGCGGGCTTCGCCGCCGGCGCGGAGACCATCGGGCGCGACATCGTCGAGGAGGTCGCCGACACCTTCGACCTCCTGCCGAACGCGCAGCGCGGCCGGCAGTCGGGCGAGGAGCGCGCCGGCGCCGCGCGCATATTTACCTCCGCCGGCCGCTCCGAGCTTTGGGCGGCCGAGGCCGCGGGCGCCGAGCGCGCGGGGGGCGGCGAAGAGCAGCCGCAGCCGTCGCCGAACGTCGTGGGGCGCGCCGCGCAGGTGAGCCACGAGCGCGAGGTCGAGCGCGAGCTCGAAGGCGGCGCGGCGTCCGAAGCCGGGCCCGACACAGACGAGCTGGGGCGCGCCTTCCGCAGTTGGGACGACAGCAAGGGAGATTCGTGATGGGCAGAGTCTACGAAGCACTGAAGAAGCGCGCCGCCGGGGGCCAGGACGAGGCGGCCGCGGAGGTCGTCGAGCCGCCGCGCGCGAAGCAGGCCGCGAACCCCTTCGCCGAGCCCAACGGCGCGGCGCACGCGCACGCCCCGGAGAACGGCGCGGCGCCCGAGTACCTCTTCAGCGCCTCCAAACATTTCCAGTCGCCGGAGACGGCGCAAAGTTCAGCGCCCACTGAGCACACCGGGACGCCCGGCGGGTCGGCACTCCCCGCGGGGCAGGCTTCGCGTGCTGCTGGGGCAACTGTGGGCGCTGACGGTTCGACGCGCACGCCGGAGTTTGTCTCCATAGACATCTCCGCCGCGCGCGTCGAACCACACCTCGTCGCGGTCACGCAGCCGCGCTCCTCGCACGCCGAGCGCTTCCGCTCGCTCCGGACGCGCGTGCTCCACGCCGGCGAGCGCCGCAAGATGCAGGCGTTCGTCATCACGAGCGCCGGCGTGATGGAGGGCAAGACGCTCACGGCGCTCAACCTCGCGTGGCTGCTCGCGCAGACCGACGGCGTCTCGGCGCTGCTCATCGACGGCGACCTGCGCAACCCCTGCGCGGCCGAGTACTTCGGGCTCGACGCGCCCGCCGGGCTCTCCGAAGTCCTCGCCGGCGAGGCCGCGCTCACCGACTCCATCGTCCGGCTTGAGCCGGCGGGGCTGCACCTGCTGCCGGGCGGGTCGGCGCGCAACGACGTGGCGGAGCTGCTGTCGGGGCCGAAGTTCCTCGCCGTCCTCAAGGAGACGCGGCGGATGTTCGACTACGTTATCATCGACGCGCCGCCGCTCGGCATCTTCACCGACGCCGCCGTGCTAATTAACCGCGCCGACGCCGCGCTCATCGTCGCGCGCGCGGGCAAGACGCGCTACGCCGCGCTCGAAAAACTTCTGGAGCCGCTCCCGCGCGAGCGGCTGCTCGGCGTCATCCTCAACGGCTCGGACGAGCAGTTGAACGAGCAGAACTACTACTACCGCCGCCGCTACGCGGGACGCCGCGAGGGGGGCGAGGATTAGGCAAGGGTAAGGGGGGAAGGGTTTGGCTTCGACGCGCCGCCTGAACGTCAGGACGCTGTTGCTCATCGTCGCGGAGGCGCTTTTGATCTTCCTCGCGATGGTGGCGGCCGCCTACCTGCGCCTCGGGTGGTCGGACGCCTACTTCGAGCTGAACGAGAGGTACGGGTTCGGGAAGGCCGCGCTCGTCACGCTCTTCTGCCTCGCGGCCTTCTACCTCTACGACCTCTACGACTTCGTCGTCATGCACGACCGGCGCGAGCTGGTGCTGCGGCTCGTGCAGGCGCTCGGGCTCGCGTGGGTCGCGCTGGCGATAACGATGTACCTGCTGCCGCGGCTGATGATAGGCCGCGGCGTCTCGCTCATCGCGCTGCCGCTGGCGCTGATGCTGATGGTCGGGTGGCGCGTCGCCGTCCACTGGCTGCTCGGCCACCCAGACGTGGGCGAGAAGGTCTTAATCGTCGGCTCGGGCTCGTCGGCCGTCGAGGTCGCGCGCGAAGTTTTGGAGCGGCGCGACGCCGGCTACCGCGTCGTCGGCTTCGTGGACAGCGACCCGGCGCTCGTCGGCCGGAGTCTACTGAATCCACGCGTCATCGGGCTCACCGACGACCTCGCGGCCATCGCGCGGCGCGAGGGCGTCAACCGCATCGTCGTCGCGCAGGGCGAGCGGCGCGGGCAGTTCCCGACCAAACAGCTCTTAGACCTGAGCCTGTCGGGCGAAGTGCACATCGAGGAGTGCGCGAGTTTCTACGAACGCCTGACGGGGCGCGTCTCGCTCGACATGATGCGCCCCTCGTGGCTCATCTTCTCGTCGCGCGCGCGGCAGGCGCGGCTCTCGGCGGTGATACGCACGGTGTTCCACCGCGTGACGGCGCTCGCCGGCGCGCTTCTTTCGCTGCCCATCGCGCTCCTGACCGCCGCGCTGATTAAGCTCGACTCGCCCGGCCCCGTCCTCTACTCGCAGGAGCGCGTGGGGAAGAACGGCCGGGGTTTCCGCGTCTACAAGTTCCGCTCGATGCGCACCGACGCGGAGAAGGACGGCCCCGTCTGGGCGAGCAAGTCGGGCGACGCGCGCACGACGCGCGTCGGGCGCGTGATACGCAAGATTCGCGTGGACGAGATACCGCAGTTCTGGAACATCCTGCGCGGCGACATGAACTTCGTCGGCCCGCGCCCCGAGCGGCCGCACTTCGTCAAACAGCTCGCCGAGGAGATCCCCTTCTACGAGCAGCGCCACCTCATCCCCCCGGGGCTGACCGGGTGGGCGCAGATCAAGTACCCCTACGGCGCGTCCATCGAGGACGCGCGCCAGAAGTTGCAGTACGACCTCTACTACATCAAGAACCAGAGCCTACTGCTCGACGCCGTCATCCTGTTCGAGACCGTCAAGACCATCCTCTTCGGTCGCGGGACGTGAAGTCACCGGAAGTTGTCGTTTGGAGGTTTGAAGTTATGAAGTCCAACCAGAGAATCGCCGCCGCCCTCTCGCTCGCGCTGCTCGTGCTCGCCGCGACGGCCGCCGCGCCCGCCCTCGCGCGGCAGCAGCAGGGAGACGCGCAAAGGAAGCCGCCGGCGGGCGAGCGGCTTGAGCCGGACGACAAGAGCGTGGCGCGCCCCGGCGTCCCCGAGGAGGCGCTCGCCAACCGCCGCGAGCGGATGGGCGAGGAGGACTCCGTCGGGCTGCCTTACTACAACAACTTCCTCACGTCCTACCCGCTCGGCCCCGAGGACGTCATCGCGGTCACGGTCTTCGACCTGCCGAAGTATTCCAAGGGCGGCATCATCATCCCGCCCGACGGCCGCATCGACTACTACTTCGTCCGCGGCGGCCTCCACGTCGCCGGGAAGACCACGCAGCAGGTGGCCGACGAGATCGCGCGCCACCTCGACGAGTACATCATCGACCCGAAGGTGACGGTCTCTCTGGAGAAGGCGATGTCGATGCGGTACGGCGTCGTCGGCGACGTGGCGCAGCCCGGCGTCCGCGTGATGTCGCGCCGGCTCAGCGTCGTCGAGGCGCTCAACGAGGCGGGCGGCGTGCTCGGCACCGGCAACAAGAAGAAGGTCGTCGTGCTCCACTGGGACGCCGACCGCATGATCAAGCAGATTCCCATCGACGTGTCCGCCATCGAGAAGGGCAAGGCCGCCGACACCTACTTCCTCAGCCCCGGCGACCAGATCGTCGTCCCCGGCAACAGGTGGAAGCGCGTCGAGCAGGTGCTCAAGCTCGCCCCGATTCTCAGCTTCGCGCGCATCTTCAGCGGGGGGTTCTGACATTAGAAGTCGGAAGTCAGAAGTCGGAAGTCGGAAGCGCGTGCGCGCCCACGCGCGCGGGGCTTTTGTCTGTCTTAGCCTGTTGCCCGTTGCCTTTTGCTTTTCGCCCTCGGCGGCGCGGGCCGCCGTTTGGGAGAAGCAGAAGACGGGGACGTTCGCGTGGCTGCAAGCGGTCTTCTTCGTGGACGAGCGGAGGGGCTGGGCGGCCGGCGGGAAGGGCGCGCTGCTCTCGACCGCTGACGGCGGCGCGACGTGGGAGGCGGGTAAGCCCCCGACCGAGGACGCCGTGCGCGACATCTTCTTCCACGACGCCGAGACGGGCTGGCTCCTCTGCGAGCGCAGCATGTTCAAGCCGATGGAGAAGGATGAGTCGGTCTCGTACCTCCTGAAGACGACCGACGGCGGCCGCGCGTGGTCGCGCGTCGAGGTGACGCGCGGCGCGGACGTCGACTTGAAGCTCGCCGGGCTGCGCTTCGCCGGGCGCGAGCACGGCTGGGTCTTCGGCGAGATGGGCTCGCTCCTCGTCACCGAGAACGGCGGCGAGACCTGGGCGCGTCAGCGCGTGCCGACGCGCCACGTGCTGCTCGGCGCGTCCTTCTTCGACGCGCGGACGGGCTGGCTCTCGGGCGGCGGGCTGACCGTGTTGAAGACGGCGGACGGCGGCGCGAGCTGGCACGCAGGCACGGTCTTCCTCCCCGCCTCGGGCGCGGAGGCGCAGAGCCGGCCGGAGCCGAAGGCGGCCGAGCCCGGCGAAGACGCGAGCCGGGAGGCGGCGAGAAGGTTCTCGCGGCGGCTCAACGCGGTCTGCTTCGTGACGCCCGACGCGGGTTGGGCGGTCGGGGCCGGCGGGGTCATCCTCGCCACCTCGGACGGCGGGCGCACGTGGCGGCCGCAAACGTCGGGCGTCGGCGACGACCTCCGGGACGTGAAATTCTTCGACGCGCGCGAGGGCTGGGCGGTCGGCACGGGCGGCACGATGCTGCACACGACCGACGGCGGGCGCACGTGGGGCGACGCGCGGCGCGTGACCACGCACGCGCTCGAACGCCTGTTCCTCGTCGGCCGGCGCGCGTGGGCGGTCGGCTTCGGCGGCACGGTCGTCGCGCTCAAAGGTTGAGGGCGGAGGGAAGTGAGATGAAGAAGTTTTTGAAGACGACGCCGGCGCTCCTGCTCCTCGCGTGCGCCCCGTGCGCGTTAGCGCGGACGACGCAGACCACGCAGACGACGCCGCAGAAGTCCGGCGAGGCCGTGCGCGAGCGCCGCGTGGCGGCCGCCGACTCGCGCGGCGAGGCCGACAAGGCCGCGGGCGAGCCGTCCGACAAGCCTGACAAGTCGGCGGACAAGTCTGACGAGAAGTCGGCCGCGAAGGCGGAAGCGCCGCCCGCCGAATCGGACGAGGCGAAGGCCGAAGTCGAGGCCCTGCGCGCGCGCGCCGAGTCGGCAGCGAGCCCGGCCGAGCGCGGTCGCCTGCGCCTCAACCTGGCCGAGCGCCTGTCCGAGCTCGGACGCGGAGCGGAGGCGGCGCAGCTCCTCCG
Source organism: Pyrinomonadaceae bacterium (assembly GCA_036399155.1). Taxonomy (GTDB): domain Bacteria; phylum Acidobacteriota; class Blastocatellia; order Pyrinomonadales; family Pyrinomonadaceae; genus QHXN01. The sequence continues at coordinate 14,819 of DASWNR010000275.1, forward strand.
CTCGATGCTCGCGGAGGAGCGCTTCGACCCGCAGCTCTTCTACAACGCGGGGAACGCGCTGGCGCGCCTCGAACAGTCTGCGGACGCGGCCGAAGCCTACCGCAAGGCGATAGCGCAGCGGCGCGGCAACTACTCGCGCGCGCAGCACAACCTCGGCGTCGTGCTCACGCGTGTGGGTCGCTGGGAGGAGGCCGAAGAGGCTCTGCGCGCGGCGCTCCGCCTTGAGAGCAACCAGTACGCGGAGGCGAGCTACAGCCTGGGTCGGCTCCACGCTCTGCGCGGCGACGCGGCGCTGGCGTCGGCCGAGTGGGAGCGCACGCTCCGGCTCAAGCCCGAGCACGCGGACGCGGCCGTCGCGCTCGCGCGCTCGCTCGCCGAGGGCGGCGAATCGGAGAGGGCGCTGGCGCTTCTCGACGCGTTCGGCCAGCGCGCGCAGCGTCGCGGCGCGGCCGTGCCGCGCGAGGTTGAGGTCGCGCGCGGCGAGATAGTCGCCGAGGCCAACGTCGTCGCCGCGCGTCGCGCCGCGGGCTCGAAGGCACACGCCGTCGAGGCGTCGTCCGCGCGCGTCGGGGACGCCCCGGCGGGTACGGCGGCGCTCCCGGACGCGACCGAGCTGCTGCGCGGCGCGCGCGCGTCGAAGGGCTCGGCGTCGTCGGTGCCGCTCGTCAACGGCCGCGCCCACACGCTCCTGCTCGGCGCCCGCGCGGCGCGCGCCGACGGCCGCAACGAGGAGGCCGTCGGGCTCTACCGCCGCGCCATACGCGAGGGCGGCGGCTACCTCGCGCCGGCCAACATGGAGCTGGGCTTCACGCTCGCCTCGATGCGCCGGCACGAGGAGGCGGTCGCCGCGCTGCTCTCGGTGGTGCGCAGAGAGGGCGCGCGCCACGCGCTTGTCTTCTACCACCTCGGGCGGCTCTACGAGCACCTCGGGCGGCTCGGCGAGGCGGGCGAGGCTTTCGCGCGCGCCGCCGAGCTGGCCGGCGAAGAGAGCCCGCAGTTCTACGTCGATTTGAGCCGCGTGCGCGAGCGCGAGGGTCGCGGCCGCGAAGCGCTCTCGGCCGCCGAAGCCTACGTCCGCGTGACGGCGCGCGCCGCCGCCGGCACGCCCGGCTGGGCGCGCGAGCGCGTCGAGAGTTTGAGGAAGCAGGCGGAGAAGTCCGGCCCGGACGCGCAGCCGGCGGCCGTCAAGAATTAGAGCGGCGTTCACGTGAATGCGGCCCTTCCTGCCGCGGGCTCGAAAAAGGAAACGCCTTAACTCATGGTTGAGTTAAGGCGTTTCCTTTTTC
>DASWNR010000276.1:0-4341 GCA_036399155.1 Pyrinomonadaceae bacterium
CCGGCACGGACGCGTGCGCCTCGTCGGACGCCCCGGCGGACGCCCCGCCGCGGAGCCTCCGGGCCATGACTTTTAACAGGCCGGAGGCGATGGATGGGTCCGAATGGAGCGCGTCCATGAAGGAGGCCCCGACGACGCGCAGCGTGCGCGCCCCGCCGTCGCCGGCCGTGACGGTGGCGGCGCGCGGGGCGGGGTCAAGCACCGCCATCTCGCCGAACACGCCGCCGGCCCCCTCGACGGAGACCAGGGACGGCGAACCGTCGCCGCGGCGCGTGACGCGCGCGTCGCCCTCCAGGATGATGAAGACGTCGTCCCCGCGCACGCCCTCCTCGCAGATGACCGCCCCCGCCGGGTACGACTCCGACCTGCACGCGAGCGCGAGCTCCTCCAGCTCCTCGGGCGCCAGCGTCGAGAAGAGCGCGACGGAGTGAAGGGCCGCCATCTTCTCAATCGTTGACGGCTCCCCGCCGCCCGCAGTCTTCCCGCCCCGTCCGGCCTCGACCGAGGCGACGACCTCCCGCACTGCTGCGTGTTCATCTCCTCTAAGGCGTTCGAGCGTCTCCGAGTCCAGTGTGCCCCGCCCGTAGAGCATCAGGGCGGCCGTCGCCCTGACGTACGGATCGACGCTGCCCGCGTAGGTGACGAGCAGGTCGTCGAGTGCGGAGTCGGCGTAGTCGGCGACCGTGAGTTGGACGCCGTTCAGGTAGTCGGCGACGGCCGGGGCGGCGGCCTGACTCAGCTCGCGGAAGGCGGACTGCCGTACGAGTCGGTCCTCCTCCTGAAGCTTCCGGCACGCCGCGCCGACGTTCTCCTCGTCGGCCGCGAGCCCCAGCACATTCAGCAGCCGTTCGATCGCGGTGGCCCGCCGGCGGCGCAGGAGGTGGGAGAGGAAGTCTCTGAGGGGCGAAGGCTCGCGCCCGAGGACGGCGACGGTGGCCGCGGCACGCTCGATGACGTGCAGCTCCTCTGCCAGGCGTGCCGAGAGAACCTTCTTCCCGCCGAGCAGCCTGTCAAGCACGGCGTCGTGCTCCTCCCCGGTCACGCGGTACTCGCCGCGGAGCCGAGAGACGGAGCGGCCGTCGGTCAGGTCTTCGTCCGCCGAGGCGCGCCCGACGTAAGCCTCAAGCGCGCTCTCGTACGACTTGAGCTGCAAGCACTTTTCGGCCGAGAGGTGGCGCGTGGGGTCACCCAGCAGCGCGCGGTCGTCGGAGGCGAGCGCCGTCATGACCTTGTCGTGGTCGGCCTTCTTGATGTTCAACTGCCCGCGCAGGCGTTCGAGCTTTTGCACCTCGTCGCGCGAGACGAGGCCGTCGGAGATGGCCTCTTGCACCGCCTCCTTATAAATCAACAAAGAACCCGCGGCAGTCTTCGCCCCCTCGCTCGCGCGGGCCGTGTGGACGAGGAATGCCTCCCGCAGGTCCTTAGGCGGCGCCTGATCGGCCCACTCCCAACGCTTGACGATGTTGCGCGCGAGCGTCTCCTCCGCGAAGCGCTGCCGCGTGCGGCCGAGGCGACGCAGGAGCGACGCCGTCGCGGTCAGGACGACGAGGATGAGGAAGACGTGCGGGACGGCCCACGGCAGCTTCCAGAGGGTCGGGGCGCCCGCGAACGTGTAGAAGAGAAGGAAGGCCGAGAAGGCCGCCAAAGAGAAGGTGACGTGCCTCGCTTGGTCTTCGTCCGCCTCGCGGCCGCGGGCACGCAGCCACGCGCCGACCCTCCTCTCCGCCGCCAGGAAGAGGGCGAAGCTGACGAGGCCGCACGCGGCGAGCGTCAGCAGCGACGCCAGCGCGCGCGGCGCCTGTGGGTAGAAGAAGAAGCCGGCCGTGGCCCGGTCGACCCCGGGCAGGAACGCGCTCGCGAAGAGCCGCGGCTCGTCCGTCCAGCCCCCGCCGAAGTAGTAGGACCAGGTGCCCGACTGTAGGTAATAGTAGAAGTAGAAGCCGAAGACCAGGCCGGGGAACGCGTAATAGGCGAGCCGCTTCGGGCGGGAGCCGATCTCTTTCCAGTAGCCGTTCTCCTCGCTGATGTCCGGGCAGAACTTTTTGCAGGCGGTGCATTTCGCGCACTGCGAGTTGGCGGTCTCGCGCAGGCCGTGGGGCTCCGTGTAGACCTTCTCGACGAAGGAGACCGGGCAGAGGTGGTTGCACCAGGTCTTCCCCGTGAAGACGAAGCCGGAGGCGAAGGCGGCGAGCGCCAGCAGCGTGAAGAACGTCGAGAGGGCTTGCCCGTCGCCGTTCGTGGCGACGAGGCGGAGCCAGAGCGAGACGGTGAAGACTCCGACGACCGCGTAGTAGTAGTTCTCCTCCAGCCATGCCGGCGCCTTGAGGCGCCCCGCACGCCACAGCTTCGCCGGGAGCTGCGCGAAGAAGGCGAGCGGGCAGACGCGGCGCCAGCGGTGGTAGCCGATGAGTACGATGAACAGAGGCAGCGCAGCCACCGCGACGGTCCAGACGGCGCGGCCCGCGATGTTCTGGAAGAAGAGCGCCCCGACGGGTACGGCCACGAAAACGGCCAGCGCCGCCCAGCGGACGGTCGCCTCCGGCCACCAGTCCCGCGCGTCGGCCGCGCCAGAGCCGGCGCCCGCCGAAGTCTTCCCGGCCGGCCTCTCGCCGGCGCCCTTACTCACCGAGGGTCGCATGTTGAAGTCCCCACCTGTGCGTCATCACGGTCTTCTTTTCACCCCGCGCCCGGACCTGCGACCCGCGCCCCCGCGTGCAATTCACGCCCCCTTCTCGCATACGACGTGCGGGGCCGGGCGCGCCCCGCACAGTCGGGAATAGTAGTTCCGACAACGAGTGGGGCAAACTCATACGCTCGCGAGAAGGGGCCGCGTGTGTCTGGATGGAGTTTTAACCTAGAAGATGCGGCGGGAACACTTCTATACCTCCGCGGGTTTACAGTCAACGCTTACGAACCACCCCGGAGGGGCTCGGCCGCCGCGTTCGCCCTCAACCGCTAGGTGGACCGGCCTACACCCCCGTCGGTTACTCGGAGCGCGCGCGTTTTACTCTCCCGCCCCGCTCGCCGCGGGCGAGCGCGAGGCAACTCTACGCCTTCTTCCGCCGCGTCGAGGAGGGGACGGACATCGCGGGGCTCCCGCGGGACTGCCGGGGTTGGGGTGAAGGGGGACTGCCCGCCCGCCGGCGGCACGCGGGCGGACTAACCCGCCGCCCTGAGCCCTTCGAGCGCACGGACGAGCTCCTCGTCCGCGACCTTGCGGCCGTCCCCCCGCAGCCGGTCGAGTTCCGCGACCGCCTCCCCGCCGTAATGCTCCGTCATGAACCTGAGGTAGGGCTCCGGGTCCTCGTTGTGCCGGCGGTTGCAGCCCGCGCACATCGCGTTGCAGTTCCGCAGGTCGAACCTCGTGGCGAGGTAGCGCCGCGAGTAGAAGTGAGAGCACTGCAAGCCCCTCGCCTCCCCGCACGTGACGCAACGCCGGTCGCGCCTGCGGACGAGCACCGACACGAGCCGGTCGAGCTCGGCGACGAGCCAGCGGCGGGAGCCCTGCTCAGGCGGCTTATCTTCGAATGGCGTGCGGTGGAGGAAGCGTCTGCGCGCGAGCATCACGCCACCTCCTTCGGCTCAACGCCGACGACCGCGTGGGCGGGGATCAGGAAGTCTAAGTCCGCCGCGCGCGCCTCGAGCCACACCCTGCCGCCGATGACCTGGTGCCCGGTGACCTCGGCCCGGACGTTCCCCTCGTACTTGAAGACGACCGTGTCACCCGCCCGGTAGAGCGGAGCCACCTTGCCCCCGGACGCAGTTGTGCTATCCTCTGCCATGACAGTGAACCCTTCTCTATGTAGTTTTGTGGAGGATGGAGGGCTTAGGTGTGCAGCAACACGCCTAAGCCCTTTTATTTTATGCGGCTAGGACAACGCCAGTCGGTGCGGAAGGAAACTCCTCCGGCTGGTGTTTCCGCCCATGCTTCCTGAGTGCGCGAAGGGCGGAGATGATCACGAAATTTATGTCATTAACTACGTCGTAGCTACCCTCAATTTGCTGCGACAGTGACGCGATTAATCGGAGTTTTTCTTCAATCAGGGCGAGATTGTTATCATCTGTGTCCGCCATCCTGTACCATTTTTTATGCTACCTGACTTGCGAAGATAATATTAGTCTAAACCAAGAGTTTTGTCAATAGAAAGATTGATCTTGACTAATAGTTTTTAAAGGCTATATGGTGACAATATGAGCGAGCTTACGACTAAAGAAGCCGCTGAGCGACTTGGTGTTACAGTGACTCGCGTACAGCAGTTAATTCTCGCCGGTCGCTTGCCGGCAGAGAAAAAGGGGCGAGATTACTTCATCAAGGAAGAAGATTTGAAGCTAGTTGAAGAC
>DASWNR010000277.1:0-1543 GCA_036399155.1 Pyrinomonadaceae bacterium
GCGGGCGCGCGGGGCAGAGAAGTTTGAGGGGCGCGGTCGAGAACCATCTACGAGTATGCCGACGACGAAGCGCAGAGGCGCGGCCAGGACGACCAGGGCGCGGCGACGCGAGCGCCTTGTCAATCCCCTTTTCGTCAAGAGGATGGAGGACGAGCTTCACGCCAACGGCCACAAGGGGGACTGGAAATCGTGGGAGCCGTCAGAGCTTGGCGCGCTGAGTGAGATTCAACACCACGTCACGAAGCTGATTAACGCCCTAGAAGGAGGCGACCGTGCGCGCGTAACCGAGTTGTCGGCCGACATAGCGAACGCCGCGATGAAAACGGCCGAGGTTCACGGAGACTTGCGGCAGGCGGGCGCTGGGGGCGCGAGGCGACGCGGGGCGCGGGGGAGGAAGGGAGCAAGATGAGGATAATTCTAAACATCACTTTGTTAGCACTCTTCGCCGCCACGCAGCCCGGCTGCGGCCGGGCGCTCGACGCGACGTTCGACGCCGCCCCGGACGGCGGCCAGGCGCGGCAGGAGGCGCGGCAGGAGGCGCGGCAGACGATCACCGGCGAGGTCGTGGCCGTGGCGGACGGCGACACCATCACCGTGCTCGACACGAACCGGAGGCAGTACCGCGTAAGGCTGGCGGGCATAGACGCCCCGGAGAGCGGGCAGGACTTCGGCCAGGCGTCGAAGAAGAATCTGAGCGCGGCCGTCTTCGGCAAGGCCGTGGAGGTCAGTTACTCGAAACTAGACCGTTACGGCCGCGTGCTGGGGATAGTCAGGCTGGGGGGCCGGGACATTAACCTCGCGCAAGTCGAGGCCGGGCTTGCTTGGCATTACAAGGAATACGCCGACGAGCAGACGGCCGAGGACAGGGAACGCTACGCAGCTGCCGAGACCAGGGCGCGCGGCGAGCGCGCAGGGCTTTGGCAGCAGGCCGACCCGGTGAAGCCCTCCGAGTTCAGGAGGGGCAAAAGGAATTGACGCTCATACGGCGCCGGCCTTCACCCGCGCCGCCCACCAGCCCGAGGACATAAGACCCCGCCCGAAGCAGACACCCGAACGCGACTAATAGAGACGACGTGAGGGGGAAGGAGCGCGCTTTACCCGCGCAGCCTTCCCCCTCATTCGCTTAAGGCCGTCAAGGGGTAGGGCAAGGAAGCCCGCCGCCGAGAAGCCTTCTACAAGGGCGCTGGGCGTGACGCGGGCGCTAAGGCCGTCAGGGGTAGGAGGGGGAGGAGCTAAACCGTTGATGAGCCAGCACTAACGCGAAAAAAGTTAGTAGTAGCCGCATTTTATCCTTGACAAATATACTCCGAAGGGAGTATATTTGTCAAGACTTAAAGAGAGGGGCGCGGCGACTGTGGCGAAACTTAGCGGCAACTGGATAAACAAGGTCTTGCGGTTGGCGATTTACATGCGCGACCGCTTCACCTGTGTTTACTGCCTCCGCGACCTTCACGACTCGCCCAGCTTCGACATGACCCTTGACCACATCATCCCGCGCGAGTTCGGCGGCAAGCACGTTATCACCAACCTCGTCACCGCCTGC
>DASWNR010000278.1:0-10283 GCA_036399155.1 Pyrinomonadaceae bacterium
GGCCGCGAGTTTGACGCGCGGGCTAAGAAAGAAGAAGCCCCGCGGCCGCGCCCCCGCAAAATTTCCCGCGCACGCGCGTGGGTTCCGGCCTCCCGCGCGCGTCTCTTTCGAGATGCGCGCGGGCGGGCGCGCGTCGGCGGCCGAGGCCGGACAGTCTTTGCGCGCCGCGAACGGCTCGGCGCCCGCGCCCCCGCAGGCTCAGAACCTGAGCGGCAAGAAGAAGACGGGACTGTTCGTCGGGATAGCGGCGGCGCTCGCGGCGGTCATCCTGGTCATCACAGGGCGTGATGACAAAGAGGAAGAGAATTTCGGCGGCTGCCCCCTGATCTTCAGCCCGACGGACGGCCTACCCCCGCCGTGCTTCTGAAGGGTCGCGCCGTTTGACATGACGGCGCGCGCATTCGGGTCGCACGTAAGCACGAAGAGGCGGGGGCGGAATTGCATGTGTGTCCGCCCCCGCCTCTTCGTTGCCGTGTGAAAAATCAGCTACGGCCGCGGTACTGCGTGAACCGGCGCGAGCGGTAGTCCGGGCGGCCGCGCCCCGACAGCGACCCCTGCCAGCTACGGTCGTTGTCCCATGAGCTGCGGCGCTCAATGCGGCGATGGCGTCGGCGGTCGCGGCGGTCTTCCCTGCGGTCGCGGCGCACCTCGCGGCGCCAGCGCCGGCGGCCGTTGTTGTCGTTGCGGCGGTGCTGCCCGACGCGGCGGCCGCGCTCCCAGCCGAGGTGCCGGCCGCGATTGTGACTGCGCCCCCTCCCCCTCTGGCTGGCCAGCACGTCCAGGCTCGCGCCCAGGACGAGCACGAAGAGGACGACGAGCGTACTTAAAGTCCTCGACAGTGTACGGATTTCAAATCTCATCGCTTCTTTCCTCCGGATTTAACTTATTCCCACGGGAGAGCTTTGCCTGTTGGAACCACCGGGGCTCCGACGGCCCCGCCACGCCTGTTGGCAAACATGGTGCCAGCGCCCTTCTCAGGAGGCGGGAGGCAAAGGCGAATGGCGAAAGTTAAAGACGAGAGGTTCGGCGGTGCGCCGTCTTCATTTTTGCCTCTCGGCTCTCGCCCTATTTTTCGTCGGGGGCGCGGCTAAACACGCGCCTTTGGCGTACGCCCAGACCTCCCCGGCCGGGCCCCGCCCCGCTTGCCATCCGGCCTCCCGGTCGCTTAAATTAACGACTCGACCTTTGCAGTTCTATCCCGCACAGCAATCGTAATCCCGAGGCGTCGCGGGGCCCCGTCTCCGCCGTCCGACCCCGCGCGCCGACCTGTCGAAAGGATGTCCGACCCGTTGCCATGAAAGCTTACCCAACCAACCAGATTCGCAACCTCGCTTGTATCGGCCACGGCCACTCCGGCAAGACGCAGCTCGTCAGCTCGCTCCTCCACCTCGCGGGCGCCACGCCGCGCTGGGGCAAGGTGGACGAGGGCACCACCGTCACGGACCACGACGAGGACTCCATCGCGCGCAAGATAACGCTCAACACGCAGCTCGCGCACTGCGAGTGGCGCGAGCACAAGGTCAACCTCATCGACACGCCCGGCTTCTCGGCCTTCGTCCCGCACGCGCGGCCGGCGCTGCGGGTCGCCGACTGCGCGCTCGTCGTCGTGGACGCCGTCTCGGGCGTCGAGGTCGGCACGGAGAAGACGTGGGGCTACGCCAACGAGTTCATCACGCCGCGCATGATGGTCATCACCAAGATGGACAAGGAGCGCGCGGACTTCGGCCACGCGCTCGACACCGCGCGCTCGACCTTCAGCCGCGCCATCGTCCCCTTCACGCTCCCCATCGGGCAGGAGGCGAACTTCCGCGGGGTCGTGGACATCGTCCACATGAAGGCTTACGAGTTCGACTCGGCGGGCAAGTCGAAGGAGATTCCCATCCCCGAGCAGGGGCGCGACGTGGTGGAGAAGGAGCGCGACCGCCTGGTCGAGGTCATCGCGGAGTCGGACGACGCGCTGATGGAGAAGTGGATGGAGACCGGCACGCTCGAAGAGGCGGACATCATCCCCAACATCAGCCGCGCCATCGCCGGCTCGCGCCTCTGCCCGGTCTTCGCCGTCTCCTCGCTCTCGCTCGTCGGACTCCAGCAACTCATCGACGGCGTGCTCGACTACGCGCCCGCGCCCGACACGCACGAGAACGAGAAGGGCAAGGCGAGCCTCGACGACGGCGCGGCCGAGGTGACGCGCGGCTACCACGCCGAGGAGCCCTTCTCGGCCTACGTCTTCCGCACCATCGCCGACCCCTTCGCCGGCCGCATCAACGTGATGAAGATCATCAGCGGCAAGGTCAGGTCGGACGCCAACGTCCAGAACACGACGCGCGGGGCGGCGGAGCGTCTCGGCGGGCTCCACTCGATGCAGGGCAAGCAGCTCGACAAGGTGGACGAGGCCAGCGCCGGCGACATCATCGCCTGCGTCAAGCTCAAGGAGACGCAGACCGGCGACACCCTGGCCGACAAGGCCGACCCCGTCGTCTACGACCCCATCGAGTACCCGGAGGCCGCCATCTCCTTCGCCATCGAGCCCAAGTCGCGCCAGGACGAGGAGAAGATTTCGGTCGCGCTCCACAAGATTCTCGAAGAAGACCCCTCACTCCACTTCACGCGCGACGCGCAGACCAAGGAGTTCATCCTCTCCGGCTCGGGCCAGCTCCACATCGAGACCGTGGTCGAAAAACTCAGGAACCGCTACCACGTCGAGGTGGCGCTCCACCCGCCGAAGGTTCCCTACAAGGAGACCATCACGGCGCGCGCGGAGGTGCAGGGCCGGCACAAGAAGCAGACCGGCGGGCGCGGGCAGTTCGGCGACTGCAAGGTCGTCTTCGAGCCGCTGCCGCGCGGCGGCGGGTTCGTCTTCGAGGACAAAATCTTCGGCGGCTCCGTCCCGCAGCAGTTCCGCCCGGCCATCGAGAAGGGCATCGTCGAGGCCGCCTCCGGCGGCGCCATCGCCGGCTACCCGCTCGTCGACTTCAAGGCGACGCTCGTCGACGGCTCGTACCACACGGTCGACTCGGACGAGCACTCGTTCCGCGCCGCCGGCCGCAAGGCGCTGCGCAACGCCATCGAGAAGGTGAAGCCGACGCTGCTGGAGCCCGTGATGGACGTGGAGGTGGTCGCGCCCGTCGAATGCGCGGGCGACATCATGGGCGACCTCAACTCGCGGCGCGGGCGCGTGCAGGGCATGGAGATGCGCGGCAAGAGCCAGGTCGTCAAGGCGCAGGTGCCGATGAGCGAGATGCTCGACTACCAGTCGAAGCTCAACTCGATCACCGCCGCCCGCGGCTCCTTCCACATGGAGTTCTCGCACTACGACCCCGTCCCCAGCCAGATCGCCCACAAGATCGTCGAGCAGGCCCGCGCCGAGGGCCGCATCAGGGCCGAAGAGGAAGAGTGAACCTTATGTCGCGCGGGTTGGCGAAACGCTGGATCACTGCCGACGAGTACGAGCGCATGGGCGAGGCGGGCATCTTTCCACCGGATGCCCGCCTTGAACTCATCGAAGGGGAGATTTTTGAAATGTCGCCCATCGGCAGCCCTCACGCGTCGTGCGTTACTTTCCTGACCTACGTTTTGAGCCAGCTCGGCCGTGACTTTCAGGTGAGCGCGCAGAATCCGATTCGGCTGAGCGACCTCTCGGAGCCGCAACCGGATATCTCTCTGCTGCGCTGGCGCGACGACTTCTACCGGGGCGCACATCCGACGCCCGAGGACGTTCTGCTCGTCGTCGAGGTCGCGGACGCGACCGTCGTCACCGACCGGAAGGTTAAGCTTCCGCTCTACGCGCGCGCCGAGATTGCCGAGGCGTGGCTCGTGAACATCCCCGAAGGGCAGGTGGAGATTTACTCCGACCCCGCGGGCGGCGCGTACCGGCGCGCGGAAGTTTTCGGGCGCGGCGCCGAGGCGCGGGCTCACACAATCGAAGGTCTCGCCGTGAGCGTCGTCGAGCTTCTCGGGTAGCCGGCGTTTCGTAAGCCCGGCCGGCGGCGATTCGTTGACTTCGGCCCTGCAAGTATTATAAACGTTCCCGCCTTGCTCTCCCTTAGCCCCAACTTGAACGGAAGGAGTCTGAACATGAGAAGAGTCTTGTCATCCCTGTCGGCCGCGCTGCTCTTCGTGGCGCTGGCGCTCGTACTGTTTCAGCCCCAGGCCACCCGCACGGTGAGGGCCTCCGACATCCACGAGAGGTGCGAGGACTGCACGATTAGAAACATCAATCGCTTCGAGCAGTGCCTCGCCGTCCACGGCCAGGACCACATACCCTGCTACGACAAGTACAACGAGGGCGTCGTAATCTGCCACAGGAACTTCTGCGAGCAGTAAACGCGGACGCCCCTTTAACCCGAAGCGCCCGGCCGCCGAGCGCCCGCCGCCTGCCGCCGCGCGCCGACACCTCGCCCGCGGCGGCAGACGTTTGCGGGGCCGCCAAACAAGGAGTAACGCCGGCATGAGCCTCGTACGAACGTCCCCCGCGCGCGTGACCCTGTCGCTGTGCCTTCTGATTCTCTTCTCCGGCGCGTGCGCGTCGGCGCAGCAGCCACAGCCGCAGCCCGCGCGGCTCCCCGCCGAGAAGGTCAGACAGATAGAGGCGCTGGTCGCGGCCGAGATGGCGAAGCAGAAGATACCCGGGATGTCCGTTGCGGTCGTCGCCGGCGGCCGGCCGCTTTGGGCCGCGGGCTTCGGGATGCAGGACGTTGAGAACGACGTGCCGGCGCGCGCCTCGACCGTCTACAGGCTCGGCTCCATCTCGAAGCCGGTCACGGCCGTGGCCGTCATGCAGCTCTTCGAGCGCGGGCGGCTCGACCTCGACGCGCCCGTGCAGAAGTACTGCCCCGCCTTCCCCGAAAAGCAGTGGCCGGTGACGACACGACAGGTACTCGGCCACCTCTCCGGCATACGCCACTACAAGTCGGACGAGGAGTTCAACAGCACGCGCTTCTACGCGACCGTCGCCGACGGCCTCTCGATGTTCAAGGACGACCCGCTGCTGTCCGAGCCCGGCACGAAATACAACTACACGACCCACGGCTACTCCGTCCTCGGGTGCGTCGTCGAGGGCGCGTCGGGCCGCCGGTTCGCGGACTTCGTGCGCGAGAACATCCTCGCGCCGGCCGGGATGGGGAGCATGCGTGTGGACAGCGTCGCCGACATCATCCGCAACCGCGCGCAGGGCTACCGCATCACGGACAGGGGCGAGCTGACGAACTCGCCGCTCGCGGACAACAGCTACAAGGTGCCGGGCGGCGGCTTCGTCTCGACCGTGGAAGACCTCGCGAAGTTCGCCGCCGCGCTCCAGGCGGGCGGGCTGCTCAGGCGCGAGACTTCGGAGATGATGTACGCGCGGCAGAAGACGAAGGACGGCAAGGAGACCAACTACGGCCTCGGCTGGGGCGTCGGCGTGCGCCAGAACGGGCAGCGCGCCGTCGGCCACTCGGGCGGTCAGCAGCGCGTCAGCACCTTCCTGCACATGCAGCCCGACCAGCGGCTCGCCGTCGTCCTCATGTCCAACCTCGAAGGCGCGCGCCTCGGCGACCTCTCCCAACAGATCGGCGACATCGTACTCAAGTAAACGCCGCCGGCCGCGTCGCGTCGCGCGCGCCCCGAAGTCCGGGCGCGCCCCGAAAGGTCAACGCTGATGAGAACGTTCGCCGCATTGATTTTGCTTCTGACGTTAACGTTGGCACGCACGCCGGACGCGCTGGCGCAGGGCGGTGCGGCGCGTGCGAAGAACGCGGCCGTCGAGGGGCTGCTGGTCTCCAACGAGAGGCGGACGTGGGAGCTTTACAAGAAAAGGGACGTGAAGGGGCTGGCCGAGCTGACCGCCGAGGACTATTACGACATCTACCCCGACGGCGAGGCTGTCGATAAGAAGCGCTACCTCGCGGACGTGCTCGAAACCGAGGTGAAGGACTACGCGCTGAGCGACTTCAAAGTGATCATGCTCAACGCGTCGGCGGCCGTCGTGGTCTACCGAGCGAAGGTGCAGGCGGCGTCGAAGGGTCGCGAGATAAAGTCCGAGGTGGCCGTCACCTCCGGCTGGGCCAGGCGCGGCGGGCGTTGGCTCAACGTCTTCTACCGCGAGAACGCGTTGGAGGTTAACGGCCGTCGGCTCCTTTAACGCGCGAGCCCCGCCCCCCGGCATACGCACCGATCAGCCACGGCTCAAAAACGTCCTGAGTGGCGACCGTACATCGCCGCGTTCACGCTCGCGCCCCCGGCTCGGGGCAAAATCTTTATGACTTCGGGGAGGAGACAGGGTCGGAGGCGGTCGCCACTCTACTGGGCGGGCAGGCTTTGGCTCCGGCTGTTCGGGTGGAAGGCTTTGGGTGACGTTGCGGCCTTTAAGAAGTACGTCGTCGTCGCCGCGCCGCACACGTCGAACTGGGACTTCCCCTTCATGATGGCCGCCGCGCACGTCTTAGGCGTGCGCGCCTCTTGGCTCGGCAAGCACACGCTCTTCGCGCCGCCGTGGGGCTGGTTCTTCCGCGGGCTCGGCGGGATTCCCGTTGACAGGCGCGCGCCGGGGACGCTGGTCGCGCAGTTGGCCGAAAGGTTTAAGGCCGACGGCGAACTCGTCCTCGCCGTCGCGCCGGAGGGGACGAGGGGCAAAGTCCACTTCTGGAAGTCGGGCTTCTACCACATCGCCGTCGAGAGCGGCGTCCCCATAGCTCTGGGCTTTCTCGACTACGAAAGAAAGCTGTGCGGCCTCGGCCCCTACGTCAAGCCTACCGGGGACGTACGCGCAGACATGGACGAGATACGCGCCTTCTACCGAGACGTGCGCGCCAGACACCCCGAACACGCGAGCGAGCCGCGCCTCCGCGAAGAGACATGAACGCACGCCCCGCGCGCGTTGGCGAGCAGGGCGTGAGTCGTGGCGGGCAGGATAAGAGCTTATGTGGATGGATATAGCTATCGTCGCCGGCATTTTCGCGGTAGGCAACATTCTGTTCGGGCACTTCGAGGAGGGCGTGCCCAGGTGGAAGCGCGTTGCCAAGTTTTTCCTCGTCGTCGGGCTGGTCGCTCTGCTCTCGGCGGCGGTCGGCAGAACCCCGGTGTTCGTTCTCATCGGGGCGATGTTATCGGGTGCGTTGATAATTCACGCGTGGTGGTTGCCGCGCCACGGCATCGACGGCTGGACGGGGGAGCCGAAAGAGAAGTATTACGAGCTAAGAGGGTGGAAGCGTAAAGTCTCCTGAAGACGGACGCCATCTGACGACGGCATGCGCCCGACCGCCGACACTAGAACTCCGTGATTATATTTACCGTCAATAATGACCTGAACTTTCGCCGCCGCGTCGCCCCGGCCATCGAGCAGACGATTTGGCCAAAGTAGTCTGGCGCCACATGGATTTACACGTTCGATTCCTGTACGCCACGCCTTGCTTGAAAGCCGCGCCTGACAACGGCATGCACCCGACCTCCGATACGCTGCTTGTCATGTTCCGGCAATCGTTCGGGGCGGCAGGTGATGCCGGGCGTTAGGAATGTTTCGCCCTGGCGGGGAGTTTGGCGGGGAGGTTCAGGCGGTCGTCGATCAGAACGTCTGTGCTGACGCCGGCCACGCGCGCATACTGCAAGAGGATGATAAGCGACGGCTCATTCCTGCCTAGTTCATACTTCGAGATGGCCGTGTAATCTATCTGGTCTTCAACCTCAAGACGCCTCAACATCTCGCCCTGAGATAAACCCAATGCCCCCCGAATCTGGACGAGCTTTTCGGCCAGACGTTCCGGCTTCCGCCGCGCCCTCTTGCCCATCAGGAGTTTCCTCCCGACGCGGCAAGAATAGGCTTGACCTCATGTATAAATATACATAAGATGTAAGTGCGTAAATTTTCCGCCGTGAGTAGAGACCTCTCATGCTCAACGGCGATGCTCATCTCTGAGGGTGAGCCATCCTTTACGCATCCGACCCGTTGCCTTACGTTTTCAAAGACACGAACGCGCGCGAGGATAGCATATGAGTATTTTGGTTGGCGACAAGTAACAGGGGCGCGAATGGGCAGCGCACCCCTGTGCACGCCCGCTCTCACACGGGCCGTGCCGAGGGGTCGCGCGCACTCTGGCGAGGACGGCGCGCGCGGCCCCTACATTTTTGGTCAAGAGGGGGTTTATGTGGCAAAGCCTCCCTGCCCGCAGACGTGCCGGCACTGGTTCAGCGCCGAAGCACGGGCCCGCGTAAAAATCTCCGTGCGGGCGCGTCCGTGCGCCGTGTCGCCTCGTACAGTCCCGTATTTTCGCGTCAGGAGCCGTGCGGGTTGCGCCGTACACGTGTTGGTGTATTCCGGTGTCGTGTCGGCGTGAAAAACTCCGTGCGGGCATGCGCCTGTGTCATATTGACGTGTCAGGGGGCCGTGTGAGGCGCAAAAAGTCCGTGTCAGCGTGACAAAGGCCGTGTCGGCGTCACAAAGTCCGTGTGGGCGTGACAAAGTCCGTGTCGCGGCGCGTGCGTCGGTGCGTGCGGAATTTTCTTGCCGGCGGCGCGCGATGGGATATAATTCGCGCCCTTCAAGGCGGAAAAGCTTGCCCCGCGGTAAACCTCTCACCTTCGGCTCACCGGAAGGATTCTCACTCGCGTTCCTTCCCTTCACGCTAAGGAGGTAACACTCATGAACGACAATCAGCGCAGGCGCTTCGAGCGCGGCTCGCGCGTGGACGCCTTTATGACGGCCAACGCGGTGGACTTCCCCGCCGGCAGCAAGGGCGCGGAGGCCGCCGCGCGGCTCTCGGAGGAGTTGGCCGGACTCGCCGCGCTCGACGTGGCGAAGGCCGCCTCCGCCGGCACGCGGCGGCAGAGTTCGGAAGGGCGGCGCGACCTGCGCGAGTCTCTGCGCGCGCGCGTCGCGGCCGTCCGCGAAACGGCCGAGGCCATCGGCGCCGAACACCCGGAGGTGCGCGGTCTCTTCCCGCGCACGCGGGCAGACAACAGCGACCAGACGCTCGTCGCCGTCGCGCGCTCGTACGCGGAGGCCGCGACGCCACACAAGGCACGCTTCGTCGAGTACGAGATGCCCGCCGACTTCGTGGAGCGCCTGAAGACAGACGCGGACGGGCTCGAAGCGCAGATGTCACGACAGACCGAGGGCAAGGGCACGAGCGTCTCGACCAACGCGTCAATCGAGGCCGCGCTCGGGCGCGCGGACGAGTTGGCCGGGCGGCTTGAGGTCGTCGTCCGCAACAAGTATCGACAAGACCCCGCACGCCTCGCCGCCTGGGAGAGCGCACGCCGCCTCGAACGCACCGCGCGCGCGAAACGCAACGTCGCCACGCCGCCCGCCCCCGAGAAGCAGCAATAACCGGCGGACGCCCGACACCGCCGGCGGGGCGCGAACGCAGAAGGCGCGGCGCGCGGAAGTGGTGCCGCGCGCCGCTCCTTTGTGCTTTTGCCGTTGACACGCGCGGGGCGCGGGCATATCTTTCACGCGTCCCGAGGGCAGCATCCTGCCGACAAGAGCACTTCCTTGCCGGCCTCACGAAACCGGACGCGCGCAGGCTCTGATTCGCTCGACCTTACATGCGTTCCTTTGCACGGCTATTCACGGTTGTATTCATCGCCACCTTTCTCATCCCTCTGGCGATTATCTGTCTGGGACTCCTCCTGACGAGGATGCTCGACCCGGAAGCAGGCAAATCGTTGAAACAGGAAGAAAAAGAGCGCGCCCCCGGACAGGCGTGGGATGAGTTCAAGCTCTACGGGGGATTCTTTCAATTTTTCCTCGACTTCGGCCTGAAGGCGAACGTCTTCTTCTACGGCATCACGGGCGGCATCCTAACCATCATTTATAACTCCAGCGGCCCTCAGGCCGGACAGTCCATCAGGGAGCGGTTGGGGCTGCCCGTGGCCGCGCTTTTGATAGGCACCCCGCTCGCCATTGGCACTATTTTAGGGCTGGCGTTCATCGCCGGCGCGTACCTGTGGTGGAGGATCGTGCGGGACATCAAAAGGGCGAGAGAGAACGGGGAGATTGATTTGAGGGTGCGGCCATACCTCAACTACCTGACGTGGATGCTTGTGCTGTTCGGAATCATCTTCCTGTGCGTCTCATACGGCCTGGGCGTCATCATGTGCTCGAATCAGATTTACATCTGCGCCTGAACGAAACGAGCCCCGCGCCTTTGCGCCTTAGTCGTTGAGGAGCGAGGTGCGGAAGAGGGGCCGGCCGGCGAGCGGGGTCTTGAAGCCGTAGAGGATGAGCGCGGCGCCGATACGAAGAGCCCCGGCGGAAACATCCGCCGGGGCTCTTTTCCGACCCGAACTCGTAAAGCTTCGGGCGCTTACCA
>DASWNR010000279.1:0-10645 GCA_036399155.1 Pyrinomonadaceae bacterium
GCCCCTCCTTTCTTATCACTTATCACTCATCACTCATCACTTGTAACTGCTTTCAAATGATTTTCACCGACCGATTCGTCTACGTCCACGAGCCCAAGACCGGGGGCACGTTCGTGACCTCGATGCTGTTCCGGCTCTACGGGCTGCGCTGGACGCGTTGGACGCACCTGCGCAACGCCCTCCGCGGCGAGGTGCGCCGCCGACACCCGCGCTACGGCGCGCTCGTCCACGACAGCAACAAGCACGGCGGCTGCAACGAAATCCCCCCGCGCCATCGCGGCAAGAAAGTCCTCGCCACCGTGCGCAACCCCTTCGACCTCTACGCCTCGCAGTACGAGTTCGGCTGGTGGCGGCGGGCGGAGTTCCTGCGCTACTACGAGGCACTCCCCGACTTCCGCGCCGAGTACCCCCGCTTCCCAGACCTCTCCTTCGCGGAGTACGTCAGGCTCTCGAACGCCGCGCTCCGGCCACTCTCCGGCGTCGCGCGCGGGGGGCGCGAAGAGGGGGGGGCGGGGCTCGTCACCGAGCAGTTTTTCGACTTCTACTTCCGCGACCCGCGCGCGTCTTTCGGGCGGCTGCGCGCGGGCGCCTACGCCGGCACGGAAGACGCGGCGGCCGACATGCACGACCTACACTTCGTCCGCACGGACCAGCTCAACCGCGGCCTCTACGACTTCCTCGTCCGCGAGGGCTACGACGCGGGGGACGTTTCCTTCGTCCTCGGCGAGGGCAAAGTCCTCCCGCGCGGCCGCGGGCGCGGCGCGGCGCAGAAGTGGCAGAACTACTACACGCCCGAGCTGAAGGCTTGGGTCAGGGAGAGGGAGGACTTCCTCTTCAGGCTGTTCCCCGAGTTCGACGTTTGAGGCGCGGGCCGCGCACGTCCACATGAACATCGCAAAGAACACGGGCGCGGGCGGACGTTTGCGCGTCGTCGTCCTCGGCTACGTCGTGCGCGGGCCGCTCGGCGGGCTGGCGTGGCATCATCTGCAATACGTCCTCGGTTTACGCGACCTCGGCCACGACGTTTACTTCGTCGAGGACAGCGACGACTACCCGTCCTGCTACGACCCCTCGCGCGGCGTCGTCGACGCCGACCCTTCTTACGGACTCCGCTTCGCCGCACGCGCCTTCGAACGCCTCGGCCTCGCCGAACGCTGGTGCTACTACGACGCGCACACGGCGCGCTGGGCGGGGCCGCTCGCGCCGCGCGCCCGGGGCATCTGCGAGTCGGCGGAGCTGCTTCTGAACCTGTCGGGCGTCAACCCCCTGCGCCCCTGGACGGAGCGCACGCCCGCACGCGCCTTCGTCGACACAGACCCGGCCTTCACGCAGATACGCCACCTCACGGAACCCGCCGCGCTCTCTCTGGCCGCCGCGCACAACTCCTTCTTCACCTTCGCCGAAAACGTCGGGCGCGCCGACTGTCTCGTCCCCGCGGACGGCTTCGCGTGGCAGCCGACGCGGCAGCCCGTCCGACTCGACGCGTGGCCCGTCACGCCGGGGCCGCGCGCGGGGAGTTGGACGACCGTCATGCAGTGGGACAGCTACCGCGCGCGCGAATACGGCGGGCGTCGCTACGGCATGAAGTCGGACTCGTTCGCCGCCTTCCTCGACCTGCCCGCGCGCGCCGGCCCGGTCTTCGAGATAGCGCTCGGGAGTGAGTCCGCGCCGCGCGCGCTTTTACGCGCGAAGGGCTGGCGGCTGCTCGACCCGCTCGAAGTGACGCGCGACCCCTGGTCTTATCAGGAGTTCGTCCGCGGCTCGAAGGCCGAGTGGGGCGTCGCCAAACACGGCTACGCGGCGGCGCGCACCGGCTGGTTCAGCGAGCGCAGCGCCGCCTACCTCGCGTCGGGCCGCCCCGTGCTCGCGCAGCAGACGGGTTTCTCCGACTGGCTGGAGACGGGCGCGGGCCTTCTGGCCTTCGAGACGTTGGAGGACGTGCTCGACGGGATGGGGGAGATCGAAGGCGACTACGAACGCCACTGCCGCGCCGCGCGCCAACTGGCGGAAGAATTCTTCGACGCGCGCAAGGTCTTAACGAGCCTGATCGAGCGCGCGCTCGGCCGCGGTTAGAGTCAAGAGGCCGCCGCCCGTGTACGCCGGTGGACAGCCCGGGCGGCGACCCTCAGGTAAACGGCGCGCCTCCGTTCCGCCGGCACAACATGAACCGCCCGCGCGTAAGTTTGATCCCTCCCGCCGCCGAATCACGCGTTAGGTGTCGAGGCGTCAGAATTCCGGCCGGCGCCCCCGAGGACGGCACCACCGCCGCCCGCATGCTCACCAGTCAAGGGGAAACGACTTCGCACGAAAAGGAGAGAGTCAATGCGCCATCAAATGATAAAGCGCGCCGCCGCGCTGGTCGTCCTGATTGCCGTCGCCGCGCTCGTCGCCTACGGGCGCGTCAACAACGACCCCCCCACCGACCAGTAGAAGGAGTTCGCCGAGCAGACGGCCGACCTCCTCCAGAGTGAGGTCTTCGCCGCGCTGCTTCAGGAGTTCGGCGAGACGACGCCGGAGAACGTGGAGCAGGGCAAGCAGGCCATCTCGCTCGTCTTCCACGACGCGAACAGGGACATCCGGCTCATCGGCAACTACCAACCGCTCCTCGGCGGGAACAACAACATCCCGAGCGACGCGTTCGAGCAGGAGTCGCTGGCGCTCGCGCTCCAGGGCAAGCCGAACCAGACCGTCGAGCGCCACGGCAACCGCTGGTACTACCGCCGCTCCGTCGCCCTCAGCAACTCGTTCCACACGAGCTGCGCGCTCTGCCACTCGAACTTTACCCCGCAGTTCTTCGAGCAGACGAATAACCCCGGCCAGTGGGTCGGCGCGCTCATGCTGCGCGTGCCCGTTAAAAACGACTAACCGCCGCGCCCGCGCCGACGGGGCGGCCTGTCATGAAGTCGGACGGCCCCGGGCCGTAACGCTCACGGCGCGAACGGCCGCCGACGAGGTTTCGGAAACCTCGTCGGCGGCCCTTCGCGCCGCTTCGCCGCGGGTAATATGAAAGGCCTCGGCACATCAATCCGCGACTATAAGACGTTCATCAGGCGGCGGAACTCCCCGCGCCCTCTCAAGACCATATTGGCGAGCCGTGCGAGGGCGGACGGGGGAGTAAACTCGTCCACGAAGCGGTAGCGGAAGAGCGTCTCGCGACAGTCTCGGGCGTCGCGGAAGAGGATGTCCTGCGTGAAGTTGCCCCAGCGCCCGGGCCCGATCAGCTCGATGACGCCGCCGGCGTGGGCCGAAGGCAGCAGCATGTTCGAGCCGTGGACGCCGACGACGAGGTGGCTCGCGGCGTAGCGCCCGCACCAGGCGCGTTCGGCCGCGTCGTCGAGCGACGGACGACGCAGGTCTGCGACCCAGACGGGCAGGCCGCCGCCCGCGCCGTCCTCCTTCAGCCCCACGACCGCGAAGTCGAGCGCGGGCTGGTCGCGCCTGAGCGCCCCGGCCAACTCGGACACCAGCCCCGCTTGCCCGACCCGCGACCGGGACTGAGGGGCAATCAACCGCCTGAGTTGTTCGCGCCGTGTGGGCGGCGATTCGTTTGTCGGCGCGCGCCAGGGCCGGTCGTCGCGCCAGATGAACGTCACCGTCGGCCGCCCGAGGCGCGCGTCCCATTCGCCGAGCGGGAAGGGTTTGACGCGCGTGAAGCGTTCGATGTCGAACTCGTCGGGGCGCGGGTGCGAGAGCGCGTGGCCGAGACCCGCGCGGCCGAACGTCTCGACGCGGCGGCGGATTTCTCGTGCGAGCCACTCGTTCCACTCCGTCCCGCGTCGCAGCGGCAGCCCGACGCTCCAGACCTGTGCGGCGCCGTCCGGAACCATCCAGTCGAGCATCGACGGAATCATGATTACGAGGTCAACGTCGTCGCGCCGGTCGAGATAGTATTGCGCGTTGAGAAGCTTGAGGAGCGAGTGGCCGTAGAGCGTGTCGAGGCAGTTGAGGAGCACGACGGGGCGCGTGACGGGACGGTGCTCCCGCACGTCGAAGGCGACGGGCTCGTCCGCGCGCCGGGCGTATGACTCGCGCAGCCAGCCGGCGAACCACCCGACGCCGTGCGGGTCGTGAACCGCGCCCGTCGCCTTCTCCAGCAGCATCGGCGTGTAGAGCGCCTGCCCCGCCGCGAGGTCGCCGTAGAACTCGCGCCCGCAGTTTTCGCAGAGCATGTCCGCGAGGTTGCGCATGCCGGGGACGTGCCAGCCTTTGACGCTCAGGCGCGCGCGGCAGTACGGGCACTCGCGGTCGGCGTCGGCGGCCGGGTGAAGCGCCGTGACCCTCATCGGAGTTTCGCGCCCGCGGGCGTCGCCACGTGCATGGAGTAGCAGGCCGTCAGCGCGCTCTCCCGGCCGGGAAAGACCGGGTCGCCCGCGACGACGTTGCGCAGCTCGTAGCCGGCGTCTCGCAGGTAAGCCTCGATGCGGTCGGGGCTGTTCCCCATGTCGAAGGTGGTCTGGCCGAACTCGAACGTCACGCGGCGGACGCGGCGCTCGCCGAGCAGCCGCCGTGCGCCGGAGAGCACCTGAAACTCCGCGCCCTCCACGTCGACCTTCAGCAGGTCTATCTCCGCGACGCCGTTCCGCTCGCAGTAAAGGTCGAGAGTCGTGGCCGACACCTCCTCGACCGCGGGCGGCTTAACGTGGATGCCGTAATCTTCCAGCGGGCGCACGGCCCGCGTGCTCCAGCTCAGGTAATCGCCGTCGTAGACGTGCAGGCTCAACGCCCCTTCCTCCTCGGCGAGCGCGAGGCGGTTGAGCCGCACGTTGCGGAGCGAGGCCGCGCGGCAGACCGCCTCCAGCCGCTCGAACCCCCGGCCGGTCGGCTCGAAGGCGTGGACGCTCCCCGACGCGCCGGCGAAGCGCGAGAAGAGCAGCGTCAGCTCGCCGACGTTCGCGCCCACGTCGAAGACCGTCATCCCCTCGCGCAAGGTTTCGAGGTAGAAGATGCGCTCCGCGCGCTCGACCTCGACGAAAGAGGCCGGCGCCCGCGACGCCGCCCCCGCGCCGCGCAGACGCCGTAAGACGGAGGCGGCGCGGTTTAAATGCTTAGCCATTCGATAGCTCTTCGCGGATGACGGCGTCGATGAGCGCCGCGCGCGACGCGAACGTGTGGTCGCGCAAGGTGCGACGCTGCCCGGCGGCGGCGATGTCTCGGCGCGCGTGTTCGTGCCCGAGCAGGTACTTCACCTTCTCGACGCACTCTTCGGCGTCGCGGTAGGCGACGACCTCCGCGTCCGGCTCGAACAGCTCGCCCAGATTCTCTTTCCAGTCCGTCAGCAGACACGCGCCGACGCCGGTGGCCTCGAAGAGCCGCATGTTCGAGGCGCTGTGCGTCGAGATGTCTATGTGCGTGTTGAGCGCGACGCGCCCCGCGCGAAGCTGCCCGAACATGTCGAGGCCGAAGAGCGGAGGGCACGCGCGGCGCGCGACGCGCGCTTCGACCGAAGACTGCGGCGGCGGCGACATCGCCCGGCCGTGACGCAGGAGTCGCGCAGCGCGCCGCAAGCGCGAAGGCGGCGGTGGCCCGACCTCCGACCAGAGTTGCAGGCCGGTCTTCTCGACGAGGCGCGAGAGTAGTTTCTCGCGCCCGAGGTGAAACTTTTCGGACTTGACGAGCGAGCCGATGAAGACGAAGTCCGCGGCCGGCGCGGCGTCCCGCCCGCCGAGTTTTTCGAGCACGCGCGGCTCGAACGCGTGGTTGACGTGTCGGCTGCGGTGGCCGGCCTCGCGGAAGTGCGTGACCAGCTCGGGCACGCAGGAGAGCACCACGTCCCACTCGCCGAAGACCGAGCCGTCGCCGTACGGCGCGCCGCACCAGCCCAGCACGAGACGGATGGACGGGCACACGTCTCGCAGGCGGCGGAGGAACGCGGCGGTCACGGTCGAGTAGTCGGCGACGATGAGCACGTCGGGGCGGAAGTCTCTGACCTGCGCCTCGGTGATGTCGAACAGCCAGCCCGTCTCGCCGAAGACGAGCCCGCGCTCCGCGGCCCACGCCTTCTGCAACGGCTCGGCGTTGGCGACGAGGTCGCGGGTCTCGTAGCCAAGCCCCGAGAGTGCGTTCGTCCAGAAGTCGGAGGAGCCGAAGCAGTCCGCGATGAGGGCGGCGTGCTGCGCGGCGTACGGCTCGGCCGCGAGGCCGGGGCGGCGCGCGTAGAACTGTTCGAGGTAGTTCACGTAGTAGACCCCGAGCTTCAGCAGACGCATGCGGTCTAGGTCGCCCCTCCGCGCCGGCGCGCTATAGTTCCATGTGGTAGACGACGTTGCCGGTCTCCGGCTCGACGCCCGTCTGCACGAAGCCGAGCCGGCGCGCCCCGCGGGGCGAGACGTTCTCGGGGTGAATCTTCGCCATCAGGCGGGTCGCGCCCGACAGCCGGCAGATGAGCTTCGCCGCGTCGAGAGAGATTCTCATGAACGCGCGCCCGCGGTGCTTCACGTCCACCAGCACGCCGAACGAGGGCACCTCGTAGCCGGCGTCCCACCCGCGCAGCATGAAGACGGCGGCCAACTCGCCGCGCCAGAACACGCCCGAGTATACGTCCTTCTCCCGCGCGGCGAGGATGCGCGCGATCTCCTCCTCGCCCGAGCCGAAGGCGTAGAAGAAGCGCGCGTACTCGGGCGGCTGCGCCCGCAGCAGCGCCGAGAGCGCGGCGGCGTCTTCCACGCGGAGCGGCCTGATGTTGAAATCTTTCTGGCCCGCCGAATGGTTCGTGTCCGTCACGCGCGTTCTATTTCCGGGAGTTTACTTTTCGGGCCACTTATAACACTATTCTTCAACCTCAGGGCCATTTTACCGCGGCGGAGTGAAACGCCCACCGAGGCGCGCGGGCCGCTCGCCCGCACGGCACGGAATCCTACTACATCTTTATAGACCGCGGGCGATGACGCGCCCCGGTCACGCGGTCGCCGGGTTTAGACGAAAGGCCGTCGGGAGTTTTTTTTGTGACCCATCAGGCGGTTGAGGGCGGGGCGGCCGGGGGGCAGGGGAACGCGGCGGGGCGCTTCGCCTACGCGGCGCTCGACGCGCTCCCAGACCACGTGACCGTGGTGGACGCGCGCGGCTCCATCCTCGCCGTAAACCGCGCGTGGCGCGAGTTCGCCGGCGCGAACTCGCCGGGCCCGGCGGGGCTGTGCGAGGGGGCGAACTATTTCGACGCCTGCGCGGGCGCGACCGGCGAAGGGGCGGAGGACGCCGCGCGCTTCGCCGCCGGCCTTCGCGCCGTCATCGAAGGCGAGTCGGAAGAGTTCGCGCTCGAATACCCCTGCCACTCCCCCGCCGAGCGGCGCTGGTTCATCGCCCGCGCGAAGCGGTTCGACTTCGAGGGCGAGGCGCGCGCGGTCGTCACGCACGCGAACATCACGGCGCGCAGGCTTGCGGAGGAGGAGTTTAAGGAGAGCGAGGGCAAGTACCGGATGCTGTTGGAGCAAGCCTCCGACGGCATCCACACCTACGACGCGCGCGGGGACTTCATCGAGACGAACTCGAAGCTCTGCGAGATGCTCGGCTACACCCGCGAGGAGCTTCTGCGGCTCAACGTCGCCGACCTCGTCCCCCCCGAAGACCTCGCCGCCGCCCCCATCCGTTTCGACAGGTTGCAGGCCGGCGAGACCGTCCTGACCGAGCGGCGGCTGCGCCGCAAGGACGGGACGCTCCTGCCCGTCGAGATCAGCGGGAGCATGGTCAGCGGCGGGGTGCTGCAATCCATCGTCCGCGACATCAGCGAGCGCTGGCGGGCCGACGCGGCGTTGCACGAGGCTTACGGGGAGTTGGAGCGGAGGGTCGAGGAGCGGACGGCCGAACTGGCGCGCGCCAACGAAACGCTGCGCGCCGAGAACGCCGAGCGCCTCCGGGCCGAAGAGGCGCGCCGCGAACTGCTCGGGCGTCTGGTGACGGCGCAGGAGGAGGAGCGCCGACGCATCTCGCGCGAGCTGCACGACCGGATGGGGCAGCAGCTCGCCGCGCTCCTGATGGGGCTCAAGACGCTGGGCGCGGACTCCTACGGGCGGCGCTCGGCGCTCGACACCCTGCGGCAGCTCGAAAGGATGACCGACGAGCTGTCGCGCGAGGCGCACACCCTCGCGTGGGGCCTGCGCCCGCCGGCGCTCGACGACCTGGGGTTGGAGACGGCGCTCTACAATTACGTCGAGGAGTGGGCGGAGCGGGCGCGCGTGCCGGTGGACTTTCACAGCGCGGGCTTCGGGGGCGGGCGCCTCCCGCTCACGCACGAGACGGCCGTCTACCGCATCGCGCAGGAGGCGCTGACGAACGTCGCCAAACACTCGGGGGCCGACCGCGTGAGCTTCATCCTTGAGCGGCGCGGCGACCACGTCCTCGCCGTCGTCGAGGACAACGGCGGCGGGTTCGACGTGGAGGCGGCGATGTCCGCGGCGGGCAGGGGGCGCAGGCTCGGCCTGCTGGGCATGCGCGAGCGCGCGGCGCTGCTCGGCGGGGCCATTAACGTCGAGTCGTCGCCCGGCGCCGGCACCACACTCTTCGTTCGCATCCCCTTCGACGCGGGCGGCGGGGATGAAAGGGGGGCGGCTTGAGTAAACAGGGCGGCGGCGCGATTAAGCTTCGCGTCTTCCTGGCCGACGACCACATGGTCGTGCGCGAGGGGTTGAAGTCCCTCGTCAACGCACAGCCCGACATGCACGTCGTCGGCGAGGCGGCGGGCGGCGAGGCGGCGTGGCGCGCGGCGTGCCGGCTCTCCCCGGACGTGGTGGTGATGGACGTGTCCATGCCGGACATGAGCGGGGCGGAGGCGACCGAGTGTCTGAAACGCGAGTGCCCGCAGGTCAGGGTGCTGGCGCTCACCGTCTACGAGGACAAGGGCTACGTGCGCCAGATGCTCGACGCGGGCGCGTCGGGCTACGTCCTCAAGCGCGCGGTGACGGACGAGCTGGTGCGCGCCATCCGCACGGTGGCCGCGGGCGGCTCCTACGTCGACCCGACGCTGGCCGCCGGCCTCGTCAGCAGCTTCTTCAACCAGAACACGGCCGAGGGGCGCGCGCCATCCGGCGAGCTGAGCGAGCGCGAATCGCAGGTCTTGCGCCTCATCGCCTGGGGCTACAGCAACAAGGAGGTCGGCTGGAAGCTCAACATCAGCGCCAAGACGGTGGACACGTACAAGCTCCGCCTGATGGAAAAACTCAACCTCCGCAGCCGCACCGACATCGTCCGCTACGCCCTGAGCCACGGCCTGCTCCAGGAAGAATGACAACCCCCGCGCCCGACCGCGCCCAAAATCCCGGCCCGTGAACCGTGCGGAGGCTCCACCCGTCCGTGCTGAGTCGCACATACGGTGTCGGGAAATTCCCGACACCGCTTGCCGATTTTACTGACAGGTGAAAGTCTCACGCGGCATTAGAATGTCTTCGTTCCCAAAGTAAATTCGCTCTTCCCCCTGCGAGTTTTTGTCCGCTTCGTCCCGGCGAGGAGCGTCCGCGCCGGACGGCCCGCGGACGCACACGAATCTGGGGGGAAGGCTTCTGACCGGCGGCGGGGCAATCCGAGTCCGCGTCGGCATCCGTACCTCACCCAGCCACAGACAAATTATGCGGTGGGATGTCGTCCGGCGTCGGCAAGCGTCGGCCGCGTGCCCCCTTCCGAAGGAGAGCGCACTTCGCGCGCCTCGAACAAGGATTACCGCGCCGGGTAGGACTCAGGCTCCCGGCCTCCGCGGGCACCGCGGGTCAACCGGCACACCAAGGGAGAAGAAGGTAAGTCATGGGAAGATTCAAAAGACCACTGTCACTCGTAGCCGCGCTGGGCATTCTGGCCGCGGCTTTTAGCGCCGCCCCGAACCTGCTGCCCGTCGCCGAGGCGTCGAGCCACCGCGAGGCTCCGCTCATCTCGGCCGACCCGCTGGCCGACAACACCGACGTTTACGCCTTCGTCAGCCCAGACCGGGCGAACACCGTCACCGTCCTCGCCAACTTCATCCCGCTCGAAGAGCCGGCGGGCGGGCCGAACTTCTTCAAGTTCGACGACAACGTGCTCTACCAGATTCGCTTCGACAACAACGGCGACGCGCGCCTCGACCTCGCCATCGAGTTCCGCTTCAACACCGTCGTCGGCAACGGCGACACGTTCCTCTACAACACGAACACGATTGACAACCTCTCCGACCCGGACTGGAACGTCAAGCAGTTCATGAGCGTGACGGCGCGCATCCGACAGGGCGACCCGAACAACCCGACGTTCACGACCTTCTCGCTCGGCACCAACCTGCCGACGCCGCCCGTCAACATCGGGCCGCGCTCGACGCCCAACTACGAGACGAACCTCGCCGAGCCTTCCATCAGCACCGTGCCCACGGGCGCGGGCGACATCAGGCTCTTCGCCGGCCAGCGCGACGAGGGCTTCTACTCTGACCTCGGCTCTTTCTTCGATCTGTTGGGGCTGCGCCCGTTCAACCCGGCGCACCTCGCGCCGCTGCCGACCTCGAACGGCGTGGACGCCACGGCCGGCTACAACGTCCACACCATCGCCATCCAGATTCCGACGCAGCTTTTGACCGCGACGGGCGCGCTCCCCTCGGGGCCCAGCGACCCGAACGCCATCATCGGCGTCTACTCGACCGCGAGCCGCCCCTCGACGCGCGTGCTCAACACCAACGGCACCGTCACGCAGACGGGCAACTGCG
>DASWNR010000280.1:0-4078 GCA_036399155.1 Pyrinomonadaceae bacterium
GACGATGGCCTCCGTGTCGCAGTCGGTGCGGAACCTGTGTCCGAGGTCTTCGAGCCGTTTTTTAAGCTCGCGGAAGTTGTAGATTTCGCCGTTGAAGACGATCCAGGCGTTGCGCTCCTCGTTGGCGATGGGCTGCTGCCCGCCCTTGAGGTCGATGATGGCGAGCCGGCGCATGGCGAGCCCGACGTGTTCGCGCAGGTACGTGCCGTCCTCGTCGGGGCCGCGGTGGTGTATGGCCTCGTTCATGCGGCCGAGCAGCGCGGCGTCGGCCGCGCGCCCGTCGAGGTTGACCATGCCGACGATGCCGCACATCAGAAGTTGACCCTCTCGTTGATGTCCTGCGCCACGCGCTCAAGCTCCTTGCCGCGCTCCTGCTTCCAGGACGAGTAGCGCTTGCGCGCCTCGGCCGCGCGCGCCACGGACGTCACGGACTGCTGCCTCTCGTAAATCGCCACGCGCCGCCTGTCCTCCCGCCGCTCCTTGAGGAGCACCGCGCCGACCGCAACGAAGATGAAGTAGAAGACGAGAATCTGGCTCCGCTGCCTGTAAGCCGTCCCGATGTTCCCCTGAAAAATCGAGTAGGCCAGCGTCAGCATCAGCGTGAACAGCAGGATGGGGAGCGCCTGCCTCAGCCTGTAACTCAGCGTGAACCAGATGCCCACGACGAGCAGCGGGAAGGAGACCCACCAGACGGTCATCTCGGGCAGCGTGATGGACTGGCGGAGGCTGGCCAACTGCCACGGGAACGGCGCGAACAGAAGGTAGGCCATCCCGAGCGGGATCGCGCCGATGGCGCCCGTGGCGGTCGAAACGTCCACGTCCGCGCCGAAGCCCGAGTTGGCGGTGCGCACGAGGTCGGAGCGGCTCGTCTGCACCGCCTGCAGGTTGCCGTAGCGCTCGAACTGCGTCCCGGCCGTGCGCAGCACGCCCATGTACGTGAGCCCCATGCCCAGCGTGACGACGATGAGGAGCTGCCGCGCGGCGCTCTGCGAGGAGACCGGCCGCATCCCTATGACGAACGAGCCGACGACCGCCGCCACCAGCATGTAGAAGACGTAGAAGCGCAGCGTGAGGATGGCGAACATCGAGAGCACGAGCGTGAAGACGTACTTCCAGCTCATCCTCTCGCCGAGCTTGAGCGTCGCCAGCATCGCGAGCGAGAGCAGGAAGACGATGGGGCCGTCCTTCAACCCCTGCGACGACCAGAGCACGAGGCTCGGGTAGAAGGCGACGGCGAGCGCCGCGACCTTCGCCACGCGGAGGTTCTGGAAGATGTGGAGCGCGCAGAAGAAGATGACCGGCGCGGTGGCCGCGCCCAGCACGCCGTTGACGAACTGCACCGCCAGCATGTTCTGCCCGACGACCGCGTAGATCACCGCCACCATGTAGAGCATGCCCCAGCCGCCGCCTATCGCCCACTCCGCGAGGTCGGCCGGCTGCGACACGCCCGCATGCCACGCGCTGGCGAGCGCGTTGCCGAGGAGGTCGTAGGTGAGGGCGTCGCCGCCGAAGAAGTCTTGCAGCTCGAAGGCGTTGATGAGCGAGCCGACGGCCATGCGGACGAGGAGTCCCGCGACGAAGATCTTGAGCAGGAACGGGCGCTGCGCCTCCTCGCCCTTGGTCACCAGCGCGCCGCCCACCACCGCGCACACCGCGCACACGAGCACGGCCGCCGCGCCGCCGCGTATGGTGAGCGCGACCGCGGCCGCGAGGGCCACCGAGAGTGCGGCGAGTAGAGCGTTCATAAATCCTGTGCCGGGAGAAAGTTTAAAGCCTAGTATTCAGCAAAGCCCCGCGGGGCCGCAAGCGGCGGCGCCCAAACTTCGCGCCCCGCGCACCGACTTCGCGGCCGTGCGCTCAGACTTTGAAGCCGCCCCGGGCGGCGCGCACCACCGCGCCGGGCGACTGGTCGTGCTGCGCCGACAGCGCGCCGTGCGGGAGCGGCCTGCGCGCCGTCGGCCTGCGCGGCGGCGCTGCGTAGGCCGCCGCGGCCGCCGCCTGCCTCAACTGATGCTCCAGCCGCCGGCGGTTCTCCCTGCGCTCCAGCACGAGCACGGCGCCGACCGCCGTGAAGATGAAGTAGAAGACGAGAATCTGGCTCCGCTGCCTGTACGCCGTCCCCACGTTGCCCTGAAAAATCGAGTAGGCCAGCGTCAGCATAGTCGTGAACAGCAGGATGGGGAGCGCCTGCCTCAGCCTGTACTTCATCGTGAACCAGATGCCCATCACCAGCAGCGGGAAGGCCGCCCACCACGCGAGCATCTCCGGGAGCGTGATGGACTGGCGGAGGCTGGCGAGCTGCCACGGGAACGGCGCGAACAGAAGGTAGGCCATCCCGAGCGGCACGGCGCTCAGCGCGCCCGAGGCGGTCGAAACGTCCATGTCCGCCCCGAAGCCCGAGTTGGCCGAGCGCGCCAGATCGGCGCGGCTGCGCTGGACGGCCTCAAGGTCGCCGTAGACTTCGAGCTGCGCGTCGGCCGTGCGCATCACGCCCATGTACGTGAGCCCGACGCCGACGGCGAGCACGATGGCTGCCTGCCGGATCAGGTTGCGCGTCGTCTGCGGCCGCATCCCGATGAGGAACGCGCCGCAGACGGCCGCCGCCGTCATGTAGAAGATGTAGAAGCGGAAGCAGAGCAGCCCGTAGAGCGCCAACAGCATCACGGTCACGTACTTCGTGCTGAACCTCTCGCCCAGACGCAGCGTCGCCAGCATGACGACGGCCAGCAGGAAGACGATGGGGCCGTCCTTCAGCCCCTGCGCCGACCAGAGCACGAGGCTCGGGAAGAAGGCGACCGAGAGCGTGGCTATCCTGGCGACGCGCAGGTTCTGAAAAATCTGCCGCGAGCAGAGGAAGATGACGGGCGCGGTGGCCGCGCCGACCACGGCGTTGAAGAACTGCACGGCCAGCATGTTCCGCCCGAGCACGCCGTAGATGGCCGCCACCACGTAGCCCATGCCCCAGTTGCGGTAGTACGACGCGCCGAACGCCTGCGCCTCCCTCCACTCGACGCCGCGCCACGAGGCGAGGTAGAGCGTCCCCTGATAGTCGTAGGTGAAGGCGTCGCCGCCGAAGAAGTCCTGGAGCTTGAAGTAGTAGATGAGCACGCCGACCGCGACGCGGACGAGCAGCGCGGCGGCGAAGACCTGCGAGAGGAAGCGCCCCTGCGACGGGTCGCGGCTGACGAGCAGCCCCGTCACGGCGGCCAGCGCGGCGCAGAAGACCACGGCGGCGGCACCTTCGGCGGGGAAGATGAGCGAGACGCTCACGGCCAGCGCGAGCGCCGAGAGGGCGAGAAGTGCGTTCATGTGCTCTTAAAGCCTCGGGGGGCGCGGCGCCGCGGGGGCGGGGCCCGGAAAGTTCTCCGGGCTTTCGGCCCGACGGGGCGATGCGCGGGGGAAGTCAGCTTTAAAGGTCGTCCGGCAGGTCTGGGCGCGTCTTGTGCTCGACGAGGAAGCGGTCGTCCTCGCCGAGCGGCTTCACGGGGCGCGCCGGCACGCCCGCGATGAGTTGGTACTCGCCCTCTATGCGGCCCGTCACGACCGAGCCGATGCCGACGATGCAGCGGGATGGTATCACGCCTCCCGGCGCGACGCGAATCTCAGACCCGACGTAGGTCAGCTCGCCGATTTCGACGGGTCGCGTGCGCTGGCGGTTGTGCGTCCAGAGGCTTGAGTTGCGCCCGCCGAGGATGGTTCGACGGCCGATCGTGACCCGGTCGGTGAAGTCAATCTTGTGGCCGGCGGTGACGATCGCGCCGTCGCCGAGCTGGAAGCGCGGGTCGGTCGGGTTGACGACGAGCGGGTCGGGGATGGAGTTGATTTCGTTGAGGCGCAGCACCTCCGTGTAGCGCCCGAGGCTCACCTCGTCGCCGCCCCGGAAGATGTTGAGGAAGCCGACCCGCGCGTGGTCGCCGAGGGTCAGACGCCCGACGCCGAGGAAGACGTTGAGGTGGCCGATGGAAACGTCGTCGGCTATCTCGCACTCGCGCGCGTCGATGATGCTGAAGCCCAGGCGGACGCGGCGGCCGACGCGGTAGCCGAAGAGCCGGCGGTAGAGCGTGCGCTTGATGAAGCC
>DASWNR010000281.1:0-46845 GCA_036399155.1 Pyrinomonadaceae bacterium
GGGCGGCGCGTCCCGGCCATTGACCGGGACGCGCCGCCTTAAGTTTTTCTACCGTCTACTGTCTACTGACTTCTAGTTGCGTCTCTCCTCGTCGAGCCGCTGCTTGACGAGAAGCTCGGCCAGCTCGGGGACGACTTCCCAGGCGATTTCGCGGACGACCTTGTCGGACATCAGCTCGACGACGCGGCGCGCGATTGTCTCAACCTGCTCGGGCGAGAGCTGGCCGGCGCGCGGCGACTCTTCGACGCCGACGCGCGCCTCGCCGACCGCGTAGCCGGCGGGCGAAGGCTCGTGCGGCGCGGACGCGTGCGCTGCGGACGCCGCCTCCCGCGCGGGCGGCTTGGGCACGTCGCCCTCGACGCTGCCGTCCGTGAATTCGCCCTCGACGACGGCGGGCACGGGCTCCTCCGCGGGCACGACCTCGGGCTCGATGAAGCCGCGCGGGGCGGAGCCGACCGGCTGCGACTCCTCGCCGAAGGCAAAGCCCTGCGGGCCGTCCTGCATGACTACGTCGCGCCACGGCTCGGCGGCGGCGTCGGCGGCGGCGTTGGCCGGGGCGTGCGCTTCGACCGGCTGCGGCTGTTCGCCGAAGCTCTGAAACTCTTCGCCGCGGGACTCGCCGCCGAACGGCGTCGCGGCTTCAACCGCGTCCGCGAAGACGCGCGGCTGCTCGCCGTGCGCGGCCTCTGCGAAGGCGCTCGGGGCGTCGGCCCAGGCGGCGTGCGCGGCCGGCGCGGCTTCAAAGACCGGCTCCGCCAGAACTTCCCCGAAGGGCTCGGCCCCGGCGGCGTGGCGCGCGGGCGGCTCGTCTTCGAGGTCGAGGATGAAGTCGTCGGCTTCGGCGGCCTGCGCGGCGCGCGGCGCGTCAATCCGGCCGAGGTCGAGCAGCGCGTCGTCGGCGACGGCCGCGTTCTCGGCGCGCCTGTCGAAGGCGTCGAATGAAGACTGCTGTGAAGTTGTTTCGTGCATCGCTCTCTCGCCGGTCTGCTCCGTCAGAATCTCTTCCGTCTGACTCCTCGCGGTCAGTCTCTCTTCGGGCTGGCCCACCTCTCCATCCGCCTTCTGGCGGCCGAAGCCCTCGCCCGCCGCCGCGCCGAACGCCGAAGGCGCGACGCCGCCGTCGGCGTCGGACGACGACACCGCGTGCAGCCCGGGCTCGCCGTGCGTCTCCGCGAAGGCGCGCGGGGATTCCGCGCGGGGCCTGAAGCCCGAAGCCCCGGCCGAGGCGGAGGCCCCGAAGGCGTCGGCCGGCCTCGCCTCGATCAACTCGTCGTCCGCGCCGAGGTCGGCGAAGGAGGAGGCCGGGTCTGCGGGGCGCTCTTCGAGCGTCGCGCCGAACTCCGCGCCGCCGCTCTCCGCGTCCGGCGCGTGTGCGTCGGCGCGTGCGGCGGCGGCGGCGTGCGGCCGCACGTCGGCGGGCTCGCCGCGCGGCGCACTCTCTTCGCGCGCGCGGTCGGGCTCGTGCTCCGGGCGCGACTCGCCGCCGCCGCCGAGGAGTGAGCCGACCTTGCTGACCAGATCGCGTATCGATTGGAAGGGTTTCGTCAAGACTGTATCCGCGCCAACTCTGCGCGCCTCCGCTTCGTTGAATGGTTCAAACGTGCCGACGAGGAGAACGACGGGTACGTGTCCGAGCCGCCCGTCCCGCTTGACGCGCTCGCACAGCGCGTAGCCGTCGGGGCCGGGCATCACCACGTCCGCGAGCAGGATGTCGGGCGGCGGCTCCTCGGCGAGCGCGCGCAGCGCCGACTCGCCGTCGCCTACCGCGACCACCTCAAGCCCCTCGTCGCCGAAGGTGAGGCTGATGACCTTCTGTATGGTCGGCGAGTCGTCAGCGAGCAGGAGTTTCCGGCGTCCCGAAAGCAAAAAGGTCTCCTTAGTCTGAAGGGGGCCGGGCGGTCCGGGGGGCAAGTTAAAAGGAACGCTTTCGCGCGTGGGACGCCGGCAGGGCATGTCCGCGGCCCCGCGAAAAACCACGCACGAAAGCCGCAAATAAAACCTAACACCCGCGCCGACAGCCCGTCAAGCTGATTATTCCCGAGCACTTTTTGCCGCCCGCGTCGCGACTCAGAGGCGACGCGGGCGGCAAACGCTGACCGTTTTCCGCGCGGTCAAAATGTCTGTTGACAGCCGCGCGGCTCGTCGCTAAGCTCTCGCACTCTCAGCTCCCGAGCGTTCCAAGACCCAGGCTCTCTCCCCTGAAGTTACAGAAGTTCTCGCGGCGGACGTTTCCGCACGCGACCGACTTTGCAGACGAACGCCTTTAATAACTGACACCCGTTTCTCACGCAGCGCCACATATAGTTTAGCGGGACTCGGCCCCCCTTCCCGCTCCGGACTTGCTCCCGAAGCGGGCGAGCCGTAGACACGACGACTCGCCCTTCCACCTCGCCCAGAAACAGAGCGACCCGCGCACACCTGCGAAGTGTGCGCGGGCCCGTGCGACAACGTGACCCCGCCGCCCGCGCGGCGCAAGGGACGCATTGCCCTGACAGCGTGCATCTTAGCGCGGCGGGCGGCGGGGCTCAAAGACCCTTAAGAGGAGAATGTTATGAAGAGACTTCTATTCCCGCTGGCGGTCGTCGCCGGCCTCTCCGCCCTCGCGCTCTCGCCCGCGCCCCGCGTCGCGCACGCGCAGTCGGGCATCAACACCAGCGCCTGGTATCACATCGTCGCCAGAATCAGCGGCAAGTGTGTGGACGTGACCGGCGGCGGGCTCAACACCGGCGCGCGCCTCATGCAGTACACCTGCCACGGCGGCGACAACCAGCAGTTCCAGTTCCAGTCGGTCGGCGGCGGGCTCTACCGCATCATCGCCGGCAACAGCGGCTACTGCATAGATCAGGTCAACGCCACCCTGTCCACCGGCGGGGAGTTCATGCAGTACTTCTGCCACGGCGGGACGAACCAGCAGTTCGACGTCATCAGCGGGCAGGTCGGCTCGGGCTACTACAACCAGATACGCGTCCAGCACAGCCTGCTCAACTGGGACGTGGCGAACGGCTCGACCTCGAACGGGGCCAAAATCGTCCAGTACCTGACGCACGGCGGCATCAACCAGCAGTTCGAGCTGGTGCCGTCGAACGACACGCCCTGCGCGGGCCTCGACGTGGACGACGACGGCCTCAACGCCTGCTTCGACTGCGACGACAACGACGCGAATGTGCAGGAGTGCCCCATCGAAGACCCGCCCTGCGAGTTCTGCTGCCCGTTCTGCGATTAGCCGTCTCGCCGCGGGCGCCGACACGCTCTGACGACCGGGCCGCCGGGCCGCGGGGCTGGATTTCCGCGGCCCGGTGAAGCATATTATGCGCGCCTTAAGGAGAGCCCGTTCGGGAGGGTTGTGGACGCTCACATGGCTTCGACGAAGGGGGCGCTCGACGCCTCGAAGTACGACACCGACAAGGCCGCGCACACGCACTACCTGCGCAACTACGAGGAGTACTTCCGCCCGCTCCTCGGCAGCGACGTGCGGCTGCTCGAACTCGGCGTCCTCAAGGGCGGCTCGCTCCTCCTCTGGCGCGACTACTTCGAGCGCGGCGTCATCGCCGGCCTCGACCTCAACCCGCTTGAGATAGACGAC
Organism: Pyrinomonadaceae bacterium; assembly: GCA_036399155.1. GTDB lineage: Bacteria > Acidobacteriota > Blastocatellia > Pyrinomonadales > Pyrinomonadaceae > QHXN01. The sequence goes on from DASWNR010000281.1 coordinate 3,584, forward strand.
CCCACGGGGCGCATACGCTTCTACCAGGGCGGGCAGCAGGACACCGCGCTGCTCGACCGCCTCGCGCGCGAGTGCGCGCCCGAGGGCTTCGACGTCATCATCGACGACTGCTCGCACGTCGGCGAGCTGGCGCGCGTCAGCTTCTGGCACCTCTTCGAGCACCACCTCAAGCCGGGCGGCCTCTACGTCATAGAGGACTGGGGCACGGGCTACTGGGACTTCTGGCCCGACGGCGTGCGCTACCGCCCGCGCCCGGCGCGCGTGACCTACAGCCCGCTCCGACACCGCCTCGGCCGCGCCGCCACGCGCCTCGGCAACGGCCCCGTCGGGCGGCTGCCGCTCGCCGGCCGACTCCTCTCCGCGTCAAAGCGCGCGCTCCAGCGCGGCCTCTACAGCGCACACGACTACGGCATGGTCGGCTTCGTCAAAGAATTGGTGGACGAGGTGGGGGCGGCCGACATCACGCACCCGCAGTTCGGCACGGGCGAGCCGCGCGTCTCGCGCTTCCGCGAGATGCGGCTTTCGCAGAGTCACCTCTTCGTCGTCAAGGCTTGAAGGAGGAAGGCTTGAAGGGGTTTCAGCGGGCGGGGGTCACGTCGTCGGGCGTGCCCGGCTTGCCGTCGGGGCCGTCCGAGGCGAGCGTGTAGGAGCGTTCGTTGCCTTCGTAGCGGTAGGGGTTGCGCCAGGGGTCGAGTCGGACGACGCGTTTCGCGTAGCGCGGGCTGAGGTGGTCGACGAGGACGACCGAGTCGCGCGCCACGACGTAGAAGCCGCGCTCGCGCCGGAATGCTTCGAGCGCCTCGGAGAGCGTCGCGAGGTCGGCGCGCGCCCGCTCCGCCTTGCGCGCGTCGGCCGAGAGCCAGAGCGCCGCGAGGTCGCCCGTAGACTCGCCGCCCGCCGAGACCTCCGCCACGCGCCAGCGCCCGCGCTCGCCCCTCGAAACCGTGAAGGTCGCGGCGACGACCACCTCGGCGACCAACGTCGAGCCCATCGGCGTGAGCTGCCTAACCGTCAGCGCGCCGCGCGTCAGAGGCTCGGCGGCCTTCTTCATCTCCCCCTCATTCTTACTCTCGGACGCGGCGCGCTGACGCGCCTCGAACTCCGTCACAAGCTCTTCGAGCGCGCGGCGTGCGGCTTCGAGCCGGGGCGCGAAGGCCGGCGCCGAGACGAGGTCGAACTCCTCCCACGCGCGGTCGCCGGTGCGGAACTCGACGGCGCGCCAGCGCTTCTGCTTGAAGACGCCGCCGGTCTGCGGCACGCGCTCGTCCTCGACCCATTCGAGCCGCACCGCCCCGGTCACGTCGGCCTCGACCAGCACGGGCGCAGAACCCGCAGGGCCGACCGTCCTGACCTTGACCGCGCCCGTACTCAGCCCGAAGCCTTGCGTCTCCGCGACGGCGCGGCGCGCGTCCTTGTTGCTCAGCGCCGGCTTCGGCTTCTTCTGCGCGAACGCCGCCGGCGGCACGAGGCACGCGACCGCCACGACGAGCAGAATTTGAGATTTGAGATTTGAGATTTGAGAGTTCAAATCTTCGCCCTCAACGCTCGGGCGGCGGGGTCACCTGGAAGCGGCCGAGCAGGCGGTCGGCGGCGTCTCGCGCGGCCTGCTCAAGCTCGTGCTGCGACGGGTAGCGGTCGACGCGCCGCGACGGGACGGGGATGCGCACGCCGCCGACGCGCGCCGAGTCCTGATACGGGCGCTGGTAGATCGTGTCGGTGTACTTGAGGTCGCCGGTCTGCGGCGAGTAGACGAAGGTGCGGATGACGAGCGTGCGCGAATCGACGTTCCCCGTCGTCATGCCGCCCGCCTGCTCGTCGAGCTGGAAGAGGACGACGTAAGCCTTCTTCTCCTCCCTTGCGCGCGCGCGTGCCTCCTGCCGGCGGCCCTTGCCGCCGTCCCTGACCTCGACCGACGACACCTGCCCGAGCCGGCGCGAGAAGGCCGAGGCCACGCCGTCGCGCGCCATCGAGTCGATGCCGAAGGCCGTGGCGTCGTCCGCGCGCATGACGACGAGGCTGAGGACGGCCTCAACCTTCTTCGCCTCGGGCTTCGCCCCCGGCGTCTCGCCCTGCTTCGGCGCTTCGGTGGGAAGGTTCAGGGGCTTCTGCGCCTTCCGTCCCGACTGCGCGGGCGCGGCCGGCGCGAGGCAGAGGGCGGCGACGGCGTAGAGCGCTAAGGCCGCCAAGACCGGGGCGGGGCGCGACGACGCGCGGCCCTTTGAAGGATTCGGGTTGGTCATAAAAATTCTCCCCCTCCCCGTTTGGATGTCGGCAGACGGCTCTAGCTTTGCTCGCCCCTCGACTTGCTGATGAGCATGCGGAGCATGACCTGGAGCTGCGAGGTCGTGAAGGGCTTCGGGAGGAAGACGACGGCGCCGGCGGCGAAGCTGTCTGAGGAGAGCTTCGGGTTCTGCTCGGCCGTCATCATCATCACGGGTATCTTCATCAGCTTCTTCTCGGTCTTCATGTAGCGTACGAGTTCCGGCCCCTGTATGTGCGGCATCACCACGTCGAAGACGCAGGCCGAGAAGTCGCCGCCGGACTGGAGGAGCTTGTACGCCTCGCGCCCGTCGCGCGCGGGCACGACCTCGTAGCCCTCCTTCTCGACGATGGCGGTCACGAGTCGCAGGATGGCCGGGTCGTCGTCGGCCACCAGAATCCGCCGTGAGGGTTCGCTCTGCGCAGACACCTTGTTGAAAACCTCCGGTTCTCGGGAGTGCTGAGTGCTGAGGACTGAGGACTGAGTGAAAGGCGAGGCCCGCTCTTCACTCAGTCCTCAGTCCTCAGTCCTCAGCACTCTCTCCTAGACTTCCACCGCCCTGCCGCTCTCGTCGGCGCGCACGAGGCGCGCGGCCAGCGTGATGGCGGCGACCATGCTCGAATGCTCCGCGACGCCGCGTCCCGCGATGTCGAAGGCCGTGCCGTGATCGACCGAGGTGCGTATGAAGGGGAGGCCCAGCGTGACGTTGACGGCCTCGCCGAACGACAGGCACTTCACGGGGATCATCGCCTGGTCATGGTAACACGAAATGACCGCGTCGAACTCGCCGCGCGACGCGCGCAGGAAGACCGTGTCGGCCGAGTGCGGCCCCGAGGTGTCGATCCCCAACTCGCGGCAAGCCTCGACGGCCGGCTGAATCTCCGCGGACTCTTCGATGCCGAACAGCCCGCCCTCCGCGCCGTGCGGGTTCAGCGCGGCCACGGCGATGCGCGGGTGCTCGATGCCCCAGCGCCGCAGCTCGCGGTCGGCCAGCCGCGTCACGCGCACGATGCGCTCCTTCTCGACGAGCCCGATGGCCTCGGCCAGCGGGACGTGCGTCGAGATGAGCACGATGCGGAGGTTCGACGCCACGAAGGCCATCGCGCAGTCGGGGCTCCCCGTCAGGTGCGCGAGAAATTCGGTGTGTCCGGGGAAGCTGTACCCGCCGAGGAAGAGCGAGCGCTTGTTGATGGGCGCGGTCGAGATGGCGTCTACGGCGCCGGCGCCGCACAGCTCGACCGCCGCCTCGATGTACTGGCCGGCGGCGCGGCCGGCCGCGCCGGACTCGACGCCCGGCGCGACCGCGCCCGTGATGTTGTCGAGGTGGTAGATGAGCGGCCCGGCCGACTCCGCCGGGAGCGGCTCGCCGCGCCGCACTATCTCGTAGCCGCACGTCAGGTCGAGCGTCCGCGCGGTGTGCGCGAGGAGCTGCGCGTCGCCGACGATGACCGGCGTGCAGACGGCGAGCACCTCGGGCTCGACGACGGCCTTGAGGACGACCTCGGGGCCGATGCCCGCGGGGTCGCCCATCGTGACGCCGATGCGGGGCCGACGGCCGGCCGCGCCGGCCGTCCCCGCTGCGGATGGCTCTGGTGAAGCGTCAGTCATCTCTCGGAACAGAGTACGCGCGGGTGAGGGTTTCGAGGGGACACGCGCGGCCGCCCGCGCTCAGTCGCTCGAATCGCCGCCGCCGTCGCGGTCTTCTGCCTTGAACATGTACTTGATGTTGTGCTTGAGAAGCATGATGTTGGGCGCGCCGCGGCGGTTGATCTTGAGCGCCGAGCGGTCGTACCACTCGATGGTGCCTTCGATCTCCTCGCCGTCGAGCAGCACGATGACCATCACCGTGTGCTGATCCATCTGCTTCTTGTAGTAGAAGATTTCGGCGCTCGTCTCGGCGGGCGGAATCTTCTTGCGGCCGAGTGCGGCCGCGGCGGCCGACGCGCCGGCCGAGGAGGAATCGCGCGGCTCGCGCGGGGGCGGCCCGCCGCCCGGTCGGTGCTGCGAGGGGCGCGGCGAAGGCGGCGCGCTCATGGGGCGCTCCCTCTCTCTCTCTCTCTCCCTCTCCCTCTCCTGGCCGGGGACAGGCTCGCGGCCCTTGACCTCCGCCAGCGTCGGCCGAATCAGTTTGCGGTTTACCATTATCTACTCACCTCCAACAGTGCCAAGAAACTTGCATTAAATCGGGCGCTCGCGCCCTGCGGCGACAGGACTGAATAGAAGGCGATGCGCGGCCTCGGCGGCCTGCGCGTCGGCGTTCTCACACATTGCGGCGGTCTGAAATAGACAGACGAGAAACGGTCTTTACCCGTGGTTGATTTCAATCCTGTCAGGGTTTGCGCGTCATGCTACACAAACAGTGGTCAAAAGGCAAACCGCTGCGGGGAGTAAGTAGGCGGTAGGCGGCAGGCGGTAGGCGGTAGAAAAACACCAATCATGTTTCGCACCCACAACCGCCCCGTTAGGCAGAACTCAAGCGGCGGTGAAGACCTACCGCCTACCGTCTACCGCCTACTGCTTCTTGGCTTCCCTACGGCGTGCGAACTCGAATACAATGCGCGCGCAATCCAGCAGCACGCGCAGCACGCCGGGCGCTGCCGACCCAAACAGAGAATGAAGTTCGACGGCCGGACGCGCAGGACTCGCGCGCGCCGGCCCTCCACCCTCTTCGAGGAGTCTTATGAAGAAACTTTACCCGCTCGCACTGCTCGCACTGCTCGTCTCGGCGTCGGCCGCTCCGGCGAAGGAGGCGCGGCTCGTGCGCTACCCGCACTACCACGAAGGGCGCGTCGCCTTCAGCTACCTCGGCGACGTCTGGGTGGCCGACGAGGACGGGCGCAACGTCCAGCGCCTCACGGTCAACCGCGCGCGCGACGTGTACCCGCGCTTCTCGCCCGACGGCAGGTGGATCGCCTTCTCGTCCGACCGCAACGGCAACCTCGACGTGTACCTCATCCCCGCGGCCGGCGGCACCGTCAAGCAGTTGACCTCGCACTCGGCCGACGACACGCTGCTCAACTGGTCGCCCGACGGCCGCTCGGTGCTCTTCTCGTCCAACCGCGGCGAGCACTTCCTGCCGCTCCTCTACACCGTCGGCGTGGACGGCGGGATGCCCGTCAGCGCGGGCGCCGACTCGGGCGTGCAGGCTTCGTTCTCGCCCGACGGCCGCCGGCTGGCCTACAACCAGAAGGCGCAGGCTTACTGGCGCAAGTTCTACCGCGGCTCCTACCAGTCGGACGTGATGGTCGCCGACGTGGCCGCCAGGAAGTTCTCGAACCTGACCGACTTCGAGGGCATGGACTCGTGGCCGATGTGGGCGCGCGACGGGAACATCTATTTCGTCAGCGACCGCGACGGCAGCGGGCTGACGAACATCTGGCGCGTCCCCGAGTCCGGCGGGAAGGCCGAGCGCGTCACCTCGTTCAAGTCGGGCGACGTGCGCTGGCCCGCCATCAGCGCCGACGGCAAGACCATCGTCTTCGAGCACGACTTTCAGGTCTCCAAGCTCGACCTCGCGAGCAAGCGCGTCACGCCGCTCCGCTTCGACATCAACGCCGAGACCGGCGAGAGCCTTTCCGAGGTGCGCAGCTTCAACTCCGAGGTCGACGACTACGACCTCGCGCCCAACTCGCGCCGCGTCGTCGTCTCCGTCCACGGCGAGGTCTTCACCGTCCCCGTCGACGAGGGCGACATGCGCCAGATCACCGACAGCCCGTGGCGCGACCGCGACGTGACCTACTCGCCCGACGGCAAGTTGATCGCCTACGTCTCCGACCGCAGCGGCCGCGAGGAGATGTACGTCTCGGCCGTTGACGGCGCGGGCGACCCGCGCAAGCTCACAGACCTCGACGCGCTCAAGACCGGCCACCGCTGGTCGCCCGACTCGACCCAGATCGCCTACACCTCGTCGGACGGCAAGCTCCGCGTGCTCAACGTGGCCGACGGGCAGTCGCGCGAGCTGAGCACCTCGCGCTACGGGAACATCGGCACGCCCGTCTGGTCGCCCGACGGCAAGTGGCTCGCCTACTCGAAGCCCGACGTGTCGCGCACCACGGACATCTACCTCGTCCCCTCCGCGGGCGGCGAGGAGAAGAAGGTCACCTTCGACTCGTTCAGCGAGGCCGGCCCGCGCTTCTCGCCCGACGGCCGCAAGCTCTACTTCCTCCGCAACGAGAGCACGCAGACGGGGCAGGCCGCCGGCATGCCCGCCGTTCACATCTACTCCGTCACGCTCGAACGCCTTGAGCGCGACCCCGACGACCCCGAGGAGCGCGCCGAGGCGGAGGCCGCGCAGGCAGAGCAGCAGACGCCCCCGGCGGGCGAAGGCTCCGGCGGCGGCCCCGGCGCGGGCGGGGGCATGCGCCGGCAGATGGGCGCGCAGCGCACGCCGCCGCGCCCCGTCGACATCGACTGGCCCGGCCTCAAGCGCCGCACGCGCCAGTTGACGCGGATGCCCTTCCCCGTCACGAACTTTGAAGTCTCGCCCGACGGCCGCAGCGTCGTCTTCGCCACCTTCGAGCTGGCGGGTCAGGCCAACATTCCCGTCATCTACACTGTGCAGGAGGATGGCCGCCGCCTTGCGCGCGTCACGGCCGGAACGCCGCCGACCACCGGCGGCGACGGCCCGGGCGGCCCGCCGCAGGGCGGGGGCGGCTTCGGCGGCGGCGTCTCGAACCTCCGCGTCTCGCGCGACGGCCGCACGCTCTTCTTCAAGGAGGGCGATTTCGTCTACTCGGTGGCGCTGCCGCCGCCCGCGCCGGCCGGGGCCGCTTCGTCGGCCGCCGCCCCTTCGGGCGGCGCGGGTGCGGGTGCGGGCGGGCCGCAGCGGCGCCGCATCAACTTCACGGCGAAGGTCAAAGTCGACCGCCCGGCCGAGTGGGCCGAGATGTTCGACGACGCGTGGCGCACGATGAAGTACCGCTTCTACGACCCGAAGATGCACGGGATGGACTGGGACGCGATGCGCGCCAGGTACCGGCCGCTCGTCGAGTACGTCGGCGACCGACAGGAGCTTCTCAACATCGTCAACGAGATGATCGGCGAGCTGAACGCCTCGCACACGGGCGCGGCGCCGCCGCCGGGCGGGGGGCGCGAGCCGAGCGCCGTCTCCACGGGGCACCTCGGCGTCGAGCTTGAGCCCGACGCCGCCGCCGGGCTCTACCGCGTCACGCACGTCTACGAGAACGGCCCGGCCGATAAGGACTGGGTGAGGGTCGCGGTGGGCGACTATCTCATCGCCATCGACGGCAAGCCCGTCAAGGCCGGCGACGAGTTCTGGGCGCTCCTCAACCACCGCCTGAACCGCAAGGTGGCGGTGAGCTTCAACAACAGGCCGGCGCCCGAGGGCGCGTGGAGCACGCGCATCGAGCCGGCCACGATGAACGCCTTCACGCAGCTACGCTACGAGCGCTGGGTAAAGGAGCGGCGCGAGATGGTCGACAAGCTCTCGGGCGGCCGCGTCGGCTACGTCCACATCCAGTCGATGAACGCGCCTTCCCTGAGACGCTTCGAGAAGGAGCTGCGCGAGTACCGCCACAAGGAGGCGATGGTCATCGACCAGCGCTGGAACGGCGGCGGCAACATCGAGCAGGAGCTTCTGGCCATCCTCGTCCAGCGCCAGTACCAGGTCTGGCAGCCGCGCGGGACGGAGGCGACGACGCGGCCCTTCGGGGGCTTCTTCGGCCCGAAGATAGTCCTCCAGAACTGGCGCTCGGCCTCGAACGCGGAGATGTTCCCGGCGGGCTTCCGCGCGCTGGGGCTGGGCAAGGTGGTCGGCACGCGGACGATGGGCGCGGTCATCGGCACGGGCAGCTACTCGCTCATCGACGGCTCGACGGTGCGCACGCCCGGCGTCGGCGTCTACCTCTTCGACAAGCAGCTCACCAACATGGAGAACAACGGCGTGCGCCCCGACATCCTCGTCGAGAACACGCCCGAAGACACGCTCGCCGGCCGCGACCGCCAGATCGAGACGGCCGTGCAGGAACTCCTCAAGGAGCTACAGGGCGGCGCCCGCCGCCTCGCCGCAGGGGAAGAAAAGTGAGAAAGAAGTAACAGTAGTCGGTAGGAAAACTAAAGGCGGCGCGTCCCGGCTGATTGCCGAAGACGCGCCGCCTGTCTTTCTACTGACTACTGTCTACTGCCTACTTCCCCTTCAATCCGCCTTCTTGCGGATGAAGGTCGGCACATCGAGGTCGTCGGAGCGCGACGGGGCGACGGGGCGCGACGCGAGGTCCGGCGCGTACTGGTTGCGCGACGGCGGCGCGGAGGCCGCGTGCGTCGTCCCGGCGTCGGACATGTCCTTGTCGAAGCCCGTGGCGATGACGGTAATCTTCATCTCGTCCCGCAGGGATTCGTCGATGACCGCGCCGAAGATGATGTTGGCGTCGTCGTCGGCCGACTCGCGGATGATGGAAGAAGCCTCGTTGACCTCGTAGAGCGTCAAATCCATCCCGCCCGTGATGTTGATGAGCACGCCCTTCGCGCCCTGAATCGTCGCCTCTTCGAGCAGCGGGCTGGATATGGCCTGCTGCGTCGCCTCGACCGCGCGGTTCGGGCCGCTCGCGCGCCCCGCGCCCATCAGGGCGAGCCCCATCCCCGACATGATCGCCTTCACGTCGGCGAAGTCTAAGTTGATAAGTCCGGGTACAGTAATAAGGTCGCTGATGCCCTGCACGGCCTGCCGCAAAACGTCGTCGGCCATCTTGAAGGCGTCCTGCAAAGACATCGTCGGGTCGGCCGTGTGGAGCAGGCGCTCGTTCGGGATGGTGATGACCGTGTCAACGCACTCGCGCAGCTCCCTCAAGCCCTGGTCGCCCTGCGCCATCCGGCGCTTGCCCTCAAAGTGGAAGGGCTTGGTGACGACCGCCACCGTCAAGGCGTTCAGCTCCGTGGCGAGCGAGGCGATGATGGGCGCGGCGCCCGTGCCGGTGCCGCCGCCGAGCCCCGTCGTGACGAAGACCATGTCGGCCCCTTCCAGGGCCTCGATAATCTTCTCGGTGTCTTCTAACGCGGCGTTGCGGCCGATGTCGGGGTTGGCGCCCGCGCCCAAGCCCTTCGTGAGTTTGCCGCCCAGCTGAATCTTGATCGGCGCGCGGGAGCGCTTGAGCGCCTGTAGGTCGGTGTTGGCGACGAGGAACTCGATGCCCTCGATGCCCGCCTCTATCATGCGGTTGACTGCGTTGCCGCCGCCGCCGCCGACGCCGATGACCTTAATGCGCGCGCCCGTGATGGGGGGGTCGTCATCGATGAAAATGTTAATCCCGCTCGCCGGACGGCCTTCCGGTGTCATATTCTGCAATTTCCTCTCTCCTCCCGAAGCTCCCGCCCCGAAGGTGTCGTACGGTTATCTTGGGCTGTGCGCGCCGACGGTATCAATATATTGAGGGCTACATCTTGTGCCGGCTGGCGCGGCAGCATACAACATCTACTCAGAAAATACCACCAAAACGATTGCGAAATTTCGAGACTAGCGCCCCGAGTCCGCCCGACGCCTGAGCCCGCGCGAGCGACGCCCGCATTTCAGCGGATTTCGCCCGCTGGCGTATCAGGCACAGCCCCGCGGCGGCGGCCCACGCCGGGCTCTGCACGTCCTCGACGAGCCCGCCGAAGCGGTCGCGCTCGGGGTAGCCGAGCCGGACGGGGGCGTCGAAGACCTGCTCGGCCGTCTCGACCATCCCGTTTAAGAGCGCGCCGCCGCCGGTCAGGACGACGCCGCTGGAGAGCTGTCCCTCCCAGCCGGCCTCGCGTATCTCGTCGGCGACGTGCGACAGCACCTCTTCGGCGCGCGGCTGTAGGATGTCGCACAGAATCTGGCGCGAGAGCTGGCGCGGCGGCCGCCCGCCAACCGACGGCACGTCCACCAGCTCGCCGCGCTCCGACTCCGAAAGGCTCAGCCCCGACGCGCAGCCGACCGTGCGCTTTATCTTCTCAGCCTCCGGGATGGGCGTCCGCAGCCCGAACGCGATGTCGTTCGTGAAGTGCGAGCCGCCGAGCGCGAAGACCGCCGTGTGCTGCACCGCGCCGCGCTGGTAGATGATGAGACCGGTCGTCTCCGCGCCGATGTCCACGAGTGCCGCGCCGAACTCCTTGTCGTCTTCGGTGAGCGTCGCCTCGGCCGCCGCCAACTGCTCCAAAACCATCTCGCCGACGACGAGGCCGGCGCGGTTGACGGCGTTGATGACGTTCTGGCGCGCGGTGACGGGGCTCGTCACGATGTGGACTTTGACGGCGAGGCGCGCGCCGATCATGCCGACGGGGTCGTTGATGCCGTCCTGGTCGTCCACGATGAACTCCTGCGGCAGGCGGTCTACGATCTCGCGCCCGGCGGGGAGCTGTTGCGCCGAGGCCGACTCGATGGCGCGGCGCACGTCGTCCTGCGTGATTTCGCGGTCTCGGCCCGCGACGATGACGGGGGCGTGCGCGTTGCGCCGGCCGTGGCCGGACTCGTAGACGGGGTCGCGCTCGCGCCCCGAGACGGCGACGATGGCCTGCCCGTTGAAGCTCATGATGTGCGAGCCGGAGAGGTTGATGGCGACCTCCTCGACCTCGATGCCGCTCATCCGCTCGGCCTCCTCGACGGCGCGCGTGATCGAATCGACGGCCGCCTCGGGGTCGACGACAACCCCTTTGCGCAGGCCGCGCGCCTCCGACTCGCCGATGCCGACGACGTCGATGAGCCCGCCGTCGCCGGGCTCGCCGATGATGCAGGTCACGCGGCTGGTGCCTACGTCGAGTCCGACCGTGTGGGTCAGGTTCTTAGCCATCCGGGTTTCGCTCCTTGGCAGACTTGGGGGATTTCGGCTCGTCCGGCGCGAAATTCAACTCTCCGCTCGCGCGGCGCTTGCGGCGCCGCTTTAAAAACGCTCCGGGGCTTCACTGGGCGACGCGTCGGGGTCTGGACGCGCCGGCCGTCTGCGGAGTCGCTTCGGGTTTCTGACGGGTCGCGCTCTCGGGGCGCGTCCGCCGTGTCTCCTTCGGGGCCGCGCTTGCGGCGCGCGCGGGCGCGGGTTGCGTCTGACGCGCGGGCGCGGTCTCGCGCGCCGCGTCCTGCGTGGCGGCGGGCGCGGCGGCCGAAGCGGCGAGGGCGGCAGCAGCGGCGGCACCTTCGGCGCAGGGGGCGAGTCCGAAGATGGCGTTGCGACCCGTGGTCATGTTGATGTAGGAGACGCACTGGCCGTTCTGCACGCGCCCGGTCTCGTCGAGCTTCGTGATGGCCTGCCGGAATCGCTTGACGTAGTCCTGACGGCCGAGCGCGACCTGCGTCCCGGCGTCCTCGCCCGTCAGGTGGACGCGCACGTCCGAGAGGTCATTAACGTCGATCTCGCTCACGCGCTTAGAGAGCCCCGCCCTGTCCAGCTCGGCTTTGAGTTCCAGCGCCACGCCCATCCGCTCGCGGTTGGCGCGCCGCGCCGCCTCGCCGGAGCCCTCTTCCAGCCCGCGTATGAAGAAGTCTTCGTCGCCGGGCGAGGCCGTGCCGAGCGAGACGCCGTCGTCGTCGACCCAGATGAGCCTGCCGGCGCCGGTGCGCGCGATGACGCGCGGCTCGCGCTCGGTGACGCGCACGCGCAGGGCCGAAGGCAGCACGCGCGTGACGACGGCGTCGCGCACCCACGGCAGCCCGCGCAGCTCCTTCGCGATGACTTCGAGGTCGGACTGCCAGACGCCCGCGTTCGAGAGGCGCAGCACCTCCGCGCGGATGTCCTCGCGCGAGGCGCGCGCCGCGCCGGCCACGTCCACCGCCCTGACCTTGAAGAAGGAGGCGGAGACGGCCGTGCGGTACCCGAGGTACCCGAGCGCGCCGAGCGCGACGGCGAGCACGGCCTTGAGCACCGCGGGCACGTAGGGCAGCGCGGACTTCCACGTAAAGGTTTGCTGCCGCGCGTCCTTCGACGCGCCGCCGCGCGTCTGGCGGGTGTTCGGCCGCTGCGCGGCTGCGACGCCGCGCCCCTTCGCCCCGGCACCGACGCGCCCCGCGCGCGGGCTGATGACCTGCTCCCTCACTTCTGTTCCCCCGCGCGACCCGCCGCGCCCTTCGTCCCGACGAACGCCTCGGCGTCCCGCCCCGCCTCCGGCGTGTTCGGCCCCGCCCCCCACAGCTCGACCTCGTACTCCAGCTCTATCCCGTGCTCGCGGCGGAAGCGCTCGCGTATCTCCTCGGCCAGCGCGTAGGCGTCGGCCGCGCGTGCGCCCTCGCCCTCTGTGACGATGAAGTTGGCGTGGACGGGCGAGACGACGGCGCCGCCGCGACGCTCTCCCTTCATCCCCATCTCGTCAATCATCTTGCCGGTGCTCAGCCCCGAGCCCGGCGGGTTCTTGAAGAAGCAGCCCGCGGAGCGCGCGCCGTGCGGCTGCGTGGCGAAGCGTTTCCGTTTCGCCTCCTCCATCCGTTCTTTAATCTTCTCCGGGTCGTCGCGTTCGAGCCTGAGCGTGCAGCCCAACAACAGCTCGCCCTCTTTAAAGGAAGTGTGGCGGTAGTTCCACTCGACTTCGCCGCCCGGCACCTCGACCACCCCGCCGCCGCGCGCGACGCGCACCGTCTCGACGACCTGCCCTATCTCGTGGCCGTAGGCGCCCGCGTTCATCCAGAGCGCGCCGCCGACCGTGCCCGGTATCCCGCCCAAGCCTTCGATCCCCGAGAGCCCCTGCCGCGCGGCCTCGACGCACAGGCGCGGGAGCGAGAAGCCGGCGCTGACGGAGACGCGCTCGCCGTCGAACTCCGCCTTACCTTTGACCTCGCGCGTCGAGACGACGACGTAGCGGTGCCCGCGGTCGTCGGCGAGGACGTTGCTGCCCGCGCCGAGCACGCGCCACGCGACGCCCGCCTCTTCGAGCGCGCCGACGACCGACGCCGCCTGCCCCTCGGTCTCCGGGACGAGCAGCCAGTCGATCTCGCCGCCGACGCGGAGCGAAGTCAGCTCGGCGAAGCGCCGGCCGCGCTCGGCGCGCACGCCCGTCCGCCGCGCGACCTCTTCTATCAGCGCGTCGCGGGTCTGAACGTCGGGCGTGTTTAGCTCCTCAACCATCACTTCTAAATGCGCGGCGGCGGCGGAACGTGTCACTGCGCCGTCGCCTCCTCCGACTTCCCGCCCCGCTCCTTCAAAAGCTCGACCAGACGCTCGCCGACGCGGTAGACGTTGCCCGCGCCGAGCGTGATGACCATGTCGTCCTCGCGCACCTCCTCGGAGAGCGCCCGCGTCGCGTCCTCGATCGACCCGGCGTGGCGCGCGTCCTTGTGGCCGAAGCTGCTGACGGCCTCGACGACGGCCTCGCCGCTCACGCCCTCAATGGGCTGCTCGCTGGCGGCGTAAACGTCGGTCACCATCAGCACGTCGGCGTTGTTGAACGAGCGCGCGAACTCGTCCATCAGGTCGCGCGTGCGCGTGTAGCGGTGCGGCTGGAAGAGGACGACCATCCGGCGGCCGGCCGCGCCGAGCTTGGCGGCGACGAGCGTCGCGCGGATCTCGGTCGGGTGGTGTCCGTAGTCGTCGACGACGATGACGCCCGCCGCCTCGCCCTTGAACTGGAAGCGCCGGTCGACGCCGCTGAACTGCGCGAGCGCCTTCGCGATGGTCTCGAACGGCACCTCAAGCTCAAGCCCGATGGCGATGGCCGCCAGCGAGTTGTAGATGTTGTGGAGCCCCGGCACCAGCAACGAGACTTCGCCGACGGGCTCGCCCATCAGCCGCGCCTGGTACCTTGAGCCGAACTGCTGGTCGTAGCGCACCTCGCGCGCGGCGATGTCGGCCTGCGCCGAGAGCCCGTAGGTGACGCGGCGGCGCACGACCTCGGGGATGACGGCCTGCACGTGCGGGTCGTCGAGGCAGAGCACGGACGCGCCGTAGAAGGGCACCTTGTTGACGAAGTCCGCGAAGGACTTCCGCACGTCGGCCATGTCGGCGTAAACGTCCATGTGCTCGCGGTCGATGTTGGTGACGACGGCGAACGTGGGCGAGAGCATCAGGAACGAGCGGTCGCTCTCGTCGGCCTCGACGACCATCAGGTCGCTCTTGCCGAGACGCGCGTTCGAGCCCATCGCGCCGACGACGCCGCCGACGACGACCGTCGGGTCGAGGTTGGCGTGCGCGAGCACGGTCGCGATCATCGAGGTCGTCGTCGTCTTCCCGTGCGAGCCGGCGACGGCGACCGTGTGCGGCTTGAGGCGCATCAGCTCGCCCAGCATCTCGGCGCGCGGGATGACGGGAATCGAGCGCCGACGGGCTTCGAGGACTTCGGGGTTGTCGCCGCGCACGGCGGTCGAGCGCACGACGACGTGCGCGCCCGAGACGTGCTCGGCCGCGTGCCCCTCGTAAACCCTCGCGCCCAAGGATTCGAGCCGCGCCGTCACGTCCGAGCGGCGCAGGTCGGAGCCCGACACGCGGAAGCCCATGTTTAAAAGAACCTCCGCGATGCCGGACATGCCTATGCCGCCGACGCCGACGAAGTGAACCTGTTGAATGCGACGGAACAAATGTCTACTTTCCTTTGCCTGCCAGTCTCTCCATCAAATCGACCGCCGCCGCCGCGGCGTCGCCGCGCGCCAGCGAGCGCGCGGCCTCTTCCATCCGTGTGACCCGTGCGGGGTCGTCTATCAATTCGCTTATCTCGCGCGCGAGCCGCTCGCCCGTGGCGTCCTGCTGCAAGACCATGCGCGAGGCGCCTGCGCGCTCAAGCGCCTCTGCGTTCTTGCGCTGGTGGTCGTCGGCCGCGAAGGGGAACGGCACCATCAGCGAAGCCTTGCCGGCGGCGACGAGTTCGGCCGTCGTCGTCGCGCCCGCGCGGCAGACGACGAGGTCGCTCTCGGCGAAGCGCGCGACCATGTCGTCGATGTACTTCCGCACGTCCGCGCGCCCCGTCCAGCCGGCCGCCTCGTAGCCCGCGCGGACTTTTTCAAAGTCGGCCTCGCCCGTCTGGTGGACGACGCTCAGCACGCCCCCGTGGCGTTCGAGGTGCGGCAGCGCCGCGACCAGCGCCTCGTTAATGGCGCGCGCGCCCTGCGAGCCGCCGAAGACGAGCAGCGAGAAGCGCGCGGGGTCGCGCTCCTTCCTCTCGACCTCAAAGAACTCGCGCCGGACGGGGTTGCCGGTGACGACGCCCTTGCCACGGAAGTACCGAAGCGACTCGTCGAACGAGACGGCCGCCGCGTCCACGAAGAGCGCGAGCCGACGGTTGGTAAAGCCCGGCAGCGCGTTCGACTCCATCACGAGCGTGGCAACGCGCATCAGCGCCGCCGTCATCAACACGGGCCCCGAGACGTAGCCGCCAGCGCCGACGACGATGTCGGGCCGAAACTCGCGTATCAGGCGGCGCGCCGCGAGAAAGCTTCCGGGCAGCATCATCAGCCCCTTCAACTTCCCCGCCGCGCCGACGTTCTTCAGTCCCGCCGATTCAATGAGCGAAAGCTCGAAGCCCGCCTGCGGCACGAGCCGGTTCTCCAAACCCTTCGCGGTGCCGACGAAGCGGACGGCCGAGGCCGGGTCGCGCCGCGTCAACTCCTTCGCCACGGCGATGCCCGGGTAGATGTGCCCGCCCGTCCCGCCGGCGGCTATCAGCACGCGCATCGGCACCCCTAGCCCCGCACCCCGCCGCCCGTGAGCACGCGCGCCGTCGGCGCGGCCGACGGGCCCGTCCGCGCCGCACGTCTCGCCAGGGCCGAGTCGCCCTCGTAGAGCGCCGCGCCGTAACCCGCGCTCGCGTGCTGCGAGATGTTCAGCAGCACGCCGACCGAGAAGAGCGTCGGCACCAGAGACGAGCCGCCGTAGGAGATGAACGGCAGCGGGATTCCCTTCGTCGGCAGCATCGAGAGCACGACGCTCATGTTGAAGAGCGCCTGCGCGACTATCCCGGTCACGATGCCGACGCCGAGCAGCATCCCGAACCTGTCGGGCGCGCGGAGCGCCGCGCGCATCCCGCGCCAGAGGAAGAGCCCGAAGAGCGCCACGACCGCGAGCCCCCCGAAGAGCCCCAACTCCTCGCCCACCACCGCGAAGATGAAGTCCGAGTGCGCGAACGGCAGAAAGAACATCTTCTGCCTCCCCTCCGTGAACCCCAGCCCGTTCACGCCGCCGGAGCCCACGGCCAGGAGCGACTGCACGACCTGATAGCCCGAGCCCTGCGGGTCGGCCCAGGGGTCGAGGAAGACCAGCACGCGCTTGAGCCTCCACGGCACGAACAGCAGCAAGGCCGCCACGCCCGCCAGCGCCGGCGCGGCCGCCAGCGCCATGTGCTTGAGCCGCGCGCCCGACGTGAAGAGCATCGCCGTGCAGACGACCGCGAGCATCATCGAAGTCCCGAGGTCGGGCTCGGCCACGATGAGCAGCGCGAGCACGCCCGTCACGCAGACGGCCGGCACGAACGTCCTGAGGAAGTCGCCCTCGCGCCCGGCGCGTCTTTCGAGGAACCGCGCGAGGAAGACGGCGAGCGCGAACTTCGAGACCTCCGACGGCTGGAGCGAGAAGACGCCCGACATCCTTATCCAGCGCCGCGCGCCGTTGATCGGCGGGAAGGCGAAGACCGCGACGAGCAGCACGACCGTCAGCGCGAGCAGCCCGTAGACGAGTTTTCCGTTACGCAGCAGCCCGTAGTCGAACCGCATGCCGACGTACATCGCGCCGAGCCCCGCGAGCGTCCACGCACCCTGACGGATGACGTAGTGGTACTGGCTGTGGTTCTCGGCCGTCGCCACCACGGCCGACGCGCTGTAGACCATGATGACGCCGAACAGCGACAGCGCCACCGCCGCCGCGAACAGCCACTCGTCTGCCTGTAGCTTCCGGGCCATAAAAACAAGTAGTCGGAAGTCGGCGGCGGTAGTCAGCAGGAAGGAAGCGCGTGCTTCTCTTCCGACTCCCGGCCCCTGACTCCCGAGGTCTTCAGCCTTCCGACCTCTTCCTTGAACACGCGCCCACGGTGCTCGAAGCTCGTGAACATGTCGAAGCTGGCGCACGCGGGCGCGAGCAGAACCACGTCGCCGGGCTCGGCCGCCGCGTGCGCGCGCCGGACGGCGTCGGCCATGTCCGAGGCGCGCTCGGCCGGCGCGAACTCCTTCAGCTCGTCCTCGATGCGCTGCGCGTCCTCGCCGAGCGTGACGATGGCGCGCGCCTTCCTCCCGACCAGCGGCGCGAGCGGCGCGTAGGGCGCGTTCTTGCCGCGCCCGCCGAGGATGAGAACTATCCTCCCCGGCTCCTCCGACAAAGCCTCGACGGCCTTGACCGCCGCGTCCACGTTCGTCGCCTTCGAGTCGTTGTAGAAGGTGACGCCGCCGACCTCCGCGACGCGCTCAAGCCTGTGCTCGACCGGCGCGAAGCGCCGCACGGTCTCGCGCATCGACTCGGGGCCCGCGCCGCAGGCGAGCCCGGCCGCCAGCGCGGCGAGCACGTTCTGCACGTTGTGGACGCCCTTCAAACGCATCTCGTCGCGCGTCAACAGGACGCGCTCGCCGCTCCACGTCCGCGCGACCAGCTCGCGGCCCCGCAGGAACAGCCCCTCGTCCAGCTCGCGCGCGGTGCTGAACACCGTGACGTGCGCTTCGAGCCCGCGCGCCCACGTCGAGACGACCGCGTCGTCCGCGTTGAGGATCGCCACGTCGGCCGAGGTCTGGTTGCGGAAGATGCGGTGCTTGGCCGCGCCGTAGTCCGCGAAGGTCTCGTACCTGTCCATGTGGTCGGGCATCAGGTTCAGGACGACCGCGACGGTCGGCCGGAACGTCCTGACGGTTTCGAGCTGGTAGCTCGAAAGCTCGACGACCGTCCAGCCGTCCTCGCGCGACGACTCGACCAGGGAGACTAGCGGCGTCCCGATGTTGCCGCCGACCTGCGTGGGCAGCCCCGCGTCCTTCAAAAGCTCCCCGACGAGCGCCGTCGTCGTCGTCTTCCCGTTCGTCCCCGTGATGCCGACGACGCGCCCGCGCAGGAAGCGCCAAGCCAGCTCTATCTCGCCGATGACCTCGGCGCCCGCGCGCTCGGCGTAGCGGACGGGGATGCCCTTCGCCGGGACGCCGGGGCTGACGACGACCAGCTCTATCTGATCCAGCAGCCACGAAGGCACGTCGCCCGCGAGCAGCTTGACGACGCCCTCGCCCTTCAAGGCCAGCGCCTCGTTCGACCAGTCGATGAACTCCTTCCGGTCGTTCAGGACGACGAGCGCGCCGCGCGCGGCCAGAAACCGCGCCGACGCCACGCCGCTGCGCCCCGCGCCGATGACCAGAACTTTTTTGCCGTCGAGTTCCATCGCCCTCAGCGCAGCTTCAAAGTGGACAGGCTCAGCAGCGCGAACAGTATCGCGATGATGAGGAAGCGGAAGACTATCTTCGGCTCCTTCCACCCCGACATCTCGAAGTGGTGGTGCAGCGGCGTCATCTTAAAGAGCCGCTTGCCCGTCCCGTACTGCCGCTTCGTAAACTTAAAGAACGTGACTTGCAGCGTCACCGACAGCGCCTCGACGACGTAGACGCCGCCGACGAGGACGAGAATCAGCTCCTGCTTCGTGAGCACGCCGATGGTGCCGATGGCCCCGCCGATGGCGAGGCTCCCCACGTCGCCCATGAAGACCTCCGCGGGCGGCGCGTTGTACCAGAGGAACCCGAGACTCGCGCCGACCATCGCCCCGCAGAAGATGGTCAGCTCGCCTATCTCCTTCTGGTGTTCGAGCCCCACGTAGTCGGCCCAGCGCTTGTCGCCGCTGATGTAGGTGAAGGCCGTCAGCGTCGCCATCGCGATGACGGTGACGCTGATGGCGAGCCCGTCGAGCCCGTCGGTCAGGTTCACCGCGTTCGAGAACCCGAGCAGCACGATGGCGATGAACGGCAGGTAGATGTACGGGCCGATGTCGGTGATGCGCGACAGCGCCGTCTGCTTGAAGAACGGCAGGCTCAGCTTCCACGAGTAGTCGGCCCAGCCCTGGTACGTGAAGAAGAAGAGAGCGCCCCACACGAACAGCGCGATGGCCAACTGCCCCGCAAGCTTGTAGCGCCCCTGGAGCCCGAGGTTGTGCCGCTTGGCGACCTTCAGGTAGTCGTCGAGGAAGCCGATGGCGGCGAAGCCGGCGGTGGCGACCAGGATGATCCAGACGTAGAGGCTTGAGAGCCGCGCCCACAGAAGCGTCGAGATGAGCACCGAGCCGATGATGAGCACGCCGCCCATCGTAGGCGTCCCGCGCTTGGCCTGGTGCGCCTGCGGCCCCTCCTCGCGTATCTCCTGCCCGACCTTCAGGCGGCGCAGCGCCTCGATGACGCGCCCGCCGAAGACGAGCGAGATGAGGAGCGCCGTCACCGCCGCGTAGGCCGTGCGGAACGTCACGTACTGGAAGACGTTCAGCGCCTTGACGAAGTACGACTCGCCGCCCCCCGTGGCCGAGAGCGACTTGAAAATCCATTCGTAGAAGATGTGGTAGATCATCTTTTTCAGAGGACTGAGTGCTGAGGACTGAGTACTGAGTTAAAAACTCTCCTTCACTCAGTCCTCAGTCCTCAGTCCTTCAACTCGTATCGCTCCTTCAAGGCTTCGACCACCCGCTCGGTGTGGACGCCGCGCGAGCCCTTGACGAGGACGAGGTCGCCCGGCCGGACGAACCCGACGGCCGCCTCGGCCGCCTCCTCCGACGACTCGAAGAAACGCGTCGCGGACTCGTTCATGCCGGCCGCGCGCGCGCCCTCGACCAACTCGCCCGCCAGCCCCCTCACGCCCCACAGCACGTCAACGCCGAACCCGGCTATCTCGCGCCCCGCCTCGCGGTGGAGCGCCGGCCCTTCGTCGCCCAGCTCAAGCATCTCGCCCGCGATGACGACGCGCCGCCCGATGCCTTCGCCCCCGCCGGCCACCGCCTCGGCCATGCTCAGCAGCGAGCGCGGGTTCGAGTTGTACGAGTCGTCCACGACCGTGAACCCCTCCCGGAACCGCAAGACTTCGCCGCGCATCTCGGAAGGCGCGGCCGTGGCGAGCGCCGCCGCAATCTCGCCGACCCCGACACCGAAGCTGAGCGCCGCCCCGGCCGCCGCCAGCGCGTTCAGGACGTTGTGGCGGCCGTGCATCGGGAGCACGACCTCCGCCTCGCCGCCGGGCGTCCTCAACACGAAGCGGCTCGCGCCGACGCCGACCGTCTCGACGCCGACCGCACGAACCTCCGCCGACTCGCCCGAGCCGTAGGTGACGACGCGCCCCGCGTGACCGGCCTTCGCGCGCATCGCCGCGACGCGCTCGTCGTCGGCGTTAAGGACGGCCGTCCCGCCCGGCTTCATCCCCTCGACGAGTTGCGCCTTGCCGGCGGCAATCGCCTCGACCGAGCCCATGAATTCGAGGTGGACGGGCGCGACGTTCGTCAGCACCGCGACGTCGGGCGGGGCCACGAGGCAGTGGCGCGCTATCTCGCCCGGCATCGACATCCCCATCTCAAGCACCGCCACGTCGAACTCTTCGGGGCGCGCGCCGTCCGTCTCCATCTGCAAGACCGAGAGCGCCACGCCCAGCTCGTTGTTGTAGTTCTTGCGGCTGCGCAAGACCCTGCGACCCGTCGAGCCGAGGACGTGCGCCACCAAGTCCTTCGTCGTCGTCTTGCCCGCGCTCCCGGTGATGCCGACGACCGACCGCCCCCACGCGTCCACCGTCCCGCGCGCGACGAGCTGCAAAGCCTCGATCACGTCATCCACGAGGAGCAGGCGGTCTGCGAACGGCCGAAGCGCTTCGTCGCCCTCGACGCTCGCCGCCCGCGCGACCGCCGCGACCGCGCCCTCCGAAAGCGCCTGCGGGATGAAGCGGTGCGCGTCGGCGAACGACTTGGCGGTGAAGCAGTGCCGCCGGTAGTCTTCGGGCGAGAGCGCGAAGAAGAGCTCGCCCGCGCGGACGGCGCGCGAGTCGATGGAAAAACCACTTATTTCCTTGTCAAAGACCCCTCGCGCGGCCTCGGCCGAGGCGCGCATGAACCCTGCCGCATCAACGACTTTCACTCGGTTCTCTTCCTCCGACGCTGGCGTTCGTGACTCGGGCGAGCCCGCCGCGCCTTTGAAAGAGAGCCGGGCCGCCTTCTAAGTCTCCCCCTCCCGCGCGTCCTTCCCGGCCGTGGCGAGCGCCAGCTCTGGCTGCTCGTCGGCCGGGACGTACGTGTGGGGGGTGGCGCGTTCGGCTATTCTGCGCGCGGCGCGGTTGCGGCGCAAACGCTCGCGGCAGCCCGTTATCCTCCGCCTCATCTCCGCCCCCTGATACTCCTCGCACGGCGAAGAAACGGCCAGCGTCCTCTGATTTCTCATCACACCTTCCGGGGGAAAGAAGCCATTAGCTGTTGGCTGATAGCTTTTAGCCGTTGGCCCTCGGCCTTCAGCTTTCCTGGGGGGCAACAGGTTTCACTCTCGCGACCCAACAAACATCGGGGGCGGAAGCTAGAAGCTAACAGCTAATAGCTTCTTCTCAGTTCAGTCGCTCCGCCCGAACTCGATGCGGACGGTCTGGCCGGAGGCGACCGCCGAGCCGACTTCCGGGCTCTGGCGCAGGGCGCGACCCTCGCCGCGCGCTTCCAGTTCGAGACCCAGACGCTCGCAGATTTGCGCCACCTCGCGGACGCTGCGCCCGCGCAGGTCCGGCATCAGCAGAGCGCGCTCGGTCGCCGCCGCGTAGACGACGCCGCCGTCGCCGCGCGCCGCGAACACCGGCAGCCCCGACGCCACGTGGGCGGCGCTCTCATCCTCGACCGTCGGGACGGCGCCCGTCGCCGTGGGCTGCACGGGCGCGGCACCCGTGGCGGCCGCGAGCTGCCCCGTGGCCGTCGGCTTCGCCTCGGGCTCCTGGTCGGGCGTCACTTCGAGGTAGGGGAGCACCTGGTTCGCGATTGAGCTGAAGACAGGCGCGGCCACCTGCCCGCCCTGGTGGAGGCCGACCGCCTCGTCTATGACGACGATGATGACGACGGCCGGGTTCTCGATAGGCGCGAAGCCGACGAACGAAGCCACGTACTTCGTGTGCGAGTAGGCGCGCGTCTTCGGGTCGATCTTCTGCGCCGTGCCGGTCTTGCCGGCGGCCGTGTAGCCGTCGAGCTGCGCGGCGCGCGCCGTGCCCTTGAGCGTCACCTCCTCCATCATCCTGCGCAGGACGCGCGCGGTCTCGGCGCTCACGACGCGGTGCGACTCGGGCTCGGCGCGCGCGACCGTGCGCCCCTCCGCGTCCCGAACCTCGCGGACGAGGTGAGGCGCGACGCGCACGCCGTCGTTTGCGACCGCGGCGTAGGCGGCGGCCATCTGCACCGGCGTCACGCCGACCTCGTGCCCGATGGGTATCGAGCCGATCGAGCCCGGCTGCCACTTCGACACGGGGCGGATGAGCCCGGCCGTCTCGCCCGGCAGCTCCACGCCCGTCTTCGCGCCGAAGCCCAGGCGGCGTATGTACTCGTAGAGCCGGTCGTTGCCGAGCCTCTGGCCGAGCTTGATGGCGGCGACGTTCGAGGACTTCGCGAGCGCCTCGGTCGCCGTCAAAGACCCGCGCGCGTGGTCGCCGACGACGCGCCCCGGCAGACTTATCGACCCGGGGCAGTCGATGCGCGTCTCGGGCGTGATGAGCTTCTCTTCGAGCGCGCCGGCGAAGGGGACGATCTTGAAGGTCGAGCCCGGCTCGTAGATGTTCTGGAGAGAGTCGTTGCGGCGAGACTCGGGGCTCACGCTCCCGGCGTCGTTGGGGTCGAAGCTCGGGGCGTTGGCGAGCGCGAGCACCTCGCCGGTGCGCGGCTCCAACACGACCGCCGCCGCCGACTTCGCGCGCGTCCTCTCCATCGCGGCCGCCAGCTCGCGCTCGACGATGTACTGCACCGTCTGGTCGATGGTGAGCACGAGCGTCCGGCCGTCGCGCCCGCCGGAGCCGGCGCTCTCGAAGGCCCTGCGCTTGGCGTCCGCGTCAAGGACGAGGCGGCCCGCCTCGCCCGTCAGCGCCGCGTCGTAGACCTGCTCGACGCCGGCCAGCCCCTTCGCGTCGAGCCCGACGAACCCGAGCACGTGCGCCGCCAGCGCCCCCTTCGGGTAGCGCCGGCGCTGCTCCTCGGTCGAGTAGACGCCCTTGAGCTTTAGCGCCTTCACGGCGCGCGCACGCTCGTCCTCGACGCGGCGCGCGAGCCAGACGAAGCCGCGCTTCGCCTCTTTACCATCTCTGAGCCGCGCCGCCAGCGCGCCCGCGTCCGCGCCGAGCGCGCCGGCGAGAGACGAGGCGGCCGCCTCGACGTTCTCAACCTCGCGCGGGTCCGCGTAGAAGGAGTCCACGTCCACGCTGCGCGCCAGCTCGCGCCCCTGCCGGTCGAGGATGAGCCCGCGCGCCGCCGCCTGCGGCTCTACGTCGAGCTGCTGCGCGCGCGCACGTTTCGACAGCCACTCGTGCTGTGAGGTTTGCAGGTAGGCGAGCCGCGCCCCGACGAGAACCATCCACAGACAAAGAAAAACGGCGACCATTAATGCACGTCGCCGTGAAACGTCGGGACGCAGAATCTGCTCGGAGCCGTATCGGTCTAGCATGTCAGGCAGCGGCCTTCTCATCCGACTTAACCGAAAGGCGCCGCGCGCGAACGCCGTCGCCGCGGCCGCCCTTCCCGAAACGCCACGCCGCCCGAAGCAAAGAGGCCGCGCGCCGTCAGACTTCTCTCAAAAAAATTCCTCCTTCGCCTAACGGTGCACCACCGCGCCCGCCGTCCCGACGAAGACGCCGGCCGCCTGCTGCGGCACACGGCGCGCGCCCGCCACATCTATCTGCGCGGCGCGCGCGGGCTGCATCCCCAACTCGCGCCCCGCCTCCTCCAGCCGCGCCGGCGAAGAACTCTCCTCGAACGCGACGAGCAGGCGGCGCTGTTCGTCTATCAGCTCCTCGCGCTCGTGCCGGAGCGCCTCGGCCTTGTAGCCGTAATCGACGGCCAGAATCTGCTGGCGCACGGCGTAAATAAAGCCGCACGCCAGAACCACACAGCCCGCGAGCAGAAGCGCCTGCCGCCTGGCGGCGCGCGGGTCCCGCTCGCGTCGGACGTAGGGGTTGGGGTACTGCTGGGGCACTCTTCTCATGGGTTCACCGGGTCTCGGGTCAGTTGGTTTGAGCTTCTCGTACAGACCGGGCGTGAGGGTTTTCGTCTCTCGAAGACTTGCCCCGGCCCCGCCGTTGCGGCGTTTACAGTTTCAAGCAGGCGCGCAGTTTGGCACTCCGCGCGCGGGGGTTCACGTCCACCTCTTGCTCGTTCGGCACCAGGGGGCGGCGCGTCAGGACTTCGACCACTTTCCGCGCGCCGCAAACGCAGACGGGGATGCGCCGTTCGCACTCGCACTGGCCCGAAAGTCTCCGGAGCGCGCGCTTTATGACGCGGTCTTCCAGCGAGTGGAAGCTGATGACGGCCAGGCGTCCCCGCGTCTTTAAAAGATCGACCGCCGTCTCGACGAACCCGTCCAAGCCTTCAAGCTCGCCGTTGACCGCGATGCGCAGCGCCTGAAACGTCCGGGTCGCCGGGTGAATCCTGTCACCCCGCTTGTACCCGACGGCCCGCGCCACCAGCGCGGCCAGCTCGCCCGTCGTTTTCAAAGGCTCGCCGCGCTCGCGCCTCTCGACAATCCAGCGGGCGATGCGCCGCGACTTTCGCTCCTCGCCGTACTCGTAGATGACGCGCGCGATCTCCTCCTCGGGGAGGCGTTCGAGCAGTTCGGCGGCCGTCTCGCCCTCGCCCGAGGCGTCCATACGCATGTCGAGCGGCGCGTCGTGCCTGAAGCTGAAACCCCGCTCCGCGCTGTCGAACTGGAGCGACGAGACGCCGAGGTCGGCCAGGATGCCGTCGGCCCCTCGCTCGCCAGCCTCGTCCAAAATCCGAGATATTTCTCGAAAATTGGCGTGGGCGGCGCGAAAGCGCGTGCCGAAACGCGCCAGACGCTCCGAGGCGAGTCGAATTGCCTCGCGGTCGAGGTCGATTCCGACGACGCGCGTGTCGGGTGAGGCTTCGAGGATCGCTTCGCTGTGCCCGCCAAGACCGAGCGTAGCGTCCACGAACAGCCCCCCGCGCTCAGGCGCGAGCAGACCGACCGCTTCAAAGAGCAACACGGGGCGATGGGGCGCTTCAGGCCCCCCTCCTGACGCAGCCATTACCACCGCCCCGTGGTCTTGAAAAGTCGCGTAGAGTTTCGTGTGTCGAGAAACGGACGGCCGAGCACGGGCTTGTTCAACCTTGCTTTTGCCTTGTCGCTCAACACTTTACGCTCTTACCGCGGCCTTTCAGATTCCGAGTCGCGCTATCGCGGCCTCGTCCTCCTCCGTGTAGGGGTCGGACGACAGACGCCGCTCAAAGCGCTCCAGCTCCCAGACTTCCAGGTATGTCAAATATCCGAGTACGGCCACGTCTCCGACGACGCCCGAAGCCTTTCTCAAAAGGGGATGGACTAGAACACGTCCCTGCCCGTCGAACGTCGCCTGCTGGCCGTAGTAGTTCGTCCTGTCAAGGAACTTTCTTCTCGCGGGATCCATCGAGGGTAGGAGCGCCAGACGCTGCTCGATGGACTCCCATTCTGGTAAGGGGTAAATCCGTACACAATCGCCGGTCAGGCTCGTGACGTAAACTTCCTGGATGGTATACTTATCTTCAATGTAGCGCCTGAAGGCCGTCGGAATCTTGAGTCGCCCCTTTTCATCAACCCGCGCCGTGTAATTTCCTCTCAACATAAGGGTTTGCGGCGGCGGCCGGGGACGGGGACTGCTTAAACCTTAAAGTGAAACTCTAACCATCGGCGGCAAGCTGCTCACTGTAACCCACTTTCAGCCACTTTTGACCACCCGCGGCGAATAGTACGCCTGTGCTTAAGCCCCTGTCAAGAGCAAAAACACGGACAAAACGAAATTTTTAAGCACGATTTGGTGTACCCGTGTTTAAGCTTCCGATAGCCAACGCGACGCCTATCCTGTATATTGGCGTGCAAGGATATAAATATTAAGGACGGGCGGCGAGCGGTCTCTAACTCTTCGGATGAGTTTCGGCGAACTTCTATTCTTCGGCGGCCTTGTGGCGCTGGCCAACGTAGGGGGCGGGCTTTTGCTGGCCCGCCCCGGCACTTTTCAACGCAGCCGTCACCTCCTGCGTTACCTCGTGGCGCTCGGCGCGGGCTTTATGCTGGCGGCGATTTTCATCGAAATCGTACCGGAAGTCGTCGTTTTGTGGGGAAAAAACGGGGCCGAGGGCGGAGAGCCGGGGCACGGCGTCCTGAACGCGATGACGCTTTTGCTGGCGGGCTACCTTCTCATCCATTTTTTTGAACACACGATAGCGCCGCACTTTCACTTCGGCGAGGAGACGCACCCGGAGGCGGTCGTACGCTCTTCGGCGGCCTACACGGCCATCGGGGGGCTCTCGATTCACACGTTTTTCGACGGGGCGTCGGTCGCCTCGGCCTTCGTGGTGGACAGGAAGGTCGGGCTGCTGGTCTTCGTGGCGGTGCTGTTACACAAGGTGCCTGAAGGGTTTACGGCCGCCTCTATCATCCTGGCCTCGGGGCGCTCGCCGCGCAGGGCCTTGATTGCGACCCTGATTATCGGCGGCGCGACGCTCGCGGGGGTCTTGACCGTGGCGATTTTGCAGTCGCGCGTCACGGACGCGGTGGCCTACGCGCTCCCCTTCTCGGCCGGCGTGACGCTCTACGTCGCGGCGAGCGACCTCATCCCGGAGGTCAACCACATGGAGCACAAGAATCCCTTTGTCTCGCTCGTCGTCTTCGGCGGGGTGGCGCTCTTTTATCTGCTCCACGTTCTGATTGAGGGCTGAGATTTTGGCGGAAATGGCTGATGGCGTACAGATAATAAACAACGGTTTGAGATTTTCGTAATACGCTTAGACGTAAATGAGAAGAGTGAAATTGACGGGACACAGACTTTCCGCTCCGCTCGCCGCGTTTGTGGCGCTGGCGTGGCTTTTAGCCTGCGCGGGGGCGGCGAGCGCGCAGAACACGCGCGCGTACACGCAGGCGCCGCTGCCGCAGCCCGAAGGCTTCTACAAGTACGTCACCGACAACGCGGGCGTGCTCGACGCGGCGTCGAAGGAGCGTCTGGCGACCGTCCTCAACCGCCTGAAGGAGCGCGCCGACATCGAGTTCGCGGTCGTCACCGTCCCGACCACGGGCGAGGCGGACATCTTCGAGTATTCGCTCTCGCTGGCGCGCGGGTGGGGCATCGGCTCGAAGGAGGGCGAGAAGAACGGGTTGCTGCTCGTCGTGGCGGTGAACGACCGCAAGTGGCAGGTGCAGGTCAGCCGCCACCTGGAAGGCGACCTGCCCGACTCGCTCGCCGGTCAGATTGCTCGGCAAAGACTGGTGCCGCCGTTCCGTCAGGGCGCCTACGGCCAGGGCATTAACGACTACGTCCAGGGCGTGATTGCGACGCTCGCACAGAAGCGCGGCTTCGAGATCGAGGGCATCGACCAGAGCTACGCCTACCGCGAACCCGCGCGGCGCACGCCCAAGACGCGCGCGCGCGAGGCGAGCGGTCTCGGCTTAGGCACCTGCTGCGTCATCGTGGTCGTCATCATCATCCTGCTCGCGATGTCGGGCAAAGGCGGGCGTGGAGGTCGCGGAGGCCGCGGCGGCTGGGGGGGCGGCGGGGGCGGCGGCCTGCTGACCTCGATTCTGGTGGCCAACGCGATAGGCAGCGTGTTCGGCGGCGGGCGGCGCAGTTCCAGCGGGTGGGGAGGTGGCGGCGGCTCGGGCTGGGGCGGCGGTGGCGGCGGTGGCGGCGGCTTCGGAGGCTTCGGGGGCGGCGGCGACTTCGGCGGCGGCGGCGCCGGCGGGGACTGGTGAGAACAGTAACGGGTGATGAAAATGTCGAATAGAGTGGCGCAGGAGGCTTTCAACCAGCTCGTCGGCGACCTGAAGGCGACGCACGGCGACAACCTCGCGTCGGTCGTCCTGTACGGGTCGGCGGCGTCGGGCGACTTCGTGCGGTTGGAGTCCGACTACAACCTGCTCATCGCGCTCCACCGCATCACGCCGGAGGACTTGCGGCAGGCGCAGCCGCCGATGCGCGAGTGGCGGAAGCTCGGCCACCCGCTGCCGGTCTACTTCACCTTCGCGGAGCTGCGCGACGCGGCCGACGTCTTCCCCATCGAGTTCCACCAGATGGAGAGAGCGCGCGTCGTGCTCTACGGCCGCGACCCGTTCGAGGGCTTCACGTTCTCGGACAGGAACCTGCGCCACCAGACCGAGTACGAGCTTCGCAGCAAGCTCATACAACTGCGCCGGCTCTACATCCCGGCGTCCACGTCGGCCGAGCGGATGCGCGACCTGATGAGCGACAGCCTTTCGAGCTTCGCCGCGCTCTTCGCGCCCGTACTGCTGCTGCACGGCGAGCAGCCGCCGGTGCTCAAAGTTGACATCGTCCGCGCGGCCTCCCGGCTGCTGGGTCTGGACGGCGCGGTCTTCGAGCGCGTCTTCGCGCTGCGCGGCGGCGGCGGGCACGCGCCCGGCGAGCGCGAGTCCGAGGAACTGTTCGCGTCATATTTGGCGCAGGTCGAGCGTGTCATCGAGGCGGTGGATCGTCTTGAGGTTCCCGGCGAGATGTAAGAAGACGAAAAGTTTCCAGCGGGGGTTAGAATTTTACCGCGGGCTCATGTCCCGCGGCGGCATCGTCAGATTTGAGGAGGAGTATGATGAAAACAAGAAGGGGGTTACTGCTGGCGCTCGTCGCCTTCGTCGCCTTCGCGTCGAGCGGCTGCGGCTACAACACGCTCACGGCGAAGCAGCAGAACGTGAGGCGCTCGTGGGCCGACGTCGAGAGCCAGCTCCAGCGGCGCGCCGACCTGGTGCCGAACCTGGTCGCGGCCGCGCAGTCGGCCGGCATTCAGGAGCAGGAGGTCTTCGGCCAGATCGCCGAGGCGCGCTCGCGGCTCATCAACGCCACGAGCGCCGCGGGGCAGGGCGAGGGCGGCGACAAGACGCCCGAGCAGAGGCAGGCCGTCATCGACGCGTCCAACAGCTTCGGCGGGACGGTCGGCCGGCTGCTCTCTTTGCAGGAGACCTACCCGCAGCTTCGTTCGAGCGAGCTGTTCATGAACGTGCAGCACGAGCTGTCGGGGACGGAGAACCGCATCAACGTCTCGCGCCAGGACTACAACGCGGGGGTGCAGGATTACAACACGTCGCGCAACAGCTTCCCGCAGGTCATCGCCGCGAAGATGTACGGCTTCAAGGAGGAGCCCTACTTCAAGGCCGAGGAGGGCGCGCGCCAGGCGCCCCGCATCGACCCCAACGCGATGCGCCGCGACCAGGGCGGGCAGGGTAAGTAAGTAAGTCTGAGGCGGAAGCCCGACCGCGGGGGAGGGCGTCAGGGCCGCGACAAAAAGGGGGACGAGAGTCACGCCGACTCTCGTCCCCCTTTTGCCTTTTTACCTCTGACCTCTCAGAAGCCGCGCGCGCTGCACACGCCGCAGTGGTCGCAGGGCTTGCCACCCGGCTCGACCGTGCAGGTCTTCTCGCTCTCGAAGAACTCGACGAGTTCGGAGACGGCCTCGCCGAGCCCCTCGAACTGCTGCTGGCTCGGGTGCGAGGTCGCGGGGACGTACGTGCCGCTCAGCCACGTCGGGCGCGGCTGCGTCCGCGGCGCCGAAGAGTCGCCCCGCGCGGCGGCGTCGTTCGCCGGGCCCGCCGGCCTCGACGCGTGTCCGCAGTCTTCGCCGTGCGTGATGTGCGACTCGATGTGCGCGAGCCGGAGCTGAATCTCCGAGAGGCTGGCGCGCAGCGCGGCGAGGTCTTCGCCGCCCGCGCCGTCGTCGTCGCCGCCCCGCACGCCCGGGGCGTCGGCCAGACGGCGCGCGACGCGCTCGGCCAACTCACGCACCCTGTCCTGTTCGCTGCCGCTGCTCATCTGCTCATCCGTTACCGCTTAAGCCTTCTCTTCTTCCAGCAGGTCGACGCGGTCTACGACGCCGATGATGGCCGAATCTATCGCCGCGCCCTGCTCGCCCGTGGCGGCGGTCGAGGCGCCCCAGCCCTCCTGCACTATCAACACCGTGTCGCCGATTCCTGAGTCAACAGAGTCGAGCGCCAGGAGCGTCGCGCCCGTCTCCTCGCCGAAAGGCGTCACGGGCTGGCAGAGCATCACGCGCGCGCTCGCGTAGCGCTCGTTCTTCTGCGTCGCCACGACGTTGCCGACCACGCGCGCTAAGATCAACGCCCTCCCCTCCCCTTCGACACGTGCGCGTCCGAGTCCACGATGCCGATGATGGTGCAGTCGGTCGGCGTGTCCTCGCGACGGAAGGGGAAGCTCGCCTCCTTCCCCCTGCACCAGAAGACCAGCTCGCCCACGCCCGCGCCGATGGCGTCGAGCGCGACGAGCGGCTGCCCCTGCGGCTTCAAGTCGGCGTTGAGCGACTGGACGACGAGGAGCTTGCGCCCTTCGAGCGAGTCGTTCTTCACCGTCGCCACCACGCACCCGATGACGCGAGCCAGCTGCATCGTCAGTCGTTCACGAAGTCTACCGTGTCGATGACGCCGACGATGGCGGCGTCGATGGGGCGGTCTTTCTGCCCCTCGGCGAGTCGCGCGGACGAGCCGGCGACGACGAGGACGCGCTCGTGGAAGCCCGCGCCGACCGTGTCCACGGCGACGACGTAGCCAGAGCCGTCCGAGCCGTCGAGGTTCAGCGGCCGGACGAGCAGGAGCTTGCTGCCCTTCAGCCGCTCGTCCTTCTGCGTCGAGACGACCGTGCCGAGGATGCGCGCGATAATCATTGTCGGAGTGATGAGTGATGGGCGATGAGTGATGAGTCGAAGGCAGGCCGCCTCCTACCACTCACCACCCGCCACCCGCCACGGCTTTTACCTGTCGGCGCCGACCGGGAGCGCCTCGTCGACGCTGCCGTGCGGGCGCGCGATGACGTGGACGCTGACGAGTTCGCCGACGCGGCGCGCGGCCGCGGCGCCCGCGTCGGTCGCCGCCTTGACGGCGGCTACGTCGCCGCGGACGATGGCCGTGACGAAGCCCGCGCCGATCTTCTCGTAGCCGACCAGCGTGACGTTGGCGGCCTTCACCATCGCGTCCGCGGCCTCGATCATCGCCACGAGTCCCTTCGTCTCAACCATGCCGAGTGCTTCCTGTGGCATTCTTCCTTCTCCGATCCGCTCTCTGGTTTATTTTAAAGCTCGTGTACTTGCTTCGAGTATAACCGAAGTGGCCGCGTCCGCCACAACCCGGAGGCCCCGGGGCGCGCCGCGCTCAGTTCCGCCCGGCGCGGATGTGGTTGGCGACGTAAGTGTACCTCTCGTCGTCGTGCCTCATGCCGTTGCCGTACCAGTCCTGCACGATGAGCGCCTGCTGCTCGACGTTGTAAGTCCGCCAGGGCGCGCCGGGGTAGTATTCGTACGCCCTGCGGCGGTCGCCCTTCAAGAGGATGGCGTGCCCCTGCGCGATCATCGACTGAACCATATACTCCCAGCCGAGTCCGCTGTGGTAGCCCTGCCAGACGTGCGTCAGCTCGTGGACGAAGGCGCCCCGCACGCCGGGGCGGTCGGCGCCGTTGCGGAAGACCTCCGCGCCGAAGTAGATGGTGTAGTTACGCATCGAGCTGACGGGGATGATCGAGGAGACGGAGGCCAGCGTGACGGGCACGTTCTGGTTGCCGGGGAGGTAGTAGCTGGCGATGTGGACTTTGCCGTAGGGCAGCTTGTCTTCAAAGACCTTGCGTGCGAACTCCACCTCGGACTTCCTGAGCGGGCGACTGGCCATGCCGGCGACTCCTTTCGCGAACCGCGTGGGAAGAGTGTAAGGCCACCGCGTTGAAATCCAGTCCCCTACCGGCCGGCGCGCGCCGCCTGGCTCAGCAGCTCGATCAGCTCCTCGCGCGTCAGGCTGATCTTGCCGTTCGCGGGCGCGGCCTGGGGGCGCGCAGCGTCGCGCTCGCCCGTGGGGCAGACGACGCGCGTCTGGTGCAGGTAGCCGCACGCCTGGCAGCGCGCGCGCTCGTCGAGGTAGCCGGCACGCTCGCGCACTTCGATGAGCTTCTCGATGGAGTCGGGCGGGAGGTCGCGCGCCCCGCCGAGGGCGCGCGCGAGGATGGCTATCTTCGCCGTGTGCTCAAGCGTCTCAAGGCGGTCGAAAGCCTGCCACACGTCCGCGCCGTAGGCGACCGCGCCGTGGTTGGCCATCAGGAGCGCGTTGTGGTTCTTGACGAGCGGGAGCATCGCCTCGGTCAGCTCGTCGGTCGAGGGCGTGCCGTACTCTGCGAGCGGGACGCAGCCCAGCGTGAGGATGACTTCGGAGAGTATCGGCTGGTCGATGGCGAGCCCCGCGACGGCGAAGGCCGAGCCGTGCGGCGGGTGCGCGTGGCAGACCGCGCGCACGTCCTCGCGCTCGCGGTAGATGAGCAGGTGCATCGCCAGCTCGCTTGAGGCGCGGCGGTCGTTGAGCGGCTTGCCTTCGAGGTTTGTGAGGGCGAGCGAGTCTTCGGTCATGCGCCCCTTGCTGGTCTGCGTGGGCGTGGCGAGGACGCGCCCGTCGTCGAGGCGCACGCTGACGTTGCCGTCCGAGGAGACGACGTAGGAACGCTCGTACAAAAGTTTGCCGACGCTAATAATCTCGCGCCGGGCTGTCTGCTCGTCCATTAAAGTTTCTTCGGGCCGCGCCGCTTCAGTCGGCGAGGAAGCGTATCTCGACATCCCTCTCGACCGAGACGGGGACGCCGTCCACCGTCTCGGGCGTGAACCGAATCTGCCGCGCCGCGCCCTCGACGGCGTCCCACATCGCCTTTACGCGCACGAGGTCTTCGTCCCGCCCTCGGAGCCGGCTCGCGAGAGGCTTGACCGCCTTCACCTCGCCGTCGGCGCCGAACGTCACGTTGACGCGCACGCGCCCCTCCGGCGCGAGCGGGTAGCGGGCGTCGGGCTTGAAGAGGATGAGCAGCGGCTTCGACTCGGCGACGAGCTTGTGGCGGCGCACGCGGCAGCGGCTGCCGAACTCGTAGGTGCGCGTGACGACGACCGTCTCGGCCTTCTTCCCCGAGCCGCCGAACAGCCACGTCAGGCCGCCGAGCGCCGTGCCGACGGCGAACGTCAGCGTGAACGGAAGCGCCTTCTTGAGCAAGAACAAATACATGACCGAACTCCTTGTCAGCTTTGCCGCAACTCCCACCGCCCGCGCCGCGCCCCCGCCGCGCGACCGCTCATGCCGTCTGATTGCCCGCGCCTTCTTCCAGCTTCTCGACGCGGACGCGTAACCGAAAGAAATCGAGGATTAAAGAATTGAACTGACGGTTCAGGTTGCTCAACTCCGACTCGATGCCGGTCAGCCGCGCCAGCACGCCCTCCCAGATGGGGCGCGTCTCTCGCAGCCTCGAATCAACCTTCTGTTCGAGAGCCGTCAAGCGCCCGTCCAACGCATCAACCTTGTTCTCAACTGAAGACAGGCGCGAATCGAGCGCATCAACTTTCGTCTCCAGCCTGCCCATGCGCGCGCCGAGCGCGTCAACCTTGTTCTCAAGGGAGGACAGGCGCGAATCGAGCGCGTCAACCTTGCCTTCGATGCGTGACTCGAACCTGTCCATCCGCGCGTCGAAGGCGTCGAAGCGCGCGAAGATGCGCTCCTCGAAGGAGCGCGAATCGGGAATCTCCCGCGTGGGGTTGTCGCTCACGGCGTACTCCTGCCGGCGGGATGATGAGCCTTCACTCGGAAGCGCTCGGGCCTCGGTTCGCCCCGCAAGGCCGCCGCGGGTGTGTCCGTCGCGGGCGGCGCGGGGTCAGCTCTGCAACTCCTGCTCTTCGCGCTGCGCGATCTCCTCGTAGGGGAGGATGCTGCGCGGGTTCGTGACGCATGTGATCTGCGGGCGCGCCAGAAAGTACGATAGCGATTCCAGCGAAATCGTCAAGTCGACCGTCTTGACCTTCACGCCGAGGCGCGCGTGCAGGCGGACGGGCGCGAAGTTGAGCACGGCCTTGACGCCCGCGCTCATGATCTGGTTGAGCACGCGCTGCGCGACGCGCGCGGGGACGGCGACGACGGCCACGTCGATGACCTCCTCGCGCACCACGCGCGCGAGCTTGCGCACGTCGTGGACGAGCGTGCCGGCGACGCCGACGCGGCGGCCGATCTTCTCGCGGTCGTTGTCGAAGAGCGCGACGACCTCGAAGTTCGACTCGCGGAAGCCGTTGTAGTTGGCGAGCGCGGTGCCGAGGTTGCCCGCGCCCACGATGCCGACGCGGTGCGCGCTGTCGAGCCCGAGTATCTGCGTCAGGTGCCGGCGCAGCTCGTCCACGGAGTAGCCGACGCCGCGCGTCCCGAACTCGCCGAAGTGCGCGAGGTCCTTGCGTATCTGCGCCGAGTTCAGGCGGAACTGGTCGGCGAGCGCCTGCGACGAGATAGTCTTGATGCCGGCCGACGCCAGCAGGTTAAGGCAGCGCAGATACACGCTCAGCCGGCTCGTCGTCAGCTCAGAAATTTTCTCCGACTTCATCTGAAAACCTTTTCCCAGAAGAGAACCTGCGCAGAGTATACCGCGCCGGGCGCGGCGTAAAGAAGCGCGCCCGCGCCACGAAAAAAAGCGTGGACGCCCCGCCCGCCGCGCGTCCATAATGCGCCCGCCCGTCCCACGTCCAAAGACACTAACCGAGAGAGGCCAGCTTTATGAGAAGAGTTGCCCGCCGCCGCGCCGCCGCGCTCGCCGCCGGCCTGTGCGCCCTGCTCGCGTGCGCGGACGCACCGGCGCAGACCGCGCCGCGCGCGCGCGACCTCGGCGTGCCGTTCGAGGGGACGCCCGGGGCCCTCAACGCCATCACGGACGTGCGCGGCGTCGAGGTCGGCTTCGTGACGCTCGTGAGCGGCGAGGGCAAGCTCACGCCGGGGCGCGGCCCCGTGCGGACGGGCGTGACGGCGGTGCTGCCGCGCGGGAAGGAGTTTCGCGGGCGCGTCTTCGCCGCGTGGCACACCCTGAACGGCAACGGCGAGATGACGGGGACGACGTGGCTCGAAGAGTCGGGAAGTCTGGGCACGCCCATCCTCCTCACCAACACACACAGCGTCGGAGTCGTGCGCGACGCGGTCATCGAGTGGAACGCGCGGCGCGGCGCGGGCGAGGGCTACTCGGGCGACTTCAGCCTGCCCGTCGTCGCCGAGACGTGGGACGGGTTTCTGAACGACATCAACGGCTTCCACGTCACGAAGGAGCACGCCTTCCGTGCGCTCGACGGCGCGAAGGCCGGCCCCGTGGCCGAAGGCAACGTCGGCGGCGGGACGGGGATGGTCGCGCACGGCTTCAAGGGCGGGACGGGCACGTCGTCGCGCGTGCTCTCGGCGGCCGAGGGCGGCTACACGGTGGGCGTGCTCGTGCAGGCCAACTACGGGCGGCGCGACCTCCTGAGCATCGCGGGCGTCCCCGTCGGACGCGAGATAACAGACCTGATGCCCGAGCGCGGCAAGCGTGACGACGGCGGCGGCTCGATCATCGTCGTCGTGGGAACGGACGCGCCGCTGCTGCCGCACCAGCTCAAGCGCCTCGCGCGCCGCGTCTCGCTCGGCGTGGGCGTCCTCGGCGGGCGCGGCGAGAACACCTCGGGCGACATCTTCATCGCCTTCTCGACCGCCAACCCGGAGGCGAGCAGGGAGGAGGGCACGGCGCAGCTCACGATGCTCCCGAACGAGCGCGTCAACCCGCTCCTGCGCGCGACCGTCGAGGCCACAGAGGAGGCCGTCGTCAACGCCATGGTCGCCGCCCGCACGATGCGCGGCATCGACGGCAACACCGTCCACGCCCTCCCGCACGAACGCCTCCGAGAGGTCTTGAGGAAGTACAACCGGCTCGCCAAATAGCCCCGCGCGACGCGACCCTTGAACGTAACCCGGGCGGGGTTCATAATCCCGCCCATGAGCGAAGAAACGACTCATAACCTGCCGGACGGACGCTCCTTCGAGGAGCGCGTCTTCGCACGCTTCGACGCGATGGACTCGCGCTTCAACGCCGTAGACGCCGCTCTCCGGGACTTGAATGTGCGCGTTCAAAGGCTGGAGAGCGAGTCGGAGCGGAGAGCCGTCGAGACGAAGCCAATCTGGGAGCGCGCGCTGGCCGAGATCATCGCTGTGGGTGAAAAAGTTGACGCCTTAGATCGCAAGGTGACGGTACTCGGACGTGACGTGCTCACGGTACGTGCTGACCAGACGAAACTTGAGGATCGTATGGACAAGCTCGAAGCTAAGCCAGCGAGTTAGCGAGGCTCGAACAGAGGCCCGCGTTTGACCGCCACCCGACGCCACGCCGACATTTTCAACCGACACAAAGACAGGCACGCGCGGGACGCAGGCGCCGCACGCGGGGCGCGGGCGTCGTCGCTCATCGGTGTCGCGTTTTCGGTGTGTCCGGCCGAACGGAGAGATGATGAAGAAAGCTGTGCGCTACTCGCTCGGGCTGCTGCTCGTACTGTGCTGCGGGGCGTCGCGCGCCTCGGCGCAGGACGAGGGCGGAAACCCCGCCAACTGGTGCCGCAACGGCGCGTTCACGCGCGACGCGGAGGAGTTCAGGACGGCGCGCGTCACCGGCCGGAAGGGCTCGCGCGTACACTTCAGCGGCGACGAAGAGGGCTGCCCCGGCGCGTCCTCGAAGTGCCGCCAGAAGGCTTACGTCGTCGCGGGCGACGAGGTCTTGACCTCGCGCGCGTTCGGCGACTGGGTCTGCGCCTGGTACCAGCCGGCGCGCGGCTCCGAGACGGTCGGCTGGCTCCCCGCGCACCGGCTCGGCGTCGCCGAACCGGCCTCCGCGCCGCCGCCCGCCGCGTGGCTCGGCGCGTGGGGCTTCTACGACACCCTTCTGCGTCTGACACGCGCGCGGAGGGCGGGCGCGCTGCGCGTCGAAGGCAACGCGACGTGGGTGGGCGCGAACCCCGGCAACGTCCACGTCGGCGAGGTCTCGGGCGAGGCCGCCCCCGCGGGCAACGTCCTCGAAGTCGGCGGCGGCGACGAATACGACTGCCGCCTCAAGCTGCGCCTCGTCGGCTCCTACCTCGTCGCCTCCGACAACAGACAGTGCGGAGGCGTCAACGTCTCGTTCGACGGCGTCTACAGACGGAAAAGAAAGTAGACGGTAGACAGAAGTCAGTAGTCAGTAGAAAGACAGGCGGCGCGTCCCGGTCGTGAGCCGAGCGCGCCGCCTTCGGTTCTTCTACTGACTACTACTGTCTACCGGCCCGACTGTTCCGTCCTCATGAGTCTGCTCACGTCGAACCCTTCGGCGGCGCCGCGCGCGACGGCGCGGGCGTAGGTCTCATCGTCCATGCGCGGCGTGCGCGAGAGCACCCAGAGGTATTTGCGGCCGGGCTCGCCTACGAGCGCGTAGGAGTAGTCGGGCGCGAGGTCTATGACCTGATAGTCGCCCCACACGAAGGGCAGGAACGACAGGTAGCCGGGCGCGAACCTCACCTCCAGCTTCGAGTTCGGCCCGCGCCCGTCCGCGACCCTCGCCCGCCCCTTCACGCTCGTCAACTGCCCGTCGACCTTGCGGCAGCGGTTGAGCACGTCGAGCCCGCCGTCAGACCTCAACGTGTAGGTCGCGGCCACGTCGCCCGCGCACTTCGTCTGGAAGCGGTTCGGCAGCCGCGCTATCTCGTACCAAGTCCCTGCGTAGCGCCCCGGGTCTACGGAAGGCACCACGCGAAGCGGCTCCCTCTTCTTGTCCGCCTTGACGACGGCGGCCAGCGCCAGCAGGGCGCAAGCCCCGAGGATGAAGCGTCTTAACATTTCAAATTCACCTCGAACGTCTGAAGCACAACGGGCGACGCCGGAATTACGCCGGCCGGCGGCGAGGGTGCGATACTGCACGAGGGCTGTCCCCGAACTTTGTTGAAAGTCTCGCGGCGGCTCAAGAAAGCTTGCGCCGTGCGTGTCGCCGATTGCCGACCGGGGGCGGTTCATCTAAAATTCGACGTGTAACGTGAGACGCTCCCGAAATCCCTTCTCTCGTCAAAGCAAGTAAAGAATGATCGCACACCTTTCAGGTACCCTGCTGGCTAAGCACGCGACCAGCGTGATCGTCGAAGTGGGCGGCGTCGGCTACGAGGTGACCATCCCCGTGACGACCTTCTACGACCTCGGCGACGTGGGCGCGGGCGTCCGGCTCAACGTCTACACGCACGTCCGCGAGGACGCCCTGCACCTCTTCGGCTTCCGCACCCTGCGCGAGCGCGAGCTGTTCACGCTGCTCATCTCGGTGAGCGGCATCGGCCCGAAATCGGGGGTCGCGATGCTGTCGGGGATGAGCGCCGACGAGATAGTCACGGCCATCCGCACGAACAACTACGCGCGCCTGACCTCGATACCCGGCGTCGGGCGTAAGACGGCCGAGCGGCTCGTCATCGAGCTGCGCGACAAGATGGCCGCGCTGTCGAGCCCCGCGCTCGACCAGGAGATCGCGGCCGGCGGCCCGACGGCCGCGCAGTCCGAGGACGCGCTGCGCGAGGACACGCTCGCCGCGCTGCTGCAACTCGGCTTCCCCAAGCCCGCCGCCGAGAAGGCCATCAACGGCGCGATGCAGGAGGGCGGCCACCTCTCGGTCGAGACGCTGCTCAGGCGCAGCCTGCGACAACTGTCGAAGGGCTGACGGAGGCTACGCATGGCGGAACCGGTGTACGAGCCTTTCGACGAGGACAGGGTTCGGCTCATCCTTCTGGAAGAGATTTACTACCTGATGCGCACGGCCGACGGCCGGCTGAGTGACACGCTAAAGGACGACGAGCGGCCCCTCGCCGCGGCCGTCGTCGCGGCGATAGGTAAGGCCGCGCAGGAGCGTCTCTCCGAGCTCCGCGCACGGCGGCGCGCGGGCTGAGGCTGGTGACGGGGGCGTAATGTCTGAAGAACTCGAACCGGGTAACGTGCGCGAGCGCGGGGCGGTGGAGGACGAGCGGCAGTTCGAGCTGAGCTTGCGCCCTTCGCGGCTCGGCGAGTACATCGGGCAGAGGAAGGCGACCGAGAACCTCGGCATCTTCATCCGCGCCGCGCGCCAGCGGCGTGAGGCGCTCGACCACGTTCTGCTGACCGGCCCGCCGGGCCTCGGCAAGACCACGCTCTCCGTCATCATCGCCAACGAGATGGAGGCCGAGCTGCGCTCGACCGCCGGCCCCGTCATCGAGAAGCCGGGCGACCTCGCCGCGCTCCTCACCAACCTGCAAGAGGGCGACGTTCTCTTCATCGACGAGATACACCGCATGTCGCCCGCCATCGAGGAGGTTCTGTACCCCGCGATGGAAGACTTCCAGCTCGACATCATGATCGGGCAGGGGACGGCCGCGCGCTCCATCAAGCTCGACCTCCCGAAGTTCACACTCGTCGGCGCGACGACGCGGCCGGGCTTGATCACCGCGCCCCTGCGCGGGCGCTTCGGCATCGTCTTCCACCTCAACTTCTACACGCACGAGGAGCTTGCGACCATCGTCCGCCGCTCGGCGGAGATTCTGGGCACCGGGATCGACGACGGCGGCGCGAGGGAGATTGCGCGGCGCGCGCGCGGGACACCGCGCATCGCCAACCGCCTGCTCCGCCGCGTGCGCGACTACGCCGAGGTCGAGTACGAGGGGCGCATCACGAAGGAGATAGCCGACGACGCGCTCAACCGCATGGAGGTCGACACGTTCGGCCTCGACGAGATGGACAGGAAGTTGCTGCTGATGATTATCCAGCAGCACGCGGGCGGCCCCGTCGGCCTCAACCACATGTCGGCCGCGCTCCAGGAGGAGAAGGACTCCATCGAGGAGATCATCGAGCCGTACCTCATCCAGATCGGCTTCCTCAACCGCACGCCGCGCGGTCGCGCCGCCACGCGCCTCGCCTACGAGCACTTCGGCATTGCCCCGCCGCGCCAGCAACGCACCGGCCTCTTCGACCAGGAGTAGAGGGGTTGGCCCGGGCCGTCAAAGCACGCCATGAGAGACACGCCTCGCAACGTCCGACTCGCCCTCGCGCTCCTCGTCGCGTGCGCGGCGTGCGCGCCCGACGCGAACGCGCAGGCGCGCCCCGCCGCCCCGGCGCAGGGCAAGCCCCCGACGCAAGCTAAGCCGCAAGCCAAGTCACAAGGTAAGCCGACGACTCAGGGCAAGGCGGCGGCGAGCGCCGCGCGAAACGCGGAACGTTCGACGCGCAAGGCCGTCGCCGTGCTCCTCGAAGTCGCCGACGGCGCGAAGTCGCTCGAAGACGCCTCGCAGCGCGCGGCGGTGCTGACGCTCTGCGCCGACGCGCTCTGGAGCGTGGACGAGCGCGCCGCCCGCTCGGCCTTCGCGCGCGCGTGGGAGGCCGCCTCAGAGGCGGACGAGGCCGAACTAAAAGAGGAGCAGGCGCGCTACGCAGACCTGCCCGAGCGTTTCACGCGCACGCGCGAGCTTGTGCT
Source organism: Pyrinomonadaceae bacterium (assembly GCA_036399155.1). Lineage (GTDB taxonomy): Bacteria > Acidobacteriota > Blastocatellia > Pyrinomonadales > Pyrinomonadaceae > QHXN01. The sequence goes on from DASWNR010000281.1 coordinate 44,156, forward strand.
CGCGGCGGCCGCGCAGCGCGACACGCGTCTGTCCGAAGGCTGGCTCGGCGCGCTCGCCGACTGGGTCGCGCTCAAACGCAACAGCGCCGAAGACGACGGGGCGACCCCGACCGAGGGCGCCGCCGCCGCAACGACCGGCCCCGACCTCGGCCCGCAGGACGAGTCGACGCGCGACGGCCAGAGGCTCGCGCTCGCCTCCTCGCTCCTCGACGCCGGCGCGTACGAGGACTCCGCGCGCGTCGCCGCGCCGGCGGTACAGAACGCCGTGAGCGGCGCTTTCGTCGAGTTCCTCCTGCGCCTGCGCGAAGGCTCGCACGAAGAGGCCGACCGCCTCTACCTGCAACTGCTCGCGGCCGTCCGCGCGCGCAAGGGCGCGACCGCGAACGACGTGCTGCTCCTCTCCTCCTACGTGCTCACGCCGCGCCTGCTCGCGGTCGTCGCCCCCGACGGCTCGGTCAACTTCCGCCCGGTCGGCGTGGCGCGCGAAGCGGCGACGCCCGAGACGGCGGCGCGCGAAACTTCGGCGCACGTCCGCGGGGTCTTCTACGACACGGCCGCCGCCGTGCTCCTCCTGCGCCCCCCGCAGGACTCGACGCCGGGGCACGAGACGCACGCGCTCTACTTCGCCATCGGCCGCCTGCTCCAATTCTTCTGGCGCGACGCGCGGCGCCACGGCCCGGCGCTGCAAGCGCGTCTGCTTGAGCTGGGCGGGCGGCTCGGGTTCGAGCGCCGCCTCGCGCTCGAAGAGAAGATGGAGACGCGCAGCCTCACGCCAGAGAACCCGGTTGACCCGCTGCGCGGGCTGCTCGACACCGTGGCGCGCGCCGCGGACCCGAAGCTGCGCGACGCGGCGCGACTACAGGCCGTCGAGTCGGCGTCCAAGCGCAGGCTCTGGGAGCGCGCGCGTCGCCTGACCGAAGAGATGGAAGACCCCGAGACGCAGCGCGCCGCGCGCGCGGCCGTTGACGCCTACAGGGTCGCGTGGGTGCGCGAGACGTTCGAGGGCGACGACGAGGACTTCGAGAAGGCCGCCGCGCTCTCGCGCGACGCGGAGGTGGGGCCGGCGCTGCGCGCCTACGGGCTCGCGCAGGCCGCGCAGCTCGCCGCGCGGCGCGGGGAGCGCGAGCGAGCGGCGTCGCTGCTCGAAGAGGCGTTCGCGCAGGCTTCGCAGGCGGACGCGGGGACTTTCGCGCGCGGCGCGGCGCTGCTGATGACGGCGACGGTCGCGGCGCGGCTCGAATCGCCGCGCGTGTGGGGGGTGTTGGCGGCGGCGGTCGCGGCGCTCAACCAGGACGAAGAGTTCAGGGGCGAGCCCTTCTGCTTCGACACGGAGGCGCGCGCCGCCTACAAACCCGGCGAGGCCGGCGCGCTCGAAGAGGCGCTCGCGCAGTTCGACGTGCGCGAGGCGTTCGAGGCGGCCGCGCGCCGGGACTTCGACCGCGCCGCCGCCGAGGCGCGCAACCTCAAGAGCGCCTTCGGTCGCTCTCGCGCGCTCGTCGTGTCGGCGTGGGTAGAGCTTGAGAAGGCCGGCCGCGTGCCCGCGCAGTTGCGGCCCGGGCGCTAGATCTTTTGCGGCGCGGCGGCGAATGAAGGACAATCCGCCGGTAAGAATTTCAAACTTGAGATTTCAAATCAATTCGGCGGGTGACTGATGGAGAACGTGCGGAGACACATCCCCTTCTTCTCGCGCGGGCGCTGGGGCGTAAAGAATCACGCGCCCTGGACGACCATCCTCCAGCACACCTTCCACCAGTTTCACGAGAACGACCTCTTCACGCCGGCCGCCGCGATGAGCTACTTCGGGCTGCTGACGCTCTTCCCCGCGCTGCTCGTCATGCTCGTCATCGGCGACCGCGTCGCCGCCGGCGGCGAGGCGCTGACGCGCATCGTCCAAATCTACCCCGGCTCGGGCGACTTCCTCCGCTCGACCATCAAGTCTCTCAGGGAGGTCGGCTGGGGCGGCATCATCAGCGCCGTCGTCGTCACGCTGTGGGCCGGCTCGTGGGTCTTCGCCGTCGTCGAGCGAGCGCTCAACCGCATCTGGGGCACGCGCCCGCGCGACTTTCTGCACGGCCGCGCGCTCACGCTCGGCATGATAGGCGCGGTCGGGCTGCTCCTCATTGCCTCCGTCTTCCTGACCTCGATACTCGTCGGCTTGCAGGAGTTGATTGACCAACTCCCCATCCGCGTCGTGCGCGGCTCGGCGTGGCTGGCCCTGGTCGGGAACGCGTTCTGGCAGGCCATCTTCGCGGCGGCCGGCGCGCTCGTCACCGTCGCGCTCTTCGCGGTCGTCTACAGGCTGGTGCCGAACGGGCGCGTCACGCTGCGCGACACGCTGCCGAGCGCCATCGTCGCCGGCCTGCTGTGGGAGGCGGCCAAGTACGTCTTCGCGTCGAGCCTTCAATATTTCCACTACGACGAGATTTACGGCTCGGTCGGCGCGGTCGTCGCCGTGCTGACGTGGAGCTACGTCTCAAGCCTCATCCTGATGTTCGGCGCGCAGCTCTCGGTCGTCCTGCACCAGGAGCACGCCTCCGAGGAGATGGCCGCCGAGACGCCCGCCTCGCCCTCGTAGACGTAGACAGTAGACAGAAGTCAGTAGACAGTAGGCTCCGCTTACCGCGCGCTGACACTGACGCCCGGGCGATTCCACTGACGAAAGCTTTTCTACTGACTACTGGCTACTGACT
>DASWNR010000282.1:0-3866 GCA_036399155.1 Pyrinomonadaceae bacterium
CCCTCACCCTCCGCCAACAAAATTTTAGCCCCGAGCAGCCGCCCGCCCCCTGAAACGAGGCGCGGGCGGCTTCGCCTTTCGGGCGGGTTCAGGGGAGAGGGATGGGGGTTTTAAGCGTGTGCATGTTAGCGGGTTCGGCGTTCGCGGCATTGGCGGCGTGGCTGTGGCGGCAGGAGGCGGCGGCGCCGGCGGAGCAGCAGCAGCGGCTAACCTTTTTGGAGCGGCTCTGGAGCTACGTCAACCACACCTGGACGGTCGGTAACTTCCCCTTCTCCGTCGCCACGCTGACGCTCGGACTGCTCGTGCTGCTCGTCGCCATCGTCTTCTCGCGCTACCTGCGTGGGTTCGTCGAGCGTCGGATGGCGCACCACAAGCACCTCGACCCGGGCGTCCAGTTCACGATCCTCCGGCTCGTCCACTACTTCATTATGGCGGTCGGGTTCATCGTCGCGCTGCGCATCGCGGTCTCAGCCGACTTCACCTCGCTCGCCGTCGCCTTCACCGCGCTCTCCATCGGCATCGGCTTCGGCCTCCAGTTCATCGCGGGCGACATCGCCTCGGGCTTCATCATCCTCTTCGAGCGCCCCGTCCGCGTCGGCGACTACGTGACCGTCACTGGCCCCGACAGCGAGCTGATCGAGGGGATGGTGCGCAGCATCAACCTCCGCACGACCATCGTCATCACCAACAACAACATCGCCGCGGTCGTGCCCAACTCGAAGATCGTCAACCAGAACTTCCTCAACTGGTCGTACAACCGCGAGCGGCGCGTGCGCCTCTCCATCCCCGTAGGCGTCTCCTACGACGCCGACCCCGAGCACGTCACGCGGACGCTGCTGCGTGCCGTCGAGGGCGTGGCGTTCACGCTCGAAGAGCCGAAGCCCACGGTGCAGTTCATGGAGTTCGCCGACTCGTCGCTCAACTTCCGGCTTCAGGTCTGGTCGGAGAAGCCGCGCCGCCACCTCCAAGTCAAGAGCGCCATCCGCTACAACATCCACCGCCTCTTCAAAGAGGAGGGCATCGAAATCCCCTTCCCGCAGCGCGACCTGCGCCTGCGCGATGCCGGCCCGCTCCGCCCCGACCTGCTCGCCTCCGGCGACGGCGAAGCGCCCGAAGAGGCGGAAGTCCGGCGTCAGCCGAGTCAAAACTTTAAAGTCGAAAGTCGAAAGGCGCGGGCGGAGGCCGGAGTCCCGCCCCGCCTTTCGACTTTCGACTTTTGACTTCGCGGCGCGGCGGGCGTTAGGCTAGGGGCGTCCCTTCTGAATGAACAGCCATTCAGTGTGAGTAGTTCCCAAGACCGCCACGGAGACTTTAAGAACCTGATGCGCACAGCACGTTCCCTGCCCCCGCAGTCGGCGCGCTCCACGGCCGCCGGCGACAAGCGCGAGGCCATCATGCGCGCCGCCACCAAGGTCTTCGCGCAGAGCGGCTACTTCAACTCGAAGGTCGCCGACGTGGCGCGCGAGGCCGGCGTCGCCGACGGCACCGTCTACCTCTACTTCAAAAGTAAAGAAGAGATTCTCCGCTCCATCTTCGAGCGCAACACGAGCGACGCCGTGCGCGAGGGGCGCGAGGAGCTGGCGCGCATCGCCGACCCGCGCGAGAAGCTCCGCCGCATCGCGCGCCAGCACCTCGAACGCCTCGGCGCAGACCGCGACCTCGCCGTCGTCTTCCAGGTCGAGCTGCGCGGGACGACCAAGTTCATGGAGGAGTTCTCGGCCGCGGGCCTCGCCGAATACCTCGGCCTCATCCGCGAGGTCTTCGAGGAGGGGCAGACCGCGGGCGTCTTCCGCAAGGAGCTGAAGGCCAAGCTCGTCGCCAAAGTCCTCTTCGGCGCGCTCGACGAGATGGCGACCAACTGGATTCTGTCGAAGCGCCGCTACAAGCTCGCGCCGATGGCCGACGAAGTCCTCGACATCTTCCTCGGGGGTGTGAGCGCTTGACGACGAGAATCACGACGCACGTCGCGGGGGGCGGGCGCGAGGCGCGCCCCGATTGGGGCGAGACGCGGGCGGAGCGCGCGCCCGAGACCATCGTCGAAATCTTCCGGGAGGCGATGCTGCACAAAGCCCGCCCCGACGCGCTCAACTACAAGCGCGGGGGCGCGTGGCGCTCGCTCTCCTCGGAGGAGCTTCTGCGCCGCGTACGCCGCGTCGCGCTCGGGCTGCACGCGATGGGGCTGAGGCGCGGCGACCACGCGGGCATCCTCTCCGAGAGTTCGCCCGAGTGGGTCGTCGCCGACCTCGGGTGCCAGTACGCGGGGGTCATCAACGTCCCCGCCTACCCGACGCTCGCGCCGGGGCAGGTCTGCTACATCATGGAGGACTCGGGCTCGCTCCTCCTCTTCGTGCAGGACCTGGCGGCCTACGGGCGCGTGCGCGAGGCTCTGTCGGCCTGCGCCTCGCTCTCGACCGTCGTGCTGATGACGGGCGAGGCCGCGGGGCTGCCGGGCGTCCTCACGCTCTCGGAGCTTGAGGCGCGCGGCGCGCAGGTCGAAGCCGACAGCCCCGCGCTCGCCGAAGAACTCGCCGGCGCGGTCGCCCCCGAAGACCTGACGACCATCATCTACACTTCGGGGACGACGGGCGAGCCGAAGGGCGTGATGCTCACGCACGCGAACGTCGTCTCGAACCTTCTGGGCACCTCCGAGCGGCTGGCGTTCGCGCCCGAGGACGTGGCGCTCTCGGTGCTCCCGCTCGCGCACATCTTCGAGCGCGGCGCGATGTACATGTACCTGCACCACGGCGCGAAGGTCTTCTTCTCCGAGTCGATAGAGCGCATCGGCGACAACATGCGCGAGGTGCGCCCGACGCTCGTCGTCGCCGTCCCGCGCCTGTTCGAGAAGATTTACGCGCGCGTCAAGGACAAGGCGGCCGAGGGCGGGAGGGTGAAGACTGCGCTGCTGACGTGGGCCGTCGGCGTCGCGAAGCGCTGGGCGCACGCCGTCACGTGGGGGCGGCCCGCGGGCGGTCTTCTCAAGATGCAGCACAAGCTCGCCACGCGGCTCGTCTTCTCGAAGTGGCGCGAGGCGACCGGCGGGCGCATACGCCTCTTCTGCTCGGGCGGCGCCGCGCTCCCCGAAGAGCTGGGGCTCATCTTCTACGGCGCGGGTCTCCCCGTCGTGCAGGGGTACGGGCTGACCGAGACCTCGCCCGTCATCTGCGTCAACGGCCCCAACGACAACCGCGTCGGCACCGTGGGGCGGCCCATCCGGCACGTCGAGGTGCGCATCGCCTCGGACGGCGAGATAGAGGCGCGCGGTCCCAACATCATGCGCGGCTACTACAACAAGCCCGACGCGACGCGCGAGGTCTTCACGGAGGACGGCTGGTTCAAGACGGGCGACGTGGGCGCGCTCGACGCCGAAGGATACCTGCGCATCACCGACCGCAAGAAGGAGTTGTTCAAGACCTCGGGCGGCAAGTACGTCGCCCCGCAGCCCATCGAGCAGCGCATCAAGCAGTCGCGCTTCGTCAATCAGGTCGTGCTCGTCGGCGACGGGCGCAAGTTCGTCGCCGCGCTCATCGTCCCCGACTGGGAGATGCTCCGCTCCTACGCACAGCACAAGGGGCTCGACTGCAAGACGCCGGCCGAGTTCTGCCGCCACCCGCGCCTCGTCGACCTCGTCCAGCGCCAGGTGGACTCTGTGACCTCCGACCTCTCCCGCTTCGAGCGGGTCAAGCGCGTCGCCCTCGTCGAACAGGAGATGACCATCGAAGGCGGCGAACTCACCCCCACCCTCAAAGTCAAACGCCGCGTCATCGACGAAAAATACAAAGACCTCATCGACCGGCTCTACGCCGAGGCCGAGTCGGAACGCCGTCCCGAGTAGCGGCGGAAGTGAAGGCTAAAGCGGAGCGGGGGAC
>DASWNR010000283.1:0-5518 GCA_036399155.1 Pyrinomonadaceae bacterium
TGGATATTTTACGAACAAGATTCTTGAGGTGTCTGTTCAGGAGGTCGACTAAACTGCGTAAAAAAGCGACTTGCACGACACCCGGAGGCCATTACCGTTCGATATAAGCCGTCTCCTCTCGCGATGCCTTCCGTGAAGTACTTTGATGCCGACCTGTTTCGAGATCTATGAGACATACCAGCGTGGCCCGGCCGCAGTCCTCCGTCTCTTCGAAGAGGCACTTGGTACGCGAGCCATCTATGGCCCTCCCGAACCGGACACACAGCAGCGCACCATCGACGCGCTCTCGGAAGATATCGGCCGCCTCAAGCGTCAGATCTCTCGGCTCAAGGCCGCGCTAGGCGAGGCGCGCGGGGAAGTCGACTCCACAATAGATAGTCACAGGCACCTCCTTCGCGGTCTCATGCGCAAACTGAGTTTACCGTAGCTCGACGGTTCGAGCTGGAGGTGCCTGCTTCATCACATCACTACCCCCTTTCATAGAACACAGCCTTTTTTATTGACACCCGGGCAGCGCGGGTATATATATATCCAGCTCAGCCCCGAACCCCACAGCATTAACCAGCAGCTTCAAGGTTGGTCTCACGCCAGCCTCAGGCCATAAGGTATGCGGCCTCCTCAAGCTGTAGCGACGCCCCACTCGCGAACCGCGACAGTTGTGCCGCGCGCCACGCCCGCGACAGAACCGCGTCCCGGCTTCGGCCGAGTCACCCACTCCGTCCCACCAACTTCCAAACCTCAGAGGGAAGGTCATGCCTGAATCCCTGTTTAAAAAAACGAGGCCGTCACCAGTGTCGCCGTCGTCGTCGCCGCCGCGCTCCTACTTGGGCGTAGTGTTCGTCAAAAGGTTCCTGCTGCCGTGCGGCGGGGCAGACGCCGTCCGGCGCGCGGGCCCGCGCGTGGCCGCCGGGACGAAGGTCTCCAGTACCGTAGGTGTGCCCACAGGATGTAAGTAAGACTTCAGAGGGGTAAGGCCTTGATACCACAGACGGTAGATTATGCGCCGGAGCGCGGCGATGGCGAAGACTCTTACGTATCCTCGCCGCTGCAAGAGGGCATGCTCTTCCACAGTCTGTACGCCCCGAAGGCGCAGATGTACATCCGGCAGATCATCTTCAGCTTGCGTGAAGATGTCGCCGCTCACTTGCTGGAGCAGGCGTGGGAGCGTGCTTTCCGCCGTCACTCGATTCTGCGGGCGAGCCTGCGCTGGCAGGGGGGGGGCGAGCCCCTCGTCGAGATTCATTCATGGCTCAAACTCCCGTTCGAGCGGCAGGACTGGCGTGAAGTCAGCGCGGGCGAGCGCGACGCGCGGCTTGAAAGTTTTACGCGCGAGGAGAGGCGGCGCGGGTTTGACCTGTCCTCGGCGCCGCTCATGCGCCTGAAACTGTTGCGGCTCTCGGACGCCGACTACCGCCTGGTCTGGACGTTCCATCACGTCCTCAGCGACACCTACTCCGACATCCTCCTCATCAAAGAAGTCTTCGCCACCTACGACTCCCTCCGGCGCGGTAAAGACCTGTTGCTGGAAGCCCCGCCTTCGTACCGCGAGCACTGCGAGTGGCTGCGAAGTCAGGACACCGCGCGCGCCGAAGATTATTGGCGGGAGAAGCTCAGGGGCTTCGCGGAGCCGACCCCCCTAGAAATGGGTAGCGGGCCCGCGGTCGCGGAGGACTCCGGCGAAGAGCGCGAGGAGCGAACGCTCAGGCTGCCCGCGGAACTCACGGCGAGGTTGAAATCACTGGCGCGCACTCACGACCTCACTCTGAACACCATCTTGCAGGGGGCGTGGGCCCTACTGTTGAGCCGCTATAGCGGGAAGGGCGACGTCGTCTTCGGTGCGGTCAGAAGGTGTCGCAGGTCGGCTTCGGGCGGGAAGGGCGCCCCCTCCGTCGTAGGCCTTTTTGTCAACACGTTGCCGATGCGCGTGCAGGTCTCGCCCGACATGGCCTTGCTGCCCTGGCTGAAGAGCCTGCGGCAACAGTGGATTGACCTGCGCGATTACGAACAGATTGCGCAGTCCCAGATCCTCGACTGGAGTGGGGTGCCGCACGGCACGCCTCTGTTCGAAAGCACCATCGTTTATGACAACAGTCAGATGAACTCCACCCTCCGCGCGCATTTCGGGCCGGCGTGGGTGAACAGAGAAGTGCGGACGCTACAGGCGCGCTCGAACTATCCGCTGACACTCTCGGCGTACGGGGAGGAAGAGTTTTTAATCTCCGTCCGCTATGACCGGAACCGTTTCGAAGGCGCGAGCATTGAGCTGATGCTGGAGCGTTTACGGCTCCTGTTCGAGAGCGTCGCCGCCGACATCGAGCAGAAGCTTTCAGATATAAAGTTGATGACTTCGGAGGAGGAGCAGAAGCTTCTCTACGGGTTCAACGATACGCTCAGCGAGTACCCGCGCCGCGCCACCATCCACCAACTCTTCGCCGAGCAGGCCGCCCTGAGCCCCGACGCCACCGCCCTCGTCTGCGGCCCCGAGCGTCTCACTTATCGCCAGCTCGACGAGCGGGCCGGCCGCCTCGCCTCCCGCCTGCGGGCGCTCGGCGTCGGGCCGGAGTCGCTCGTCGCGCTCTGCCTTGAGCGTTCGGCCGAGGCGGTCGTCGCCTTGCTGGGGGTGCTCAAGGCGGGCGGGGCCTACCTGCCGCTTGACCCGGCCGACCCGCCGGCGCGGCTGCTGCTGCTCGTGGCGGAGGCAGAGGCGGGGGTCGTGCTGACGCGGCGGCGGCACGCGCCGCTGCTGGGCGGGACGGCTGCGCGGCTGCTGCTGCTCGACGACGATGACGGCGAGGCGGATGAAGGCGTGCCCGCGGCAGACGAGGCGTCAGCTACGAACCTCGCTTACGTGCTCTTCACCTCCGGCTCGACGGGCAGGCCGAAGGCCGTCGGCGTCGAGCACCGCGCCGTCGTCCGCCTCGTCCGCGGCGCTGACTACGCCGAGTTCGCCCCCTCCGAGGTCTTCCTCCAGCTGGCCCCGCTGGCCTTCGACGCCTCGACCTTCGAGATCTGGGGCGCGCTCTTGAACGGCGCCCGCCTCGTTGTCATGCCGCCGGGCGCGGCCTCGCTCGACGACATCGCCGCGGCCGTCGGGCAGCACGGCGTCACCACGCTGTGGCTGACGGCCGGGCTCTTCCACCTCATGGCCGAGCGCCGCCCGGAAGACCTGCGCGGGCTGCGCCAGCTCCTCGCGGGCGGGGACGTGCTCTCGCCGTCGCGGGTGCGCGAGTTCGTCACCCGCTGCCCCGACACCCGCCTGATAAACGGCTACGGGCCGACGGAGGGGACGACCTTCACCTGCTGCCACGAGGTGCGGGACGCCGCCGAGGTGGGGGCGACGGTGCCCATCGGGCGGCCCATCGCCAACACGAGGGTCTACCTGCTCGACGGGCGGATGCGCCCCGTGCCGGCCGGGATGCGCGGAGAGCTCTACATCGGCGGCGACGGGGTGGCCCGCGGGTACTTGAACCGCCCCGGGTTGACGGCCGAGCGGTTCGTCCCCGACCCGTTTAGCCCGGAGCCCGGGGCAAGGCTGTACCGGAGCGGGGACGGGGGGCGGTATCACCCCGACGGGGTGGTGGAGTTTTTGGGGCGGCGCGACGGGCAGGTCAAGGTGCGCGGGTTCCGCGTCGAACTGGGCGAGGTCGAGGCGGCGCTCGGCGGGCTCGAAGAGGTGGCGGCGGCGGCGGTTGTGGCCCGCGAGGGCGCGGGCGGGGAGCGTCGGCTGGTGGGGTACGTGGCGCTGCGTGAGGGTTGCGCGGCGAGCCGGCGGGAGTTACGGGAGCGGCTGCGAGGGCGCGTGCCCGACTACATGGTGCCCGCAGTAATAACGGTGCTTGAGCGGCTGCCGCTGAACGAGAACGGGAAGGTGGATCGGCGGGCGCTGCCGGAGCCGCGCGAGGACGCCGCCGAGGAGTATGAGGAGCCGCGGGGCGAGATGGAAAAGGTGCTGGCGGGCATGTGGGAGCAGGTGCTGGGTGTGGCGCGCGTCAGTAGAACGGCCAACTTCTTCGACCTGGGGGGGAACTCGCTGCGGGCGATGCAATTAATGTCGAGGGTGCGCGAGACGCTCGGGGTTAGTGTCGCCCTCCGCACCGTGTTCGAGTGCCCGACGGTCGCCGAGTTAGCCGAACGTGTCGCGCCGTCGGCTGTGAAAGGGGCCGGGCCTGACGCGCCGCCAATCGTGCGCGTGAGCCGTGAAGTGCCTCTGCCGCTCTCGTTCGAGCAGCGCCGCCTATGGTTCTTCGATCAGCTCGTGCCGGGCAGCCCACTCTATAACGTCCCCGTCGCCTACCGCGTCCGCGGCCCGCTCGACGCCGCCGCCCTCGAAGAGGCGCTCGACCGCATCGTCGCGCGGCACGAAGTCCTGCGCACGGCCTTCGCCGAAGTCGACGGCGAGCCGGCGCAGGTCATCCGGCCGCACGCCGCCGTCCCCCTCGAAGTCGTGCGGGTGCGCGCCGGCGACGCGGGGGCAGACGAAGAGTTGGGCCGCCTCGTGCGGGAGGAGGGGCGGCGGCCGTTCGACCTCACGCGCGGGCCGCTGCTCCGCGCGAAACTCTTCCGGAGAGACGAGCGCGAGCACGTGCTCGTGGTCACCATTCACCACATCGCGGCCGACGGCCCCTCCATCAACATCTTCATGCGCGAGTTGGCCGCGCTCTACGAGGCGAGCGTCGGCCGCGGCGAGGCGCGTTTGCCCGAGCTTCCGGTGCAGTACGCCGACTACGCGGCGTGGCAGCGCGGGTGGCTGCGCGGCGAGGAGGTAGAACGCCAACTCGCCTACTGGAAGCGTCGGCTTGAGGGCGCGCCGGCGGCGTGCAAGCTGCCGACCGACCGCCCGCGCCCGCCGTCCCCCAGTTACAGGGGAGCCTTCCGGCGGTTCGAGGTCGGTGAGGATGTCTTCGCCGCGCTCAAGGCGCTGGGCCGGGCCGAGAACGCCTCGCTCTTCATGACGCTGCTCGCGGCCTACGCGACGCTGCTCTCGCGCTACAGCGGCGAGACGGACATCCTCATCGGCGCGCCCATGGCCCACCGCAGCCGCGCCGAGGTCGAGCACCTCATCGGCTTCTTCACGAACACGCTGGTGTTGCGTGTGGACTTGTCGGGCGACCCGACTTTCCGCGAGCTGGTCGGGCGCGTGCGCGGTGTCAGTCTCGAAGCCTACGCGCACCAGGACCTGCCCTTCGAGAAGCTGGTCGAGGAGCTGCACCCGCAGCGCGACATGAGTCGCTCGCCCGTCTTTCAGGTGGCGTTCTCCTTACAGGACGCCGCCGCGCCCGCGCCCGCGGCGGCGGGCGTCACGCTCGAACCGAGTAACGTCGACATCCAGATCGCCAAGTTCGACCTGTGCCTGTACGCCTTCCCCTCCGAGCGCGCGCTCAGCGGCTTCCTCGCCTGCAACCTCGACCTGTTCAGCCTTGAGACGGCGTCGAGGATGGTCAGGCATTTCGTCAGGCTGCTCGGCAGCGCCGCGGCGCAGCCCGACGCGCGCCTGTCGGCGCGGGAGATGTTGCTCGAC
>DASWNR010000284.1:0-2402 GCA_036399155.1 Pyrinomonadaceae bacterium
CGGTAATGGTCAACGCGGCGCTTCTTGTTCGTGTTCTTGTGACGCTCGACCGTCGCGTACTTGCTCCTGTTGCCGCCCTCCTCCCGGCGCTCGCCGGTGACGACGAGGAAAGCACCCTCCCTGAAACGCGGGTCGCCGCACATGGCCGTGTCCGCCGGCCCTATCTTCGCCGTCCAGCTGCACCAGCGTAGCGAGAGGTCGGGCGAGACCTGGGGAAACATGCGGCGGGTGCTCAACCCGCCCCGCGTGCCCCCCGCCTGTTTGATAGCGCCGTCGCCGAGTTGGAAGCCGCACGCCTGTATGCGCTCGTTCTCGCGCAGCATTTCGCGCTCGATGCCGCCCTCGCGCCACTGGAAGAGGACGGGAAGCCCCAGCGCCTCGCCGGCGGCCATGACGTAGCCCGAAGTAACCGGCCAGTCGAACAGGACGGGGTTGCCGCCGAGGTGTTCGGGGCGTCCGTCTACCGGCTGATGCCAAAGCTCGATCTGCTCCGGCCGCGCGCCGTCGTCCAGCAGCTTGAACAGCGCCCGAAACGAATCCTTGCCCCCGCTCAACATGACAAGGATTTTGTCGTAACTGCGCAGCGGCAGGAGCGTAGACGTGTCCGGCTTGACCTCGCGCGCCGCCGCTTCGGGGAAGAGGGGGAGCGGGCGGTACGCCTTTCGGCTCTCTGCGCCCGCCGTGATGTGGCCTGCGGCTAACATTCCACAAATATACACCTTCGGGAGTATAATTGTCAAGATGTAAATGCCGCGGCCTGCCGCCCTCCTGGCCTGCCCCCCGGCCTCGCGCAGCTGGGCGCCCGTCCTGAAAAGCCTTCTCATCGTCGTCCCTACTCGAACACGTCGCCCCAACGCTCAACGAGAGCCGCCTTGACCTTGCCGAAATTCTGCTCAAGCTCGCGCAACTCGGCCTGGGCGATTTCGATGCTGGTGGTGAAACCTTCCTCTGCCTCCTCGCCCTTGCGCTCTTTGAACGCCGCCCTCGCCGCGCTCTCGTCGTGAATCTGCACGATCAGCTTGGCGCGCTCGGTCTGTAAGTAGAGTTTGGCCGCGCGGAAAATGAGTAGCGCCGCCTTGAAGTCGAGTCTGTTTAAGCCTTCCATCACGCAATCTCCAAGAATAAAAATTCTTCCCTCAAAACCTGCACGCCGTCCGCGGCTATCGCCCGCAACCCGCTCCAAGCGCCGATGTGAAAGACCTTCTCGCCGCCTTGATAGTCCTTGCGACCGCAGAACGCTTCCCACGCATAAACATCATCTTTCCGGCCGCGCTTGCTAACCCGAATGTCTTCCGGCTCGACTAGCAGGTAAGGGCACCGTTGCCGGAGCGCCGCGACGACCTTATCCCTGGTCTTCACCCGATTACCTCCCGGCGCGAGCGCCAACGGCGCGCTACTCGACCGTCACCCCGAATGTTTCAGCCTCGTGGAAGTAGATGAAGTCTCGGTGCTGCGCGTCCTTACGCGGCGTCCCGTCCTTGCGCGCACGCCGCATCCACACCCCGACGCCGCCAACTTCGTCTATCACGTACCGCTTCCCTCGAAAGCGAAGTGTCGCGCCGACCTTCGCGTTGTCCCTGCTGAGAAAGTTGTCCATAGTCACCCCGTTAAAAGAGCTTCGTCTGCGCCCTTGCCTCGCTCGGCTCCGTCGCGGCCGGCTTCCGCCGCTTCGACGGCCGCCGCTTCGACGTGCGCCCCTTCATCTCTTCCTCGACTTCTAACACCTTCGCCTCTAGGCGTGCGATGTTGCCCTTTGCCGCCGCGATGGTATTGAGCTTGGATTGCAACGCAGCGTCTAAGGCCACGTCCCGCCGTCCGTGCCACTTCTCGGTCGTCTCGTCGCTCACAACGTCCGGGCCGAAGCTCCGCAATTCTTCGTACTCGGCCGACGTGCGCGCCAGAACTTCCCGCTGGTATTCGAGCGCGAGGCCGTAGAACACGACGGCCTGCGCCAGCTTAATCGGCGGCAGTTGGCGCGAGCCACGGATGTACTCGTGCTCGGTCGGCCGTCTGTGGGACACCGCCTCGATCTTGTCCGCCTCTGGATAACAGCACGCCAGTTCGTACATATCGGCGTGCGACATTTCCGGGTCCACGTAGAAAACTCTGCCCCTCTGGTCGTGTCCCGGCGTCAGTCGCAAGTAGGCGCGGAGGTCTAAGAGGGCGTCCGCGGCGCGTTCCTCGGTGAAATTCTGTTTCCCGATACCGATGTTGTGCATCGTGGCGGCGTAGCGGGCCATTGTGCCGGTGATGTGCGCCTTATGCCGGTCGTACTCGTCGCGCGCCGCTCTGCTGGTCGCGTCAACCGTCAGGCGCTCGATCTCGTTCAGCTTGGCGAGCGCCGCAAGTTTGAGGTCGTCGGCGAGGTCGGTGTATATGTCGGCCTCGGTGTAGTTGACGGC
>DASWNR010000285.1:0-8260 GCA_036399155.1 Pyrinomonadaceae bacterium
GCCCATGCAGTACGCCGACTTCGCCGCGTGGCAGCGCGGGTGGCTGCAAGGCGAGGTGCTGCAAGCCCAGACCGATTACTGGAAGAAGAAGCTGGGCGGCCTGCCGGCGCTCGAACTCCAGACCGACCGCCCCCGCCCGCGCCAGCGAACTTACGCGGGCGGGCACCTGACGTTCAGCCTGCCGCCGGGCCTGACGAGTGCGCTCTACGACCTGAGCCGCCGCGAGAACGTCACGCTCTACATGACGCTGCTGGCCGCCTTCCAAACCCTGCTTTACCGCCACACGGGGCAGACCGACTTCGGCGTCGGCACGCCGCTCGCCAACCGCAACCGGAGCGAGGTGGAAGGTCTGATCGGCTTCTTCCTCAACACGATTGTGATGCGCTGCGACCTCTCGGGCGACCCCACGTTCCGCGAGCTTCTGGCGCGCGTGCGCGAGACTTCGCTCGGGGCCTACGCGCACCAGGAGCTGCCCTTTGAAAAACTCGTCGAGGAGTTGCAGCCCGAGCGGAGCCTGAGTCGCAACCCGCTGTTTCAGGTCATGTTCGTCCTGCGCACGACCTCTGAGTCGTCGCTCACCCTCCCCGGCATCACGGTCGAGCCGCTCGACTTCGACGCCGGAATCGCGAGGTTCGACCTGGAGACTATGGTGAACGAGTCGGAGAGCGGCCTCGGCGTTCTCTTCAGATACAACACAGACCTGTTTGAAGAAGCGACCATCGCCAGAATGTGGGGGCACTTCAGCAACATCCTCGAAGGCGTCGTCGCCGACCCCGAACAGAAAGTCTCCGCCCTGCCGTTGTTGACCGAAGACGAGCGGCGGATGCTCGTCGAATGGAACCAGACCGGGCGAGACTACCCGAAGGAACAGACCGTCGCGCGACTGTTCGAGGAGCAGGCCGGCCGCACGCCCGAGGCCACCGCCGTCCGGTTCGCCGGAGACCGTCTGACTTACCGCGAGTTGAACGGGCGAGCCAACCGGCTGGCTCATCACCTGCGAAGTCTCGGCATCGGGGCCGAGTCGCTCGTCGCCGTCTGCATGGAGCGTTCGGTCGAGATGGTCGTGGCCCTGCTCGGCGTGCTCAAGGCGGGCGGTGCGTACGTGCCGCTCGACCCCGAATACCCACGGCAGCGCCTCGACTTCATCATCGAAGAGACGCAGGCCCCGCTGCTGTTAACGCAGGAGCACCTGCGGGAGCGAATCGCGCCCGGGCGGGCGCGGGTCGTCGCCCTCGACGCGGAGGCCGAAGCGATTGCCGGGAGACCCACCGACGATCTCGCCCCGCAGGCGCACGCCGACAACCTCGCCTACGTCATCTACACGTCGGGCTCGACGGGCCGGCCCAAGGGCGTCGCCATCGCGCACCGCAGCGCAGCCGCCTTCATCGACTGGGTGGGCGGCGTGTTCACCCCGGAGCAACTGGCGGGCGTCCTCGCCTCGACCTCGATCTGTTTCGACCTCTCGGTCTTCGAGATATTCGGCACGCTCTGCCACGGCGGCGCGGTCATCCTCGCCAAGGACGCGCTCCAACTGCCATCGCTCGACGCGGCCGGGGAGGTCACGCTCGTCAACACCGTCCCGTCGGCGATGGCCGAGCTGGTGAGGGCCGAAGCGGTACCGCCGTCCGTCACGACGATCAACCTCGCGGGCGAGCCGCTTCAAAACGCGCTCGCCCAGCAAGCCTACGGCCGGGGGAACGTCACGCGGGTCTTCAACCTCTACGGGCCTTCGGAGGACACGACCTACTCGACCTTCTCGCTGGTGCAAAAGGGGGGCGAGAGGCAGCCGACCATCGGGCGCCCCGTCGCCAACACGCAACTTTACATCCTCGACAAGCGCCTGCAACCCGTGCCCGTGGGCGTTCCCGGCGAACTCTGCCTCGGCGGCGCGGGGCTCGCGCGCGGCTACCTGAAGCGCCCCGGCCTGTCGGCGGAGAAGTTCATCCCGAACCCGTTCTCGCGCGAGCCGGGGGCGCGGCTCTACCGCACCGGCGACAGCGCGCGCCTGCTGGCGAACGGCGATGTCGAGTTCATGGGGCGCTCCGACGATCAGGTGAAGGTGCGCGGGTTCCGCATCGAGCTGGGCGAGGTCGAAGCCGTCCTCGCGGCGCACGAGGGGGTGCGACAGTGCGCGGCGGCGGTGCGCGGCGAGGGCGTGTCAGACAAGTGGCTCGTCGCCTACGTCGTCCCGGCGCGCGACGGCGCGCACGCGTCGGGCGAGCCGCGCGACGCGCTCACGTCGAGCGAGCTGCGCGGCTTCATGCGCGAGAGGGTGCCGGAGTACATGGTGCCGTCGGCGTTCGTCCTCATCGACGCGCTGCCGCTGACGGAGAACGGGAAGGTGAACCGGCGCGCGTTGCCCGAGCCGGGACAGGAGCGGGTCTCGCCGGGGAATACTTTCGTGGCGCCCCGCACCGTACTCGAAAGAGTGATAGCCGACATCTGGGCCGAAGTGCTCGGCCTGAGCCGGGTCGGCGTCGAGGACAACTTCTTCGACCTCGGCGGCCACTCGCTGCTGGCGACGCAGGTCACCACGCGTCTGAGCGAAATCTTTCAGGTCGAGCTGCCGGTGCGTAACACCTTCGAGACGCCGACCGTCGCGGGGCTCGCGCAGAGCATGGAGCGCGACCCGGAACACGCCTGGCAGTACGGACAGATCGCACAGGCTCTGGGAGAACTCGAAGAACTTTCGGACGAGGAGGCCGAGGCGATGCTCGAACGCGAGCGTCCCACGGCCGAAGCGGGGCGGGGGACGAACGACGGCGGGAAACGCTCCGCACCGCTCTCCCCTGCGAAGCGCGAGCTGCTGCCGCTGCTGCTGACGAAGAAAGGCATCGGGGACGGAAAGTCGGGCGCCATCCCGCGGAGGCCGGACTCCGACCCGTGCCCGCTCTCCTTCGCGCAGGAGCGCATCTGGTTCTTCGAACAGCTTGAGAGCGGGACGGCTTCTTACAACGTGCCGGCCGCCGTGCGCGCCACGGGGCGTCTCGACGTGGACGTTCTGCGGCGAAGTCTGGGCGAGATTCTGCGGCGGCACGAGGCGCTGCGAACCGCCTTCGAGTTCGTCGGCGGCAGGCCGTTGCAGCGGGTCTTGCCGGTCTCGCCGCTGCCGCTGCCCGTGTTCGACCTGCGCGGCGTCCCGCCGCAGGAGCGCGACGCGCAGGCCATGAACGTCATCGGCGAAGAGGTGCGACGCTCTTTCGACCTGACCGGCGACCCGCTCCTGCGTTGCGCCCTGTTGCGGCTCGACGAGGACGACCACGTGGTGCTGCTGACGCTGCACCACATCGCGTCGGACGGCTGGTCGAGTCACATTCTCGTCAGCGAATTGACGGCGCTCTACGAGGCGTTCGCGGGTGGGCGCCCCTCGCCGCTCGCCGAGCTGCCGATTCAATACGCCGACTTCGCCGTCTGGCAGCGCGGGTGGCTGCGGGGCGAAAGGCTCGAAGGTCTCTTCGCCTACTGGGAGAAACAGCTCGAAGGCGCGCCGGCCAAACTCAAACTCGCCACCGACCGGCCGCGCCCGCCGGCCCGCACGCTGCGCGGCGCGCGCAGGTCGCTGCTGCTCACGGAGGGGCTGACCCTCGCGCTCAAGGAGCTTTGCCGGCGCGAAGACGTGACGCCCTTCATGCTGCTGCTGGCCGCCTTCAAGACGCTGCTCTACCGCTACACGTGGCAGGAGGACATCGTCGTCGGCACGCCCATCGCCAACCGCCGCCGGCGCGAGGTCGAGGGCCTCATCGGGTTCTTCGTCAACACGCTGGCGCTGCGCACAGACCTCTCGGGCAACCCGACGTTCCGCGCGCTTCTCGCGCGGGTGCGCGAGACCACGCTCGGCGCCTACGCGCATCAGGACATGCCCTTCGACAAGCTGGTCGAGATGCTTCGGACCGAGCGCGACCTGTCACACGACCCGCTGTTCCAGGTCTTCTTCGCGCTCAACAACAACCCGGCGCGCGAGGCCGAGCTGCCGGACGTCACGCTCTCCGGGTACATGGCGGACAACGGCGTGGCGAAGTTCGATCTGGAAGTCTCGCTCGTCGAGCGGGACGGGCGGCTCGTCGTCAACGCGATTTATAAAGAGGCGCTTTTCGACGCCGCGACCATCGACCTGATGCTCGAACGCTACCGCGCGCTGCTCGAAGGCGTCGTCGCCGACCCCGACGCGCGCCTGCTCGACCTCCCGCTCGGCGAAGACGCGCGGGAGGCGCGGACGGCCGCCCCGGCCGTCGAGACCGCCGACGAGTTTACGTTCGACGACTGGTAAAGAGTCGCCCCCTGCCGTCTGACCGGCCATCTCACCGAACCGAGGGAACAAGATATGGAACTGACACCCGAGCAGCGCAGCCTGCTCCCCACCGACGAGGACGTCGAGTTTTACCGTCGGCGGGGCTACTACGTCTCGAAAAAAATCTTCGGCGACGATGAGATCGAGGAGGCCGTCTACGGCAGCGAGCGGTTCTACGCGGGCGAGCGCGACTTCAGTGTGCCCGCCGCCGTCAAGCCGTTCGAGGGCTGGAAGCGGGGCGACGGCGACGGGCTTCGCATCAACGACTACGTCTCGATCCAGAATCAGGAATTGTCGGTGCTCGTGCTCAGCCCCGTGCTCGGCGCCATCGCCGCGCGGCTCGCCGGCACGCCGTCCGTCCGCCTCTGGCACGACCAGATGATCTACAAGCCGGTGGACGAGGCGGCCCGCCAAACCTACATCGGCTGGCACAGCGACCGCGCCTACTGGCGGACGTGCACGTCGGACGAGATGCTGACGGCGTGGATTCCGCTTCAGGACTGCGACGAGGCGATGGGGCCTTTGACGGTGGTCGCCGGCAGCCACCTGTGGGGCGGCAACGAGAACCTGAGGGAGTTTCACACGAGCGACCCTTCGGGACTGCGAGAGATGTTCGAGACCGGCGGCAGGCGGGCCGAGGTCGTGCCCCTCACGCTTGGGCGCGGGCAGGTCAGCTTCCACCACTGCCTGACCATCCACGGCAGCGGGGCGAACCGCGGGCGCGTCCAGCGCCACTCCATCTCCGCGCACTTGCAGGACGAGGCGAACCGCTACCGCGAGTGGCGCGGCGAAGACGGCAAGCTCGCGTGGCATCGCAACGACGTGCTCTGCCGCACGGCCGCGGGGCGGCCCGACTACACCGACCCGGACTTCTGCCCCGTCCTGTGGGGCGAGTGAGAGACGAAGGCGGGCGGCCGTCCCTTCGGAGAACGAACATGACAGACACGTTGATCCTGACCACGACCTTGAAGGAGGAGCGCGACTACTGGCTCTCCCGTTTGTCGGGCGAACTCGGCGGCGCCGACCTCACCACCGATTTCAAGCGCTCCAAAGTCTACTCGGACAAGCGGGGCGAAGTCGCCATCCCCCTGCCCGACGACCTCGGCCGCAGGCTGCTCGCCTTCGCCAAAGACTCCGCCTTCCTGACTTGCACGACCTTGATGGCCGCGCTCAAAGTCTGCCTCCACAAGTACACGGGCGCGGGGCTCGTCGTCGTCGGCAGCCCGCCCTACAGGCCGGCCGGAGCGCCGCGGCCGGAGCCGAACGTGCTGGCGATTGCCGACCGCGTGGAGGACGCCGAGTCGTTCCGCGAGCTGCTGCTCAAGGTGCGCGAAAGTTTGTCGGGCGGTTACGCGCGGCAGGGCTACCCGTTCGCGCAGCTCGTCAAAGACCTCGAGCTTGAGGCGGCCGACAACAGGTGCCCGCTCTTCGACGCGGTGCTCGTGCACACGGACATCCACGGCGAGCTGCCCGACTTGAAGAACGACCTTACTTTCACCTTCGCCGGGACGGGCGGCGGCGTCGGGGGGCGCGTCGCCTTCAACGCGAGACTGTTCAAGCGCGAGAGCGTCGAGCGGCTGGCCGGCCATTTCGTCAACGTGCTGCGCGGGGCTTTGGACGACAGCAGCGCCCCCGTCTCAAGCCTCAGCCTCCTCGGCGAAGACGAGCGCGAACAGATCGTCACGCGTTGGAACGACACGCGCGGTGACTACCCGCGCGACGCCTGTCTTCACCAACTGTTCGAGGAGCAGGCCGCCGCGAAGCCCGACGCCGTCGCGCTCGTCTTCGAGGGCGGCCAGTTGACCTACGGCGAGCTGAACGCGCGCGCCAACCAGTTGGCCCGCCTCATGCGCCGCCGAGGGGTCGGGACGGACGCGCCGGTCGCGCTGTTTCTCGGCCGCTCGTCGGAACAGATGATCGCGCTGCTGGCGGTGCTCAAGGCCGGGGGCGCGTACCTGCCGCTCGACCCCGCGCTGCCGCCGCGCCGCGTCGCGCTGCTGCTCGAAGACGCGCGCCCGCGCCTGATAGTGACGAACCGGCGTCTGCTCGACGCGCTGCCGCCCGGTCACGCAGAGGCCGTCTGTCTCGACGCCGAGCGTGACGCGCTCGCGCGCGAGGACACGTCCGACGTGCGCGCCGTGGCGAGTCCCGAAAGCCTCGCTTACGTTCTTTACACTTCGGGCTCGACGGGTCGGCCGAAGGGCGTCGGCATGCCGCACCGCCCGCTCGTCAACCTCATCCACTGGCAGCTCGAACACGCGTCGGCCGGCGCGTCGGCGCGCACGGTGCAGTTCGCGCCCCTGTCGTTCGACGTGTCGTGTCAGGAAATCTTCTCGACGTGGTGCGGGGGCGGCGCGCTCGTGCTCGTCGGCGACGAGGTGAGGCGCGACCCCGCGGCCTTCTGGCGGCTGCTGTCCGAAGAGGCGGTCGAGCGCCTGTTCGTCCCCTTCGTCTACCTACAGCAGTTGGCCGAGGCGATGCCCGAGGCGCTTGAGGCGGGCGGCGCGCCGGCGGCGGCCGTGCGCCTGCGCGAGGTGTTGACGGCGGGCGAGCAGTTGCAGGTGACGCCCGCGCTCGTCGAGATGTTCCGACGCCTGCCGGGCGGCGTGCTGGTGAATCAGTACGGGCCGACCGAGGCGCACGTCGTCAGCGCCCACAGTCTGGGCGGGGCGCCGACGCGTTGGCCGTTGCTCCCGCCCATCGGCCGGCCCGTCTCGAACGCGCGGCTCTACGTGCTCGACGCGCACGGCCGGCCCGTCCCCGTGGGCGTGTCGGGCGAGCTGCACATCGGCGGCGTGTGCGTCGCGCGCGGCTACCTGAACCGCCCCGGCCTCACCGCCGAGAAGTTTGTGCCCGACGCTTACGGCGACGAACCCGGCGCGCGTCTCTACCGCACGGGCGACGTGGCGCGGCTCGCCGCGGGCGGCGAGGTCGAATACGTAGGCCGCGCCGATGAGCAGGTGAAGATACGCGGGTTCAGGGTGGAGCTGGGCGAGGTGGAGGCGGCGCTGGCGTCGCACTCCGGCGTGCGCGCGTGCGCGGCGACGGTGCGCGGCGAGGGCGCGGTGGGCAAGAGGCTGGTCGCTTACGTCGTGGCCGACGCCGAACAGCCGCCCTCGGCGGCGGAGCTGCGCGGCCACCTGAAAGAGCGCGTGCCGGAGTACATGGTGCCGTCGGCCTTCGTCTTCCTCGACGAGCTGCCGCTGACGGCGAGCGGCAAGGTGAACCGTCGCGCGCTGCCCGAGCCGGACGCGGCGCGCCCGGAACAGGGGAAGGCGCACGTCGCGCCGCGCACGCCCGCCGAGGAGCTGCTGGCGGGCATCTGGGCCGACGTGCTCGGCTTGAGCCGGGTCGGCGTCCACGACAACTTCTTCGAGTTGGGCGGCGACTCGATTCTCACGATTCAGGTGGTCGCGCGCGCGAATCAGGCGGGGCTGCGACTCATCCCGCGTCAGCTTTTTCAGTCTCAGACGATTGCCAAGCTGGCCGCCGTGGCGGGCACCGAGTCGGGCGTCGAGGCCGAGCAGGGAATTGTCACGGGCGACGTGCCGTCTACGCCCATCCAGCACTGGCTGTTCGAGCAGAGGCTGCCCGCGCCGCACCACTTCAACATGGGCTACCTCTTCGAGCTGCGGCAGGAGGTTGACGCGGGCGTGCTGCGGGAGGCCGTGCGCGCGCTCTACGAGCACCACGACGCGCTGCGCATGCGGTTCGTGCGCGAGGCCGACGGCTGGCGTCAGTTCAACGCCGCGCCCGACGACCGCGTGCCCTTCGAGCGCTTCGACATCGCGGGGATGGACGAGGACGAGCAGCGCCGCGCCGTCGAGTCCGAGGCGGCGCGACTACAGGCGAGTTTCAACTTAAACGAGGGGCCGCTCGTCCGCGTCGCCCTCTTCGAGCGCGGCGACGGGCGCACCGCCCGCCTCCTGTTCGTCGCACACCACCTCGTCGTCGACGGCGTCTCGTGGCGAG
>DASWNR010000286.1:0-9383 GCA_036399155.1 Pyrinomonadaceae bacterium
CCGCCTTCATGCGCAGCCACTGTGAGGGATTCGGGCGGGATTGCGGCGATTGTATCCGCCCCGCCCTAACGTAAGGTTACGGCCTCTTTAAATCTCCGTTACCCGGAGCCGTCAGAAGCGCAGAATCGTGTCGAATTGCAGACGCGTCTGCGTTCGGTTGAGCGAGCCGGGCGGCGTCGAGCCGAAGACGCCGAGCAGCCCGGTCGGCCGCTGCGTGAGGAGGCCCGTCAGCGCGACGGAGACCTTCGGGTCGAGGGCGTAGGCGGCGATGAAACGGTGGACTCGCACGTCCGTCGAGAGGCCGAGGTCGCTCCCGTTGAAGGGCGAGAGGACGGCGTCCTTCTCGACGCGGACGAAGGCGTAGTTGAACATCTTGTCGCCGCGCTCGACCTCGCCGCGCCTCAGCCCCAGCACGTCGCGCCCGAGGCGGAACTCGGCCCAGTAGCCCTGCCCCTGGTCGTTCGGCAGCACCACGTCCTCCCCCGACGGCCCGGCCGTCACCACGCCGCGCGTCTGCGTGTTGGTCACGAAGTTGAAGAGCAGCATGACGGGCCAGCGCGAGGACTTCGCGCTCCTGTAGTCGAGCCGCGCGATGAGGTCGACGAGGTTGTAGCCCGACGAAAGGCGGCCGTCGCGGTTGACGGCGTTCGTGTTCGCCAGCGACAGCCCGAGGTTGCCGTTGCCGGAGACGAGCAGGTCGCGCGGGACGGAGACCTGCGCGGTGACGGTGCGCGCCGGGGTCGTCCCCGACGCGGGGATGGTGAGGGTGGCGGGGAACTGTATGTTCCCGCCGAAGACCTGCGCGGGCGTGATGAACTGCGTCCCGGAGAAGTAGAGGTCGGCGGCCGAGAGCCGGAGCGAGAGTCTGTCCGAGAGCGCCAGCTCGGTGCGCGCCTGCGCGCCGTAGAGCGCGAGGTCGCGCCCCGCGCGCCCCGACGCCGACGGGTCAACCTTGCCGTCCGCGCCGAGGACGAACGCCGAGTTGCGTTCGAGCACGGGGAACTGCCACGCCTGTAGGACGAGGTTCCTGACGGCGCGCCCCTCACCGAACTTGCGCGCGTAGGTCTCCATCAAGCCCTCGGGGTTGAGGTCGGCGTCCCAGGTCATCTCCGTGCGCGTCCAGAAGGCTTCGATCTCTTTCTCTTTGTCCGTCTCTCCGTGCGGGACGAACCGCCGTCCGGAGTCGAGCTTACCGGCCTCGACGGAGAAGCCGGGAAGCCGTTTCGGCCTGTAGACGAAGTATGCGTAGTCGAGCCCGAAGGGCTTGCGCGTGAAGAAGTCTGTGAGCGTCTGGTTGGTCGAAATCGCGTCGGCGAAGCTGCCCGTCGCGAGGCGCAGACCCCAGTCGAACTCGTCGCCGATCTTCCCGCGCACAGCGAGGCGCGCGCGCAGGCGAAGGCGCTGGCGCGTCGAGAGCTGGTTGCCGAACGTGCCCGGCACGTCGGGGTTCGCCGCCGCGTTCTGCTGGCCGTAGAAAGACTCGTAGCGGAAGCGCATGTCGCCGCTGAAGGTCATCGAGCCGACGGCGTCCGCGGCCCTCTTCGCCTGCTCCTCGACGCGCGCCACGCGCGTTTCGAGCGCCGCGCCCGCTTGCTTGCCCGCCGCGTCCTGGGCCCCGGCGACGCCTGCGCCGCCCGCGGCGTTCGCGCCGTTCGCGGCGTTCGCGTCAGGACGGTCGGGCGCGTATGCGGCGTCACGCACGGAGGGCGCACCACTCGTGCGCGACGCGACGGCGGACGTGGCGCGCTCCGTGTCCTCGACGCGCGAGCGCAGCTCGCCTATCAGGCGCGACTGCTCGCGCACGGCGGCGCGTAGCTGCTCGATCTCCTCGCGCTGCTCGCGCAGTTGCCGCCGCACGTCTTCGAGCGCGAAGAGCCCGCCGGCCGGCTTGTCCGGCTGCCGCGCGGCGGTCGCGGGCGCCCCGGCTTGCGCGGGCGGTTCGGGTCGCGCGGCCGCCGCCTGCGTCTGCGCTCGTGCGGCGGCGGCCGTACCGGTGACGAGCGCGCACAGCGCGGCCGCGCGGAGAATCATCTGGCGCATGTGAGAAATCCTTTCGTCGGAGAGTACCGTTCGGGTCTGAATGCCCCTCGGAAGCGGCGGCGGCGCGCGCCGCATGAACCCTATACCACACATTTCTGAATCGGAGGTTACGCCGGTCTTAACAAATGTCTCCCAACCCGCGGCCCGCGGCTGACCCTTTCGCCTCTTCACGTTGTCACCCGCACGGCTCTGCATGTAGAATTTCGCGTCAGGATTCTCCTCTCAAAGGGTCGCGGGAGCGTATGGCTCTTCTCCACATCACGGACGCCGGCGGGCGCGTTTGGCAGTTGCCACTCTCGCCGCAGGGCGTCTGCACCATCGGGCGCGCGCCGGACAACCGCGTCGTCCTGAACGACCCGCGCGCCTCGCGCTACCACGCGCACGTCAGGTACAGGGGCGGCTCTTACGTCCTCGTCGACGGCAGCGTCGAGGGCAAGCTCTCGGCCAACCACGTCTTCGTCAACGGCGAGCAGCGGCTCGAACACCCGATGCGCGACGGCGACATCGTGCAGATCGGGGCGAGCCGGCTGCGCCTCGACCTCTCCGACGAGCCGAAGACGCCCGAGTCCGAGGCGCGCTTCGAGGACAAGCCGCTCGGCCACACGCAACTGCTGGTCTCGGCCAACGACGTGATCCGCGCCGCGCTCGGCGCGCGCACGTCCTCGCCCGCCACGGCCGAGCGCGCGGCGGCCGCAGCGCAGAACGCCGAGCTTGAGGAGCTGCGCGGCAAGGCCAGAATACTCGCGCTGCTCTACGAGATGTCGAAGACCCTCGGCTCGGTCTTCGACCTCGACCCCATCTTCGAGAAGGCTTGCGAGGTCATCTTCAGCGCGACGCCCGCCGACCGCGTCGTCGCGCTCCTCAGCGACGAGTCGCGGCGCGGCGAAGAGGGCGACGAAGACCTCGTCGTCGTCGCCATGCGCGTGCGCGACGAGACGCGCGCCGCGCACGCGCGCAAGCAGCCCATCGGCCGCACCATCACGCGCAAGGTCATGCGCGAGCGGCAGGCGCTTCTGTCGCAGGACGCGGCCGCCGACATGGAGTTCGCCGGCGTCCACTCCATCGTCGCCCAGGGGGTGCACTCGACCATCTGCGCGCCGCTCATCGCCGACACGCGCGTCCACGGCGCGCTCTACGCAGACCGCCTCGACCCCTTCACCTCGTTCACGCGCGACGACCTCGAACTCGTCAGCGCGGTGGCCGCGCAGACGGCCGTGGCGGTCGAGAACGCGCGCGCGCACGCGCGGCTCGCGCACGAGGAGGTGGCGCGCGCCAACTACAGCCGCTTCCTCCCCGAGTACGTCGTCAAGCAAATCTTAGAGAACCCGGACTCGTTCAAGCTCGGCGGCGTCAACCAGACTTTGACCGTGCTCTTCGCCGACATACGCGGCTTCACGCGCCTGTCTGAGAACGCCCCGCCCGACCGCGTCGTACACCTCCTGAACAACTACTTCACGGCGATGTCGGACGTGGTCTTCGGCCACGGCGGCACGCTCGACAAGTACATCGGAGACGGGCTGATGGCGCTCTTCGGGGCGCCGACGGCGACGCCCGAGGACGCCTGCAACGCCGTCTCGGCCGCCGTCCAGATGCAGCGCCGGATGGAGGGCATCAACACGCAGCTGCGCGCCGACGGGCTCGCCGATATAGCCATCGGCATCGGGCTCCACACCGGCGTCGCCACCGTCGGCTACATCGGGTCGGAGCGGCGCTCGGAGTACACCGCGATCGGCGACACGGTCAACCTCGCGGCGCGGCTTGAGCAGAACGCCGCGCCCGGCCAGATACTTCTGAGCGACGCCGCCGCGCGCGCCGCCGCCGGGGCGGGCTGCGCTTTCAGCCCGCGCACGCCCATCACCGTCAAGAACCGCGTCCAGCCCGTCCCCATCTTCGAGGTGGACTGGAGGAACACCCAGTGACGAGTGATGAGTGATGAGGGGTAAGAAAGAACAGGACGCCCCTTTTTACTTATCATCACTTATCACTCATCACCTATCACTCAACCTATATGTCTTCAAACACATTCATGCGCGGGCCGCGCTCGCTGCTGTCGCTCCAGGGGTGGCGGGACCTCGTGTCGGACTCGATGGCGATAGACATCGGCTCGACCTCTGTCATCATCGCGGTGCGCGGGCGCGGCGTCGTCGTGGACGAGCCGGCCGTGGTCGCCGTCAACAAGATTTCGGGCGCGGCCGTCGCCGTCGGGCGCGAGGCGCACGACATGCTCGGGCGCGAGGCGCGCGACGTGTCGCTCGTCTACCCGCTCGTTGACGGCGTCGTCGCCGACTTCGAGCGGACGCAGAGCCTGCTCGACCAGTTCGTCCGGCGCGCTCGCAGCGGCATCTCGCACTTCAGCCGCCGCGCCGTGATGAGCGTGCTCTCGGGCATCACGCAGGTCGAGCAGCGCGCGCTGCTCGCCGCCGCCGAGTCCGCGCACATCGGCCGGGTCTACATGGTCGAGGAGGGTCTGGCGGCGGCCATCGGCGCGGGCGTCCCCGTCGAGGATAAGAACGCGTCGGCGGTCGTCGACATCGGCGGCGGGACGACGAACGTCGCGGTCGTGGCGCGCGGCATGATCGTCTACGCGCAGGCCGAGCGCGTCGGCGGCTTCGACATCGACGAGGCCATCATCGACCGCCTGCGCCGCCACCACGGGCTCATCATCGGCGCGCCGACCGCCGAACATTTGAAGAAGGAGCTGGGCTCGGCCGTCGAGCCGCCGAACCCGGCGCGGAGCCTGAGCGTGAAGGGGCGCGACGTTCAGTCGGGCTCGCCGCGCGCCGTGGACGTGACGAGCGAGGAGGTCTGCGTCGCCGCCTCGGGCGTCGTCCAGCGCCTGTCGCGCGTCGTCAACCGCGCGCTCGCGGAGTTGCAGCCCGAGGTCGCCGCGGACATCTACGACCGCGGGTTGATTTTGACCGGCGGCGGCGCGCTCTTCGACGGCATGGCCGAGTTCCTCCAGCGCGAGACGAAGCTACAGACGCGCATCCCCGCCGAGCCGCGCTACGCCATCGTCAACGGCCTCTCGCAGCTCTTCGACGAGCCGCTGCTCCTGCGCCGCGTCGCGCGCAACGAACAGTCGCACCTCCTCGACGAGACGGCCGGGGCGTTTGAATAAGTGATGAGGACTGAGGACTGAGGACTGAGTGGAAACGCGGGATTTGTCTTCCACTCAGTCCTCAGTCCTCAGTACTTTTTATGAACCCACTTCGTCTCTTCAGGCGGCAGATACAGGTGGCGCGGGTGTTGGGCATCCCCGTGCGCATCGACTACCGCTGGTTCGCGGTCTTCGCGCTGTCGGCGTGGGTGATCGCGGCGAGCTTCGCCGAGGGGACGCCGATGACGCAGTTCGTCAAGCTCGGCGCGGTCGCGGCCTGGGTGACGGGCGTGCTGACGACCTTCGCGCTCTTCCTCTCCATCTTCGGCCACGAGCTTTCGCACGCGCTCCTCGCGCGCGCCGAAGGCATCGAGAGCGACGAGATAGTGCTCCACCCCTTCGGCGGCCTGACGCGCCTCAGGCGCGAGCCCGACAACCCGCGCGCCGAGTTCCGCATAGCCATCGCCGGCCCGAGCGCGAGCTTCCTCATCGGCGTCGCCTCGCTCGCGGGCTTCTACGTCTCGCGGCTCGCGGGGCTCGACGCGCTCGCCGCGGCGCTCTCCATCGTCGGCTTCTGGAACTTCACCATCGCGGCGTCGAACCTGCTGCCCGGCTACCCGCTCGACGGCGGGCGCGTGCTCCGCGCGTTCCTGTGGAAGCGGACGGGGCAGCTCGACGACGCGACGCGCGTCGCGGGGCTCGGCGGCCAGCTCATCGGCGGCGCGCTCGTCGTCTTCGGCGGCTACTTCTACCTGTGGCTCGGCGACCCGTTCATGGGGCTGTGGCTCGGGCTGGTCGGCCTCTTCCTCTTCGACGCGGCGCGCTCGGTCACGCGCCCGGGCAAGTCCCCGCGCACGGCCGGCGACGCGATGACGGCGGCCGTCGCGGTCGAGCCCGACTCGACGGTCGGCCACTTCGTAGACCACGTCCTCGCGCTCCACCGTCAGGAGGCGTTCACCGTCGCGCGCGACGGGCGGCTGCACGGCATCCTCGCGCTCCGCGATCTGAAGGAGCTGCCGCGCGAGCGCTGGCACCAGACGCGCGTGCGCGAGGTGATGCGCCCCGTCTCCGAAGAACTCTTCGTCGCCCCCTCCGCCACGCTCGCGCGCGCCGAGCGCCTGCTCAACGAGAACGGCGCGGGCGCGCTCGCCGTCGTGGACGACTCGGGCCTCCTCGTCGGCCTCCTCCTGCGCGGACGCATCAAGCGCCGCGTCAAAGCCAACGCCTGACCGCCCGCCAACCCCCGAAAATGCTCCGCGTTGATTTGCGCCCCTGTTTGCCGCATAATCGGCGCGGAGGCGTATAAAGCAAACAGGGTGGAGGTCGCTTATGTTGGCAGTGCTCGGTGCGCTGTTCGCCAACGGGCTGATAACTGTACTCAAATTCATCGGCGCCATGTTGACGGGCTCGTCGGGCATGATGGCGGAGTCGCTCCACTCGCTGGCGGACACGACCAACCAGGTCTTCCTGCTGCTGGGTCTGAGGTTCTACCGCCGGCCCGCCTCCGAGAAGCACCCCTTCGGCTACGGCAAGGAGCGGTTCTTCTGGTCGTTCATCGCCGCCATCTTCATCTTCGGCGTCGGCGCGACCTACGCCGTCTACGAGGGCATCGCCAAGCTCTCGCACCCGCACCCGCCGGAGAGGGTGGGCTGGGCCTACGCCATCCTCGGCGCTTCGTTCGTCATCGAGCTGGGCTCGATAGGGCTGGCGATTTATCAGGAGGTGAACGAGGCGCGACACGCGGGGATGTCGTTCATGGAGTACCTGCGCGAGTCGAAGGACCCGACGGCCAAGACCGTGCTCTTCGAGGACACGGCCGCGCTCATCGGCATCGTCATCGCCGCCGCCGGACTCTACCTGACCGAGCACCACGCGGGGCCGGGCGGCGGGGCTTACTGGGACGGCGTCGCTTCGATCACCATCGGGCTCGTGCTGGCGGTCGTCGCCTTCGTGCTCGCGCGCTCGGCACGCGGGCTGCTGTTGGGCGAGGCGGCGACGAAGAAGACGCTGGAGGTGATACGCGGGGCCATCGCCTCGCACGCGAACGTCACGGAGGTCATCGAGCTGCTGACGATGCACCTCGCGCCGAAGCAGATTCTGATCAACGCGCACGTACAGTTCCGCGACGACCTCGCCACCGGCGACATCGAGCGGACGGTCAAAGAGGTCGAGCAGTGCATCAAGACCGCCGAGCCGATGGTCGACATGATCTTCATCGAAACGTCGCGGCGCAGCGAGCCCGGCCCCGACAACCCGATACCGCAGCACATTGGATAGCTGTTAGCTGTTAGCTCTTAGCTGTTAGCTTTTCGCCCCTCGCGCGAATACGGGCAGGGACGAAGGCCGACCCCGCGGGCATGAAAGAGGCCAACAGCCGACAGCTAACAGCCGACAGCTAACGATGCTTCTCCAGTCGCAAAGTCAGTTCTGGCAGTCCCTGCGCGAGCCGCGAAACTTCGTGGACGTGGCGCTGGTCTTCCTGCTGGTCTACGCGCTGCTGAGGCTCATCCGCGGCACGCGCGCCGCGCCGATGGCCGCCGGCATCGGCGCGCTCGCGCTCATCTACTGGGCGGCGGCGCGCTACGACCTCGCGACGCTGGAGTTCATCCTGCGCCCCGCGCCGGTCTACGTCGGCGTCGCCATCGTCGTCCTCTTCCAGAACGAAATCCGCCAGGCGCTCGTCACCTTCGGCAACCGCTTCCGCATGCCGTTCCTCGTCCGCCACCGCGGGCAGTTCGGCGAGGGCGTCTACGACGAGATCGTGCTGGCGGCGACGACGCTGGCCTCGACCAAGACCGGCGCGCTCATCGTCGTCGAGCGCGGCGTCAACCTCCGCAACGTCATCGAGGGCGGCGTGCAGATGGACGCCGAGCTCTCCTACGACCTGCTGGTCACCATCTTCAACCCGGCGACGCCGCTGCACGACGGCGCGGTCGTCATCCGCGGCCACCGCGTCGCGGCCGCCGCCTGCTTCCTGCCGCTCACACTGAACCCGCTGCTCTCCAAAGACCTCGGCACGCGCCACCGCGCGGCCCTCGGCATCACGGAGGACACGGACGCCGTCGCGGTCGTCGTCTCGGAGGAGACGGGCCTCGTCTCCTTCGTCCAGCGCGGGCAGATACGCCGGGGCCTCGACGGGACGCGGCTGCGCACCGCCATACTCGACGCGCTGGAGCCGAACCGGCGCGAGGCCGAGCCGGCGGCGGACAAGCAGGCCGAGGCCGACAGCTTATCGTCCGAGGTCAGGGGCTAGGGGGCGGATGGCTTTCAGGATTCCCACCACGGCGAAGGGCGGGGCGCAGGGCGGCGCGGCGCGGCGCTGGCTGCGCGCGCTGCTCTTCGAGGACTGGACGCTCAAGCTCTTCGCGCTCGGCATCACGCTCGGCCTCTGGTACGCCGTGACGACGCAGCGCGCGCCCGCGCAGATGCGCCTGCGCGGCGTCCAGCTCGACTTCATCCTCCCCGAAGGCGTGGACGTGGGCAACGAGCCGGTGGACGAGGTGGACGTGACGCTCGAAGGCAGCCAGGGCAAGCTCGCCGAGCTGAACGCGCGCAACCTCGTCGCTCTCGCCGACGTGACGGAGCTGCGGACGGGCGACCGCGTCCTGCGGCTCTCCGACAAGAACGTCACGATGGAGCTGCCCGACGACGTGCGCATCGTCAGCATCAACCCGCGCAGCCTCACGCTCCACCTCGAACCACTGGTCGAGCGCGAGGTCGCCGTCGAGGCGCGCTTCGAGGGCGAGCCGCCCGACGGCTTCGCGCGCGGCGACGTGCAGGTCTCGCCGCCGCTCTTGCGCGTGCGCGGGCCGCAGAGCCACGTCGCGGCCGTCGAGCGCGCCTTCACCGAGACCATCTCGCTCGCGGGGCAGCGCGAGACGCTCGTGCTCCCGCAGGTCGCCGTTGACATCCCCGACCACAAGGTCACGCCCGCCGAGTCGTCGGTCACCGTGCGCGTCGAGATCGGCGAGCAGCAGGCCGAGCGCCGCTTCACGGGCGTCGCGGTGCGCTCCGCCTCGGGCGCCCCCGTCTCGCCGCAGGCGGTCACGCTGACGCTCAGAGGCCCGCGCACAATCGTCGAATCGCTCCGCCCGGAGGACGTGCGCCTCGTCATAGAGGCCGCCGAGGACGGCAGCCCCGTCCCGCGCCTCGCACTCCCGCCGAGCGCGCAGGGGCGCGTCGGGCTCTACAACACCAACCTCCCGGAGTTCACACTCAACAGATGAACCGAGTTCAAAGTTCCAGG
>DASWNR010000287.1:0-12686 GCA_036399155.1 Pyrinomonadaceae bacterium
GGCTTCAGGCGGTGGAGAAACC
The DNA here is from genome assembly GCA_036399155.1 of Pyrinomonadaceae bacterium. GTDB lineage: Bacteria > Acidobacteriota > Blastocatellia > Pyrinomonadales > Pyrinomonadaceae > QHXN01. The sequence goes on from DASWNR010000287.1 coordinate 23, forward strand.
AGAGGCGCTGTTGCGCGTAGGAGAGCCGGGAGAAGCCGCGCGCGTCACGCGGCTGCGGCGCGGGGGGCGAGACGCGCCGCGCTCCCGCGCGCCGCGCTTCGAGGCGCGCGGCGAGCCGCGCGACCGTCGGGTGGTCGAAGAGGTCTGCGTAGGAAACTTCGGCCCGCAGGTCGCGGCGCAGACGCGAGACGAGCCGCGCGGCCAGCAGCGAGTGGCCGCCCAGCTCGAAGAAGTCGTCGCCCACGCCGACCGACGCGAGCCCCATCACCTCGCACCAGACGCCGGCAATCAACTCTTCGACGAGGTTGCGGGGCGCGTCCTCGCTGCGCTCGGCGGGCGGCGGCGCGGGCAACATTCGCCGGTCAACCTTGCCGCTCGTCGTCAGCGGCCACTCGTCGAGCCAGACGTAAGCCGCGGGCGCCATGTAGTGCGGGAGCCGCCGCTGTAGGAAGGCGCGCATCTCGGCGTCGGACACCCGCCCGACGCCCGCGTCGTCGGCGAGCAGGTAGGCGACGAGCCGCTTGTCGCCCGGCGTATCCTCGCGCGCGAGCACGACGGCCTCGCGCGCCGCCGGGTGTTCGGCCGCGGCCGCCTCTATCTCGCCCAGCTCGATGCGGACGCCGCAAATCTTCACCTGATGATCTATGCGCCCGACGTACTCGACGGCCCCGTCTGGGAGGTGGCGCGCGAGGTCGCCCGTCTTGTAGAGGCGCTCGCCGGGCGAGTCGGCGAGCGGGTGCGGGACGAAGCGGTCGGCGGTCAGCCCGGGGCGACCCATGTAGCCGCGCGCGAGGCAGACGCCGCCGATGTGCAGCTCGCCTTCGACGCCGACGGGCACGGGCTCCATGCGCTCGTCGAGCAGGTGAATCTGCACGTTGGCGATGGGGCGGCCGATGGGCACGGCGCGGCGCGCGTCACCCCTCCGGCACGGCCAGAAGGTGACTTCGACCGCCGCCTCGGTCGGCCCGTAGAGGTTGTGCAACTCGGCGTCGAGCTGGTTGAAGAAGCGGTTCTGGAGGTCGTGGCCGAGCGCCTCGCCGCTGCAAATGACGCGGCGCAGCGAGGCGCACTTCTCGCGCAGGTCGGGCTCCTCAAGAAAGACCTGCAACATCGAGGGCACGAAGTGAATCATCGTGACCCGCTCGTCGGCTATCAGTCGCGCGAGGTATGCGTTGTCGTGGTGGCCGTCGGGGCGCGCGATGACCATGCGAGCCCCGAGCATCGGCGGGCCGAAAAGCTCCCAGAGAGACACGTCGAAGCTGTAGGGCGTCTTCAGCATCACGCGCTCGGACGCGTCGAGCCGGTACTCCTCGCGCATCCAGAGCAGGCGGTTGCAGATGCCCCGGTGTGTGCACATCGTGCCCTTGGGCTTGCCCGTCGAGCCGGACGTGTAGATGACGTAGGCGAGGTTGTCGGGCCCGACCTCGACCGAAGGGTTCTCCGCACTCTCGGCCTCCAACTCCTCCCGGGCCGCGTCGAGGCGGATGACGCGCGCGCCGTGCGCGGGCAGGGAGCCGAGCAATCCGTGTTGCGTGAGCAGCACGCGCGGGCGGCAGTCCTCAAGCATGAAGGCGAGCCGTTCGGGCGGGTACGCGGGGTCGAGCGGCAGGTAAGCACCGCCCGCCTTCAGGATGCCGTAGAGCCCGACGACCATCTCGATTGAGCGCTCGACGCAGACGGGCACGACGGACTCGACGCCGACCCCCTCGCGCAGCAGCCTGCGCGCGAGGCGGTTGGCCCCCTCGTTGAGCTCGCGGTAGGTGAGGCTCCGCCCCTCGAAGGTCACGGCCACCGCGTCGGGCGTGCGCGCGGCCTGCGCCTGCAAGAGGTGGTGGAGGGCGCGCGGCGTCGTGTAGGCGGCGGACGTGTCGTCCCAGCCGTCCATCCGGCGACGCCAGTCCGGCCTCGCGGGCGGCGTGGGCGCGGCCGCGTGCTGCCGCCCGGAGCCGGGACTGCTCTCGTGTTTCGTCATAAAAAATTGCCCGTTGTATCCGCCCGGGCCGTCAGCCTGTAGAAGCGGCCGACGCTCGAAACTTCAACGGCGGTGGGGATGGCGAAGGGGCGCGAAAGCTGGTGACGAGGACTGGCATGAGACTTCGGCAGTGGCGGGACCCGCGGGCGGGTCGTCCCTGACCTCCCGTTTGATTAAGACGGTCGCGGCCGCGCCGGCCCGCCCGGCGTAAAGACGGCGGCGGCGCGAAGACGCATCGATGCAGGACTCAAATCGAAGCCCTGTGTTGTTAAATTTTACGAGGCTTGGGGCAAGAGCAAGAGCTTCTAACCGAGGACAGGTGAATGTCCTTTTACGACTTCAAACCTGACGTGTGAGAGGTGACAAGCTGGGGCAGATGTCTTTCGCTCGACTCGCCGGGGCGAGCCGCTGAAGGCAGAGGCGGGCGTCGTCCGCGGGCGACGACGCGGCCGCCCGGCCCGCATCGAAAAATCTTCGGTGTCTAAGGGCCCATTTGATACTTTCGCCGACTCTTCGTTGACCCTTCGTGGTTGACTGCTGCTGGCGGCGGCCCGCCGCGGGAGAAATTGATGAGGGCGGCATCATACACTCATTCCGGGCGCTGTCAAGAGTTTCGGTTTCATACGGCGCGCGGCGGCCGCCGACTTTGAACCCACCCGCGAAAGAAGTCTCGCGGGTGGGGCGGCAGGCCGCCGGAGGCGGAGCGCGAAGAGGCGCGCGTCTTTGCCGGCGGCCTGCCCGCGGCTGCAACTGAGTTCGACGCCCCGCGCGTCAGCCCGGCCGACGCGGCCCGAGCCCGATCACACGCTCGGCCCGTGACAGTCTTCCGCGTGAAGGCTCAGGCGGCCGCGTGCGATGACGACGGTCGGTAGCTGCCCGGCACCGCGCGGAAGGCGATGCTCAGGCGGTTCCAGCCGTTGATGGCCACCACCGCCAGCGTCAAGTTCACCAGCTCCTCCTCCGTGAACTGCCCCCTCGCCTGCTCGTACACCTCGTCGGGGACGTGCCCCTCGGTGACGAGCGTCACCGACTCGGCCCAGGCGAGCGCCGCCCGCTCGCGCCCCGTGTAGAAGGGCGATTCACGCCAGGCGTCGAGCAGGTAGAGCCGCTGCTCGGTCTCGCCCGCGGCACGCAGGTCTTTCGAGTGCATGTCGAGGCAGTAGGCGCAGCCGTTGATCTGCGACACGCGGAACTTCAGGAGGCGGAGCAGCGACGGCTCCAACCCGCACTTCGCGAGGTACGCCTCAAGCCCGAACATCGCCCCCGCCGCGCCACGCCCGACCTCCGCGTAATTGATTCTCTGTTTCATTACCTTCTCCTTCGTAAGAATGTAGGCGGCGCGATGTCTCCGCCCGCCTCTGACACGAAGACGAACGGGGGCGGCGTCCTGTGACACCCTTTTTCAGTCGGGCTTGCTTTCGCGCGGCCGGAGGCCCTTCAGCTTTGCCGGGTTGAGGACGTTGTAGAGGGCGAGGATGGAGCGGCCGTCCGTCTCGAACGAGATGGCCGAGAACGGCACGCCGTCGATGTAGCCGACGAGGCCGGGCTCGCCGTTAATCATGTGGACGGACTGCGTGAGCCGACTGCCGAGCCTGCGCGCGAGGACGAGGTAGAGGCGCGCGATGCGCCCGCGCCCGCGGACGACCTTGCGCGCCGCCGGCACCACGCCGCCGCCGTCGCTCGTCAGCGTCGCGTCTTCGGCGAAGAGCGAGAGGAGCGTCGCCGCGTCGCCGGCGACAGCGGCCTCCATGAACTTCCCGATGAGCCGGCGGCGCTCTTCGTCGCTGGCACGGAACCGCGGCTTGTCCCGACGCACGCGTTCCCTCGCGCGGTGCACAACCTGCCGGCAGGCCGCCTCGCTCCTTCGCAGGATGCGGGCGATCTCCGCGTAGTCACAGTCGAAGACATCGTGCAGGAGGAAGGCCGCGCGCTCCACCGGCGCGAGACGTTCGAGGAGCACCATGAAGGCCATCGAGAGGTCGGAGTCGAGTTCGAGCCGCTCCTCGGGCGAGCGCGGTTGTGCGCCGAAGAGCGGCTCCGGCAGCCACGGCCCCGTGTACGCCTCGCGTTCGACCGTAGCCTTCCGCAGGCGGTCGATGGAGAGCCTCGTGACCACGCTGACGAGCCACGCCTCCGGCGAGCGTACGTCAGGCGTGTCCGCCCGGTGCCAGCGGAGGTATGCCTCCTGCACGATGTCCTCGGCGTCGGCCCTCGTCCCCGTCATCCTGTAGGCGACGGCGAAGAGGCGCCGCCGGAGTTGCTCGAAAGTTACGACGCGGCTGCCTGTGTACTCCGTGGCCACCATACAATTATCCCCCCACGATTTTAGACGAACAACCCCACGGGTTTGTGACACCCCGTCGGGGTGCGGCCGGCCGTTCAGGCGTTGGAGTCGTTCGGGGGAGTTCGAGTATGAGCCTCACACGCATTCGGCCGCGGGGAATGTCAGTCAGGTCGTGCGGGGATTTTGTCAGTCCGCCTTTTTCGGAGGAGGGCTACTTCGCTTTGATTAACTGCCTCCCGCGGTATGTAAGCGTCTCGCCGGGCTTCATCTCGTAAAAATCAATCTTCATCTTTTTGAGTTCGGCGGCGAAGTCGTCGGCGTTCGGGGCGATGCCGGGGAAGGTTCCGAAGTGGTGCGGGACGGCGAGCCGGGCGCGCACGGCTTGTGCTGCCCTCGCCGCCATCTTCGGCTCCATGCCGAAGTGCCCGCCGACGTTGAGCAGCGCGACATCTACCGTGTAAGTCTCGCCGACGGTCTCCATGTCCCTGAAGTAAGCCGTGTCGCCCGAATGATAAATCGTCGGCCCGCCCCTGATGACGATGACGAAGCCGGCCGGGTTTCCGCCGTAAACCCTCTCGGGCTCGTTAGCCCCCGCCTTCGGGTTGAAGACGCTGCTCGAATGAACCGCCGGCGTCATGGCGACCGTCACCTCGCCGTCGGCTATCTGAATCTCGCCGCCGATGCCCATGATGGCGTCCGTCGCCGCCTGCCTGGCGGGGAAGTCCGACAGCTTGACGAGGTTGGCGGCCAGCTCCGGGTTGGCGACGAGCGCCGCCCCGGTTCTTCTGGCGATCTCGACCGCGTCGCCGACGTGGTCGCGGTGTCCGTGCGTCAGCAGGATGTAATCGGCCTTCACGACCGCGGCCAGCGGGTCTTTTCCGTCTTTGGCTTCCGGGTTGGAAGGGTTGCTCAGCCACGGGTCAATTAAGAGCACCTTACCTTTGGGGGTGGTGACGGAGAAGGCGGCGTGTCCGAACCACCTGATTTTAGTCTCCTGCGCCGCCGCCCGGCCGGCATGGCCGAGCAGCAGCAGGAACAGCGCGGCGACGATCAGTTTTGTGTTTGCCATGTCTAAGCTTTGCCGATGAACTTCTACGGAGCCTCTGCGTTCCGGCGCCGCTACGGGGTGGCCGGAATCGGTTTCTCGGTTCTTCTCAGGACGCTTGAGCTGACGCCCCTCTTGTTCGACACTTCCAGGCTGACGATTTTGTCGTCCGCGTCCCTTTTAAATTCGCCGACGAGCGCGGTGTTCTCGAAGAAGAATTTATCCTTCGCGTAGGGCCTCATGCTCATTTTATTCGCGCCGACCCGGCGGTAAAACAGTTTACCGCCTTCGACGGTTATTAAACGCTCGACGCCTTCATCCTCGTAAACGCCGACGTAGGTCTTCAGCAGATTTTCGTCGAGTGTGACCTCCCTGATGTTGAAAGGCTTACCGATTGTCAGCGCCGCCAAATCTCCCGCCAGGAATTCCGGCAGCCGGGCCGAGCGGAAGTTGTACAAGACCGCGACGAAAACGTCCTCCCGCGGAAGGTAGATGGCGTGGGACATGAATCCGCCCATGTTGCCGCCGTGCTCCACGAGCGGGCTGCCCTGTATGTTCCCGACGAACCACCCGTAACCGTAGTGCGTCCCTTTTCCGCCGGGCAGCCGATACTCCGTCTGCGCCTTCTCCAAAGACTCTTTTTTGAGCAGCCGGTGCGTGTTCAGCGCCTGATTCCATCTGAACAAGTCTGCCGCGGTCGATTGAATCGCGCCGGCGGAATAGGCCGTTTCGAGTTTGTCGTTCCTCGCATTCAGGAAACGCGACTCGGCCCCGGAATAGACGTAGCTCGCCGCGCGGTTTTTGACGAGCCGCTGGTCGTCGCCGAAAAGCGTCTGCGTCATCCCCGCCGGCCTGAAAATATTTCTCGCAAGGTATTCGGGGTAAGGGATGCCGGAGACTTTTTCGATGATGGCGCCCAGCAGCATGTAGCCGTTGTTGCTGTAGCCCCATTTCGTCCCCGGCGCGAAATCGAGCGGACGTTGCTTGAAGGTGGCGATGATCTCATGCAGGCCGACGAGGTTTTTTCTCCCCTGAAGGCTCAGCATGGCTTCGGGCGCGGAGGCGGGTATGCCGGCCGTGTGCGTCAGTAAATTTTCGACGGTGATCTTCTGCCCGCCCGCGGGGTGTTCGGGGAGGTGTTTTGTGACCTCATCCTGTAGAGACAGCTTCCCCTGTTCCGCCAACTGGAGGACGGCGACGGCGGTGAACTGCTTGGTGATGGAGCCGACGTTGAAGACCATCTCTTCACCCATCGGCACGTCCAGCTCCACGTTCGCCATGCCGAACGCCTTTTTGTAAATGACCTCGCCCTTTCGCGCGACCAGCACCACGCCGCCCGGCTCCCCGGCCTTGAATTCAGACGAGACGATCCGGTCGAAATCCGCGGCCAAATGCCCACGGGATTGCCCCGCGGCGAGTGTCAGGTTGAACGAGACACAAAGGAGGACGGATAAATAAAGCCGCGTCGTCTTTTTCATACCCGACTCACCTCGTTTGTTCGTCAGTCGAACAGGGAAGCGACACTGTCCGCTTAAAGCCTCACGCTTCCTATTCACATCTGAGCGCCACCAGCGGGTCCACCTTTGTCGCCCGCCGCGCCGGGATGAAGCAGGCCACCAGCGCCAACAGCATCAACGAGACCGCAATCACGCCATACGTCAGCGGGTCGAAACCCTCCACGCCATACAACATTTGTGAGAGGTTCAAACGACTCTCCAGATATTTCGTCAGCCCGTACGCGCCTGCCAGCCCCAGTGCGACGCCGAGCAAGGTGAGCAGCATTCCTTGCCGCAGGATCATCTTTAGCACGTCGCGGCTCTGCGCGCCGAGCGCCATGCGGATGCCGATTTCGCGGAAGCGTTGCGCGACCGAATGGGCCAGCACGCCGAACAGGCCGACCGCGGCGAGTAGCTGCGCGAGCAATCCGAACAACGTCGTCAGCTTGGCGATAAGCCGCTCCATCGCCAACGCCTGTTCGGCCTGTTCGACCTGGGGGCGAATGTTGCTGAGCGCCAGATTACCGTCCACCTCGCGCACGGCCTGGCGGACGGCGGCGATGACTGTGGTCGGATCAACTGCCGTACGTAGCTCCATCATCGCCTCGTTCATCTCGCCCAGTCCCTGCCGCCAGGACAGGTAGGCCGTCGGCGGAACCTCGTCCCGCTGCCTCTTATATTTGGCGTCCCCGGTCAGCCCGATGATCTCGATCTCGTCGGGCTTCCCGGGGTCGAAGGTGAGTCGTTTGCCAACCGGATTTTCGCCGGGGAAGTACCTGCCGGCGAAGGTCTGGTTGACGACCATGACTTTTGGAGCCCGCGTGTCGTCACGCTCATTCAGCGGACGCCCGGCGAGGAGCGGAATCTCCATCACTTCAAGAAAATTTTCGCGCACGAAATGGATGTTGCACTGGCCGTTCGCCTTAACCCTGCCTTCCGCGTCGGGCGCGGCGGCCAGGGCGTGACGCAGATAAACGCTGCGCGTAGTCTGGACGCGCCCCAGTAAGGGGACGCGCGAAAAAGTGACCTTTTGCACGCCGGGCACCGCCTCCAAACGCTCGGCCAGTCGCTGGTATAGTTGCGCACGCCTCTCGTCCTTGTAACCGACAAGTTCCGGCCTGACGCCGAACAGCAGCAGGTTGTGCGTATTGAAGCCCAGCTCGACGCGGTGCAGATTGACGAGCGTACGCAAAAACAGTCCCGCGCCCACCAGTAGCAAGACCGACAGTGCGACTTGTAAAACGACCAAGCCGCGACTCAGTAAGGAGCGCGACGCGGCGCTCGAACTTCGCCCGCCGTCTTTGAGCGCCGGCGTCAAATCTACTTTTGTGGCGCTCCACGCCGGCGCCAGGCCAAAGACGACGCCCGTCAGTAACGCGAGCGCCAGCGTGAACGCGAGCACGCGCCAGTCGAGTCGCGGCTCCAGCGCGGCCATCTCACGCCCGCCCCAATCGCTCACGGCCAGCAGGCTGTTCTTGATCCACAGTGCGAAGACCGTCCCCAGCGCCCCACCCAGACAGGCCAGCAGCAAGCTCTCCGTAAGCAACTGTCGGACGAGCCTCAAGCGGCTCGCGCCCAGGGCCAACCGCACGCTGATCTCTTTCCGCCGCACGACGGCACGACCGAGCAGCAGATTCGCCACGTTCGCGCAGGCAATCAGCAACACCAACCCGACCACGCCGAGCAACAGGTAGAGCGACGGCGCGTAAGATTGTCGGGTCTCCATTTCGCCCCGGCCGCCGGGAGTGAGGAGGAGGCGCGGGTAATCTTTCGGCTCCAACTCCCTGATAGGATTCCCGCCCGCCGCGGCCGCCTGCGTTTGCCGCGCGGCGCGATGCTCGACGACGGACTGCCGGAAGGCTCGCTCAAACTGCGCGCGCGCATCCTCCGCTTTCGCGCCCGGCTTCAACCGCCCCATCAGCCGTAACCACCATTCGCCCGCGCCATTCATCCGCGAGCTTTTGGGCTCCGCATACAACTGCGGTTCCCACGCCAGCGGGAACGTCACGTCCTGTGTCGAGCCGACCTGTCCCGCGCCCTCGAAACCCTGCGGCGTTACGCCGACAACCGTGAACGCGGCCTTGTTCAGAGTGAGCCCTTTGCCGATTACGCCGGGGTCGCCGCCGAAGCGGCGCTGCCAGTAACGGTAGCTCAACACGGCGACGGGGACGGCCCCCGCCCGGTCGTCTTCGTCGGTGAGCGTCCGGCCCAGCAGCGCCCGCACGCCCAGCCCCACGTAATAATTGCCCGACACCGCTTGCCCGCCGGCCACATCGGCCTGGCCGTCGGCGCTCACATTCAGCGTCACATCTCCAAAAGCGAAAACGTCCGACAGCGCCCCCTGCTCACTTTGCCGCTCGCGCATCCGCAGGTAACTCTGACGGGGGAAAGAAGTCATGACATTCTGCCCGGTCGCCGCGTCGCGCTCCCAAATGCCGCCGTAGGCGCCCGGACTGAATTCGCGAGGCGACATGGATTTAAACAGTACCAGCCGTTCCGGCTCTTTTACCGGCAGCGTCTTGAGCAGCAGCGCATCCACGACGCTGAACAGCGCCGTATTCGCCCCGATGCCCAGCGCCAGCGTGAGCACGGCCGCCAGCGTAAAGGCGGGCTGCCTGAGCATCCCGCGCGCCCCGTAGCGCAGGTCTTGCCACACGTCTTCGAGCAGCGGCACCCCTCTTTGTCTGCGGTATGTTTCCTTCGTTTGTTGGACGCCGCCCAGCTCGACGAGCGCCCGGCGGCGCGCCTCCCGCGGGCTCAGACCGGCGCGCACGCCGTCGTCGACGTGCATCCGGATGTGACTCTCTAACTCTTCCGCCAACTCGCGGTCGCACGCCTCCCTGCGGAACACGCCGGCCAGTCGCACGAGCCAGCCGCGTAACTGTCGGATGCGCATCAGGACTCCTTCAGCGGGTCGAAGAACCTCTCAAGGATGGCGGTGGTCTGCTCCCACACGCGCGCCTCTTTGGCCAGCTGCCTGCGGCCGGCGCGGGTCAGTTTGTAATACTTGGCTCTGCGATTATTGTCGGAGACGCCCCACTCGGCGGAGACGACTCCCTCCTGCTCCAGCTTGAGCAGCACGGGGTAGAGCGTCCCGTAGTTGACGGAGAGCAGGTCGCCGCTGGTCTGTTCGATCCGCCTCGCGATCCCGTAGCCGTGCAGCGGCCCCATCGCCTCCAGAGTCTTGAGCACCATCAGCGCGAGCGTGCCCTGCTGGACTCTCATCTTGTCACCCACCGGACTCACCTCCTATTGTCTTCACATAGGAGCATCTCACATCACGTATGGCAAAGCAATAGGAAGCGGGCCGCCCGGGCGTAGAAATTGAACGGAGGTGAGACGGGTGCGGCGGCGGCAAAGGCATTGATGGATTTTCTTTGGGGCGGCGGCACGAACACTGCCTACGCGCAGACGGCACGGGGCGACGCGACGAGAAATCGCGTCGCCCCGTGCGTTGCGTTTGGGGCAGGGGGGCCGTTTCAAACGTCGGCGCTCACTGCCGTTTGACGTAGAGCACTATGTCGAAGTTGTAGCTCGGCGACGGGGGCAGTTGGTAGAGCGTGCCGTTGGCGGGCCAGAAGAAGTTGTGAGGCGCGGCCACGTCGAGGCCGGTCTTAGGGTCGATCCAGCGCGCGGTGAAGTTGCCGGCCAGGCTGCCGAGGTTCAGCCGGAAGTTGTGGCTGTAGCTGCCGAAGACGGGGTTGTACTTCTTGAACGACTCGGTGCCGAGCGTGCTGTGGTGGATGTAGAGGGCGTGCTCGTTCCTCGTCCACTGCATCGCGCCCCAGTAGGTGTTGCCGGTGCCGTAGGCGGCGATGTCCGGGCACCACGAGACGGGGTTCATGACCTGCCGGCCCACGTTCCGCAGTGTCAGACCCGGCGTGACGAGCACGCCGCCGGAGTAAGTGCCGTTGAGGAATCTCGCCAGCACGCCCAACTGCGCGCGGATGTTTGCCGCCGCGCCGAACTTCCACTCGTAGCCGAGGTGGTCGAACGAGCCGCCCTCGTTGAGCATGAACTCCCACGCCTCGGCGCGGACGCTGTTCTCGTCGGCCCCCGTGATGTTGGGCGAGATGCGCCCCTCGTTAAAGCCGAAGGTCTTGTCCACGTTGCCGGTCTGCGTGGGCTTGAGGAACTTGCGGATCATCTCGATGGCCCCGTTGCGCACGCGCCCGGTGCCGGCGAAGTCGGAGATGGCGACGTAGTGGCCGTTGATGATCTGGATGTTGGCCTGCGCGGCGGCCCAGTTGACGGTCTGATCCTGGCTGAAGTTGACCGCGACCATGTGCTTCTTGGCCAGCGGGGCCTCCGCGTTGACGATCTCCTGAATCATGTCCTTGTGCCAGTTGATGGTGCCCGTCATGTCCTCGTTGGCGTTGTCGGGCTCGTTAGAGACCTCCCAGTAGAAGTTGTCGAAGGAGTTCAGCGTGCCGACCATCTTCTGGATGAAGGCGCGCTGCCGCGTGCGGACGTACTGGTTGCCGAGGCTGTTGTCGCCCGTCCCCGCGGCGTTGTCGTAGGCGGTGAAGTACTTCTCCGCCGAGAGGCTCTTGGCCGCGCCCTGCGGCGAGTTGTTGCGGTCGTTCCACGGGCTGTTCTCGAACGCGCCGTCGAAGGGGGCGAAGAGCGTCACCTCGACGATGATGCCGCGCGCCTGCGCGTCGCTCACCACCTGCGCCACCCTGTCGAAGAAGCCCTGCTCCCACACGTCGAGGTTCCAGAACTTGTTAACGGGGTCCCACTTGAACGGCTGCTCGAACGTGTAGGGCGTGAGGTCGTTGTGCGTCGGGGTGCCCGGCGAGTCGATGGGGCGCGAGCCGGGGCTGTGGTTGAGCGCGAGCCACAGGCGAATCTTGTTGAGCCCGTTACCCTGAAGGTCGTTGAGGAACGAGACGCGATTCTCCCATGTGCAATAGCTGTCCTCGCGGTCGGGCTGCGTGACGTGGCAGAGGTAGGAGGCGGAGGTGCCGACGAGCGCCATCGTCCTCCCGTTGTAATTGAAGTACTGGAGGTTGGTGTCGCGTGTGATCGGCGCGGCCAGCGCGCCCGACGCCGAGAGGATGCAGCACGCAAGGGCGAACGCGCACGCGCGGAGGAAAAATCTACGAGGCATGTCTATCTCCTTACTTGAAGTTCGATACGGTTGAGGGTCAGGGGAGACCTGCGCCGGGAACTTTCGCGGGCCGAAGGGATGTCGGGGGCGCGGCGGCCTCCCGACACTCACGCATAAATCCACCCGCATGGTTTCGTCTCAAAAATCGGACGGATTACAGACCTTCGTCCGTCTATTAACGCGCGCGCCGAATCCTGGCGTCGCGCGCCGTCGTACAAGGAAGCTATGGGGAAAAGCGGAGGAGGACTCGGGGACGGCCTCAGTCCTCGCCCACGCGCGGAGAGTAGACGCGGGGGAGCCGTAAAGTATCCAAAGCGCGTTCAAAGTTGAGCCAATTTTTTTCCAAAGGGCGCGGGCGTAGTGCGATGAGCCTTACGGGTGAACAGGCGGAGGAGGTGTACGCGTTCGGCGAGTTCCTTCTCGACCCGGCCGAGCGCGTGCTGTCGCGCGGCGGTGAGGCGGTCGCGCTGACGCCGAAGGCGTTCGACACGCTGCTCGCGCTCGTACGCAACGGCGGGCGTCTGGTCGAGAAGGCGCGGCTGCTCGACGAGGTCTGGCCCGACGCCTTCGTCGAGGAGAAGACGCTCGCCCAGAACATCTTTCTGCTACGTAAGACGCTCGGCACAGACGCGGCGGGCGAGCAGTACATCCGAACCGTCCCGCGCCACGGCTACCGCTTCGTGGCAGACGTGCGCGTCGTGCGGCGCGAAGACGCGGCGCGTGCGTCGGCCGCGGCGGATAAGGTCGTCGCCGA
>DASWNR010000288.1:0-18206 GCA_036399155.1 Pyrinomonadaceae bacterium
CAACATCGACCTCAACGGCTTCGTCAACAAGGGCGAGTTCGAGTTCATCAACGAGAAGCGCAAGGTCGTCGGCAAGGTCGGCGACGGCGGCGCCCAGCTCAACACCACCAACGGCCGCGGCTCCATCGTCTTCATGCCCCGGTAAACGTTCACGAGTGTGAGACGTAAGGGGGCGCGCCTCTCGTCCTCGGCCGACGGGAGGCGCGCCCCCTTTCATCTTCTCACTTTCGCCTTTCTACTTTCGCCCCCGATGTTGTAGCCTGCGAATGATGAGAAGCACGCCCCCGAAGACCAAAGCGCCCGCCCTCCTTTTCACACTCGCCGCACTCTTACTGCTGGCCGACGCCCCTCGACACCTCGCGTCGCCGCCGCCGCAGAGCGGGAGGCAGCCGAAGTCCGACACGGCCGCGCCGCAGGCGACGCCCGCGCCTCCGCCGCTCAAGCGGACGACGACGCGCAGGGAGTCGCGCAGGCTCGGCTACGGCGGGTCGGTGACCGTCTACGGCGCGCCCGAGGGCTCCGTGACCGTCGAGGGCTGGGCGAGGGACGAGGTCGAGGTCACGGCCGAGGTCGAGCAGAGCGCGGACACCGAAGAGAACCTGACGCGTCTCGCCGCGCTCAACACCTTCTCCGTGGACGACGACCTCAACCACGTCCGCGTGATGACCGTCGGGCTGCACGACCGCAAGTACGCGCGGCGCGCGGCGCGCGGCCTGCCGAAGCACCTTGCGGCGATGCCCTGGAAGATCGACTACAGGCTGAAGGTTCCGGCCAACGTAGACCTTGAGATCAACGCGGGGCGCGGCGCGCTGACCGTGAGCGGCGTCGAGGGCGGCCTGCGCATCAACGCGGGCGGCGGAGGCGGCGACTCGCTCTTCGCGCTCGCGGGCGGCGACGTGGAGGCGACGGTGGCGTCCGGCCCCGTCACGGTGCGCGTCCCCGGGCGGAGCTGGCGCGGGCGCGGCTTCCGCCTGCGGCTCGCCAGCGGCGACCTCAACGTAGAGCTGCCCGCCGGCTTCAGCGGCGACGTGGACGCCGAAGTCCTGCGCACAGGCCGCGTCGAGAACGACTTCGCCGGCCTCGCGCCGCGCGACCGCACCAAGCCGACCGAACGCTCGCTGCAAGCGCGCGCCGGCAACGGCGGGGCCACCCTCTCCTTCACCGTCGGCGACGGCACGCTCCGCCTCACGCAGGCGCGCGCGAAGCAGTAGGCGGCGGCCTTCTGGACTTAGCGCGCGGCGGCCGTTATGCTGCGGCGTCGGCCTTACTTAAAACTCTTAACGGAAACCGAAACGATGTCAGTCAAATCCGACCGCTGGATTCGGCACATGGCCGAAGAGCACCAGCTCATCCAACCCTTCGACGCGACGCTGGTGCGCGACTCCGGCGGCCGGCGCATCATCTCCGCCGGCGCCTCGTCCTACGGCTACGACATGCGGCTCGCCGACGACGGCTTCCGCGTCTTCTCGCCCATCCACGGCCGCGAGATCGACCCCAAGCGCTTCGACGAAGAGTCGCTCGTCGAGGCCCCCCTGCGCGACGCCGACGACGGCTCTAAGTACTACCTCATGCCGCCGCACTCCTACGCCCTCGGCGTCACGGTCGAGACCTTCCGCATGCCGCGCAACGTCACCGGCATCTGCATGTGCAAATCGACCTACGCGCGCGCCGGCCTGATGCTCAACACCACGCCGCTCGAAGCCGGCTGGACGGGCCGCCTCGTCATCGAGCTCGGCAACCTCGCCGACCTGCCCCTGCGCGTCTACGTCAACGAAGGCATCGGCCAGGTCATCTTCCTCGAATCCGACGAAGACTGCGACGTCTCCTACGAAGACCGCGGCGGCAAATACCAAGGCCAAACCGGCCTCACCTACTCCCGCCTGTAAACGTTTTGTCTGTGACTGGAAGCATAACTTTGCCGCGCCGGCAAGCTTATGCTTCCACTAAAAAGTGGCGAGTTTGTACAGAAGTGTGTCCGGAAAAGCGCCATTACAAATTTATTCATCATTGATACCTACCGCCTGTTCTCGATTTTTCACATGCCGTGAAATGAAATTGCGCCGCAGAGCATTATTTGTTGGATGCGATTGAAAGCGACTGCCGAGGATCCCGGCATCCTCCAGGCCGCGGGCGGGCGAGTGCCGGGCGGAGGCGTCTACACCTAAGCCGGCGAGTCCCTGCCGCCCGATTTAGCCGTGTGGCCCTCCCCGGTTCCCGGAAAATTACCTTAGCCGAATATGGACGCCTCCAGGCGGCCGGGGCCCCGCGGGGCCGAGCTGGGAGAGAGAACGGGCTCTGACCACCGAGCCTACCGAAAGGGAGCGTCTTTTATGAGTGAGAATAAGAAGGACGAGACGTTGTCGCCGGACGGGTACTGCGGGGGCAGGGTGGAGAACCGTTCAACCCCTCGGCCGGTCTACAGGAAGCTGCGCGGCTATGCCTTCGACCCGAGCCTGTCCATGCATCTCGACACCGCGGTCATTAACGAGATCACCTACAAGATCGCGTGGGAAGAGAAAGCCGAGCCGGGCTGCGAAGGGCTGACGGCGGGCCCCGTCGGCAAGTACCTCGAAGTCGTCGACTACGATCCGGCCAGCGGTTGCTTTTATGAGCCCGTAGACCTCAACGACCCGCACATCCTCGCTCAGGACGGGCTGCCGCCGTCCGAGGGCAACCCGCAATTTCATCAGCAGATGGTTTATGCCGTCGCCATGACGACGATCCGCAACTTCGAGCACGCCCTCGGCAGGCCGGCGCTGTGGGCCCCGCGCCTCCGCCTCGACGGCAAGATGCGATACGAGTTCGTCGAGCGTCTGCGCATCTACCCCCACGCCCTGCGCGAGGCCAACGCCTACTACAGCCCCGAGAAGAAGGCCCTCCTGTTCGGGTACTTTCCCGCCTCCTACGATAGCCCCGAGCGCTACCTGCCCGGCGGCATCGTCTTCAGCTGCCTGTCTCACGACATCATCGCCCACGAGACCACGCACGCGCTGCTCGACGGGATGCACAGCAGTTTCACAGAGGCGAACCACCGCGACACCTACGCCTTCCACGAAGCCTTCGCCGACATCGTCGCCCTCTTCCAGCACTTCAGCTTCCCCGAAGTCCTGCGCCACCAGATCGCGCGCACGCGCGGCGATCTCGCCTCGCATAATTTACTGGGCGAGTTGGCGCAGCAGTTCGGCGAGGCCATCGGCAACTACGGCGCGTTGCGCGACGCCATCGGCGAGGTCGACAAGGCGACCGGGAAGTGGAAGCCGCACGACCCCAAACCCGAGGATTACGAGAACACGACGGAACCGCACGCGCGCGGCGCGATTCTCGTCGCCGCCATCTTCGACGCCTTTCTGTCGATTTACAAAAGCCGCGTCGCGGACCTGCTGCGCATCGCCAGCAGCGGGACGGGAATCCTCCAGGAAGGAGAACTTCATCCCGACCTCGTTAACCGGCTCGCCTCGGAGGCGTCCAGGTCCGCGCAACACGTTCTGAACGCCTGCATCCGTGCGCTCGACTACTGCCCGCCGGTCGACATCAACTTCGGCGACTACCTGCGCGCCATCGTGACGGCCGACGTCGACCTCGTGCCCGACGACGACAGGGGCTACCGCGTCGCTTTCATCGAAGCCTTCCGCCGCCGGGGCATCTACCCGCGCGACGTGCGCACGCTCTCGACCGAGAGCCTGCGCTGGCCGCTCGTGAGCAGCACGCAGGACTTTTTCGAGCCGCTGGCAGAACGGCTCAGGCACGTCGCCAACGAGTTTGCCTACTTCAACACCCGCTGTCAGGTGTACGAGCGGACGGAGAAGATCGGCGTCGAACTGAACCGCTGGATCGCGGACGAAGGCCACCAGGCGCTGAAGGAGTTCAGCGCCATCGCGGGCGTCACCTTCGAGTTTAATTTGTCCGGCCTGCGCGGCCGCCCGCGCTCGGGCGGCGCGCCCCCGACCGACATCAACATCGAGACGGGGTCGGGGGGGCGGGAGGCCGGGAAGACGCGGCCGGGGCGCGGCGTGCCGAAATTTCAAATTCACTCCATCCGCCCCGCGCGGCGCGTCGGCCCGGACGGCAACGCCCTGAACCAGGTCATCATCTCCATCATCCAGAGCCGCGACATCAAGGTTACACCGCCCGGCGGCAAACCCCTGGAGTTCATCTTCCGCGGCGGCAGCACGCTCATCCTCGACCTCGACACCATGAAACTGCGCTACGCCGTCACCAAAAGCATTGCCGACGACGAGAGGCTCCAGCGCCACATCAAATACCGTCAGGCCATGATGACGGACGGCTCGCCGCGCGCGACATACTTCAGGCACCTCCAGAGTGCCGAAGAGCCCTTCGCGCTGCTGCACAGCAGCTTTGATTACGGGAGGCCCTAATCATGCAGAGTAAAAAAACTGTAAAGGCGTCTAAGAAGAAGACCGGCGCGGGCAAAAAACCGGCGGCCGCCAAGAAAGGCGGCGGGGCGCGCCGGAAGGCCAGAGAGGTCAGGGTGCGCATGTACCGGCAGGGACTCGGCGACTGCTTCCTCCTCACCTTCCCCCGCGACCCCGAGCCGTTTCACATGCTCGTGGATTGCGGCGCGCTCAAAAGCAAACACTACGGCAACGAGCAGATGAAGGCCGTCGTCGGCCACATCCGGCAGACGCTCGGCGACGAGGCGGCCGGGCGGGCGCGCAAAAAGTCGCCCGCGCGACTCGACGTGGTGGCCGGCACGCACGAGCACTGGGACCACATCTCCGGCTTCTGGCAGGCGAGGGAGATCTTCGACGAGCTGGACGTGAAAAAAGTCTGGGTCGCCTGGACCGAAGAGCCCGAAAACGAGGTGGCGAAGAGGCTCAAAAAAGAGTTCAAGAAGAAGAAGACGGCGGTCGCGAACGCGATGGCGCTCATACCCGAAAACAAGAAGAGCGAGGAGCGGCTGGGCGTCTACCGGGCGGCCATCTCCGAGCTGTTCGGCTTCTTCGGCGGGCTCGGGGCTGACGCGGCGTCTCCGGGCGGGACGCAGGAGGCGTGGGATTACATGCTCGGGCTGGGGCGCAAAGAGTATTGCGACCCGAAGAAAACTCCGCTGGAGATCGAGGGCGTTGAGGGCGCCCGCGTCTACATCCTCGGCCCGCCCGAAGACCCGGATTACATCAGGCGGAAGCTGTCCAAGACCGAGACGTATGACGAGGGGAAGCACGGCCTGTCCTTGTTCGACAGCTTTATGGCCGCCGTCGGCGGCGACGACGTCGACTTCGCGGACGACAGAAAGCGCGCGCTCCCCTTCGACGAGTATCACCGCGTCGAGCCGGACGCCGCGCGCGGGTCGGCCTTCTTCCAGCGGCACTACGGGTTCGACGAAGGCGGCGAGGATGAGTGGCGGCGCATCGACCACGACTGGCTGAACATGGCCGGGCAGTTGGCGCTGCACCTCGACAGCTATACGAACAACACCTGTCTGGCCTTCGCCGTCGAGCTGGGCGAGCCCGGCGAGGGCAAGGTGCTGCTCTTCCCGGGCGACGCGCAGGTGGGCAACTGGCTCTCGTGGGGAGAGCTGACGTGGCAGGTCAAGAACTCGAAGGGGGAGAAAAGGGAAGTGACCGCCGAGGATTTGCTGGGGCGGACGGTTCTCTACAAGGTCGGCCACCACGGCAGCCATAACGCGACGATGCGCAGAAAAGGGCTCGAAATGATGAAGAGCCCCGAACTCGTGGCGATGATTCCCGTTCACCGCCCGACCGCCGAAGACCAGAAGTGGGAGTTCCCGTACCGGCCCCTGTGGGAGGCGCTCAAGAGGAAGGCGCGTGGGCGAGTCCTGCTGGCCGACGCCCCCGACATGTCGGAAATCGAGTCGGAAATCGACTCCCTGCTGTCGGCGGACGAGCGGCGGAGCTTTGAAAAGGCCACCACGTTCGACGACTTGTACGTCGAATACCGCGTCCGCTACTGAGCCGAGAAACCCGGCTCCGGCGCGCGCCCCGCGCTCCGGGGAGACATGTATCACCTGCCGAGCGCGCGGGCGGCCCGCGCCGCACGCGCCGCTTTCGGCCGCCGCGAGCCGTTCCGCGGAGGCCCCGCGCGGGGCCGCCGCGGGCGGATCGTTAACCTCAGAATGAACACCGAAATGAAAAGATTGTTGGCCGTCTGCCTTATCGTTCTTTACGCCGCCGCGTGGCCGGAACGGGCTCCCGCCCAGACCCCCAAAACCCCCGACTCCTCTTCGCAAGCCGCCCCGATGCCTTTCATCAGCGGGGTGACTCCGCGCGTAGCGCCGAGCGGGGCCGTCATCCACCTCAACGTGCAGGCCGACCTTGCATTCCCCGAGGCTTTATCTAGGTACCGGCTGGCGATTGGCGGTTCAACGGCTCAGTTTTATCCGCTCTATAAAAACGACGCGGCCACGATCGTCGCCGTCGTGCCTTACAACATAAAGCCCCCGGCCAGGGCTGAGCCGGGCTCGTCATTCCCCGTCGAGATTCTGTTCTTCGACCCCCGGGAGCGCGGAGGCCCCGTCTACAACCAGTTCAACGTCCTCATCCCGACCGGGCTGCCGGGTAAGGAGGTGGAGATCAGCGAGGTGAGGCGGGTGGCGGGCGGCACGGACTACGACGTTGTTTTCGATGACGCCATTCCGCCGGAGTTGTGGGGGCAGGTGGAGATCTATTTCGACAACAGGCGTGTGGACAGAATAATCAGGATGGACGAGAGGTTGTTCACGGTCGAACTCCCCTCGGGCTTACCCGCCGACAGCAAACGCCGCGTGTACGCCAAGGTCGGAAAGTTCCTGACCTCGACACGCACGTTCGAGGTCTCCATACCGACCCCGACCCCTGCACCCACACCAACTCCTGCCCTTGCGGACGTGGCCCAGTCCTCATCCGTCCCGACGCTTTTAACTTTACTCACCATCGCCGCTTTAGTGGCGGCTGGGGTGATGTTCTTAATTTTCGCCCGAAAGTCGAAGCGGGCTGACGGACGCAGCACCTTACCCCCCGCGCACGGGGGCGCGGTAGAGCTGCACCTGCCTGAAGAGCTGCCGCGCGACCTCGTCGACGCCTGCGCCGCGGGCGAATGCGTGCTGTACGCGGGGGCGGGCCTGAGCGCGCAGTCGGGTTTGCCGACCTGGAGGGAGTTCATCCTCGGCCTGCTCGAATGGGCGCACGGCAACAAGTTCGTCACCGACGCGGAGGCGTCCTCTTACCGCGCCGAGATAGACAGGGGGCAGGCCGACCCGGTCGCCGACAGCATCGTCAGCCGACTCGGCACGCTCGACGCGCAGGCGGCCCTCAACAGCTACCTGCGCAAGGTCTTTCTGAAACGGTCTTCGCCGTCTGAATTCCACTCCCAACTCAAGCGCATCAAGTTCTCCGCCGCCCTGACTACCAATTTTGACAACCTGTTGGAGGGCGTCTACGAGACGCAACGCCAGCAGGTCTTCACGCCGAAGGATACGGAGGCGCTGCTGGCGGCGTTGACCCGGCGCAATTTCTTCCTGCTCAAGCTCTACGGCACGCTCGACCAGCCCGAGACGGTGATGGTCGCGCCGGCGCAGTACGAGGACGCGATCACGGGCAACAACCTCTTCGCGCAGTTCATGCAGACGCTCTTCTTTTCCCGCACGCTGCTCTTCGTCGGGGCCAGCCTCGAAGGGATCGAGGCTTACCTGAGGGGCATCAGCCTGCCCAAAGACATCGCGCGCAGGCACTACGCGCTGGTCGCGGTCACCGACAACGCGTGGCTCGCCAAGGCCGACCTGCTCGAAAGGCGTTACGGGATCAAGGTGCTGGCCTACACGCCGCGCGACGGCTACGCCGAACTCGGCGACTTCCTGAACAAGCTCACCGAAGCCGTCGCCGCGCGCGAGGGGGGCGCGACCGGCGGCAGGCGGGAGGTGTCCAAGCTACAGCGGCTCACGCTGGAGAATATCGGGCCGTTCGACAATCTGACGCTGGACTTCGACCTCAGCTTCGACCGCAAGTGGCACATCCTTCTCGGAGACAACGGCGTCGGGAAATCGACCGTGCTCAAAGCCATCGCCTTCGCCCTCTGCGGCGAAAAGGCGCAGCCCTACGCCGCGCGGCTGCTCAAGCACAAAGGGCGGATCGGAAAGATCACCCTTGAGACGGACAACAAGACGAGTTACGTGACCACCATCAGGCGCGACGAGAGTAGCGGCGAGGTGGACATCATCTCGACGACGGCGCGGCCTCTGGAGGCAGAGGGCTGGCTGGCCCTCGGCTTCCCCCCGCTGCGCACCATAAACTGGGAGCCGCCGAAAGGCCCCGAGGCGGACATCAAGACCAGATCCAGACCCGCCGTCGACGACCTGCTGCCTCTGGTTAAAGGCGACGTCGACCCGCGACTCGACAGGCTCAAGCAGTGGATAGTCAACCTGGACTACCTGGACGTTAAGGGCAATAGCCCGGGCGGGCATTACCACAACCTCATCCAAAAGGTGTTCGACATCATCGGCGCGGTGGCCGAGGGGATGAAACTGAATTACAAGGGCGTCGCCGAAGGAAACAGAATCCTGATCGAGACGGACGACGGCACGAACATCCCCCTCGAAGGTCTTAGCCAGGGCACCATTTCGCTGATGGGCTGGATCGGGATATTTCTACAGCGCCTCTACGAGGTCTTCGACCAGGACGACGACCCGACGAAGCGTTACGCCCTCGTCCTGATGGACGAGATAGACGCGCACATGCACCCGCTCTGGCAGCGAAAGCTGGTCAACCACCTGAAGGACATCTTCCCCGAGGCGCAATTCATCGCCACCACCCACTCGCCTCTGGTCGTCAGCGGCATGCCCGCCAAACAGGTGATTCGCTTTGCGAGGGACGAAAACGGCAAGGCGGTCATCCTACGCGTCGCCCCGGATATGACCCTCGGCTACACGGATCAGATTCTGACCAGCATGCTCTTCAACCTCCCCACGACGCTCGACGACACGACCGAGAGGAAGATGAAGAGGTTCTACCAGTTGAATGAGATGCCCGACATCGGCGGCCACCGGGAAGAGCACGGGCGGCTGCGGGAGGAGCTCATCGCCCGCGTCCCGCCCCGGACCAGCAGTTATGAAGAGAAGCATGAGGAGATGCTGTCGAAGGCGCAACTGTTGAAGCAGGCCGGGGAAAAGCTCGGCGAATTGTCGCCCGAAGAAGGCCGGAAGATTCTTGCGAGGGCGGATTATATGCTGTCGAACCTTGAGGGAGATAAAGGCAATGATCCGAATTGACTTTAAGCCGGATGAGATACCCGGCTCACTGCTGCTGGGTGCCGGGGACCTCAAAGATGCGTCCGCTCTGGCGACCAGGCTGCGAGAAGCCGCCGACCCGGTGTCCGAGTATCTGCGGGGGGCGCTTTCCCCGGCGGCGCAGACACAACTGGGCGGTTACGACGGCTCCGTCCCCCCGCCCGAACCGCTCCGAGATGCGCTGGTCGATGAGCTTAACCGACAGCTAGGGGGCCCCCTCCTCTACGCCAGGCAGCGCTTTAAAGGGGTGGAACTGGCGCGGGATACTCTGATAAAGGCTTTGATAAAGCAAAACCCGCTGGGCGAGGGGCTGCTCCGCCTCAACCGGTTACTTTTGGAAGACGCGTACCCGGACGAGATCGCGCGGAGCCCGAGGGCGGAGTGGGACGCGTGGGGCTCTCTGGCGCAGGACGCGACCGAGAGGGTGATCGCGGAGTGGGAGGATTACAAACCGACGCCGGAAGAGTGGCAGAAGACGGAGACCGGCCCTCCCCCGGAATTCGATCCGACGTGGGAGGAGTACATCTGGAAGGGCATCAACAACTGGCTGCTGAAGTACGTTTTTCATAATAAGTGCGCCTACTGCGAGACGCGCACCGTGGGCTACATCGCGGACGCCGAGCACTTCCGGCCCAAAGGGCGGGTGCGCACCAAGTCGGGAATCGTTAAGACGTTCGACGTTGACGGGAAAAATAAGATCACCCACCCCGGCTACTTCTGGCTGGCCTATCACTGGAAAAACCTCCTGCCCTCGTGCAACACCTGTAACCGCTACGGGGGCAAGAAAGACCTCTTCCCGGTCGGCAATGACCACATCGCCGTCCGTCGCATTACCGACCCCGACGAGAAGCGCAAACACGAGATCCGGTGGAGCAAAAAGGTCGCCGACATCTGTTACCTTGAGCCGGAGGCCCTCGACGCCATCGAGGATAGACTACTCCTGCATCCTTACTTCGACGACCCGGAGAAGGATGTTTACTTCCAACTCGACGGCAAAGCCGTCGCGCGCACGGGCAGTAAGCGGGGCAAGGCTTCAATCGAAGTCTTCAACCTCAACGAGGCGAACAAGATTGCGGAGCGCAGCCGCGTACAGAACGACGCCACCAAGCTCTACCTGAGTAAGATAACGCCCGTGATACCCGACATGAACAAGATGAGGAGCGTCGCCCGTGAAGTCAAAGACGAGTACTTCAAAGGCGGCCTGCCCTACGGGGCCGCCACCTTTGACTACCTCCGTACCTTTTTCGGGGATAGCGTGCTCAACCCGGAAGTGCTGTTAAATGAACCGGGCTGAGGCGCCGCGAGTCCGTCGTGACCTGTCGTCTGAATCGTGGCGGTGAGGGCGGTAAAGGGGTGGCCGGAGCGCCGGGGCTCTTTGTATTTCCTGCCGCCGAAGACCCGCATCAATCACCATGAGTACCTACCTGTTGACCTGGAGCCCGAAGAAGTGGCAGTGGACGGACCTCGCACAACAGATCGGCAAAATCAAGAGGAAGGGGTTCTGCCTTAGCGATTGGAGCTGCGGGAATAACAAGTCGATCGCCGAAGGCGACAGGCTTTTTCTATTACGCCAGGGTGAGGAGCCGAGGGGCATCGTCGGGGCGGGACACGCCGTCTCAAAACCCTATGAAGCGATTCATTGGCGGAAGGAGAAAGCCAGAACCGGCCGGACGACCATGTACCTGAACGTCAGGTGGGAGACGTTGTTGAATCCCGAGACGGAATCCATCTTCCCACGCGAGTGGCTTAACGAAGGTTTGTTATCGAAGGTTAACTGGAACACACAGATATCGGGCATCGGCATCCGCGGCGAGGCGGCGGATATACTCGAAGAGAGGTGGCAGGATTTCCTGGAGAGAAGAGATGATGAGTTCTCTCTCTTCGGCAACGCTCCGCCGGACTAGATGAAAGACCCCTGGAATGTCCGAATATGTCATGCGAAGACGTGCCGTTTTTCGCTTTCATGATTCACCGTTTCAAGCCTTTATGTTGCGGCGGTTACTATGAGTTATTGAAAGTACGTTTGGAAATTAACACTCGGAGTGGGGGGAGAGTATTTGATATGTGGTATTCAGGCTGGGAAAATAGAACTGACTATGGAAGCGCTGGATGAGTTGTTGGAGGAGTGTGGGCGGGTGCACGGGCACATGTGCGCGGGGCAGTTGCTCGGGGCGCGGATGGCGTTGGTTGGGTGCCGCGCGGTGGGGTTGGAGGAGCCGAGGGGGGCCGACCGGAAGAAGCTGATCGTGTGGGTCGAGATCGACCGGTGCATGGCCGACGCGGTCGGGGCGGTGACGGGCGCGAGGCTCGGCAAGAGGAGTCTGAAGTACCTCGACTACGGCAAGGTGGCGGCGACGTTCCTCAACACGGAGACGGGCGAGGCCGTCCGCGTCGTCGCGCTCGAAGAGTCGCGGCGACTGGCCGACGAGCGCCACCCCGAAATCGAGTCGAAGAAGGAGCGGCAGTTCCTCACCTACCGCGAGGCTTCGGACGAGGAGCTGTTCAAGGTCGAGCGCGTGCGCGTCCAATACGGCGAGTTCGACGCGCCGGGGCGCCCGCGCTCGCGCGTCACCTGCGCGCGCTGCGGCGAGGGCGTCAACGACGGTCGCGAGGCGGCCGGCCCCTCTGGCGAGCCGCTGTGCCGACCTTGCGCCTCGGGCGGGTATTACGAGAGGCTCTGAGCAGTTCGCGCGCGGTAAAACTGACGGGGAGGGTTTGAGACGAGATGATGCCGCCTATCCCAGCGTCGTGGCGTCCGAAGGTCGGCGACGAGGTCGAGAAGCCTTACTTCCGCCGGCTGGAGGAGTTCGTCACGCGCGAGCGCAGGGAGTTCGAGGTCTACCCGGAAGAGGGCGACACGTTCCGCGCGCTCGAACTGACGCCGTTCCGAAAGGTGAGCGTCGTGCTGCTCGGACAGGACCCTTACCCGGGGCCGAACCAGGCGCACGGGCTCTGCTTCTCGGTCAAGCCGGGCGTCGCCGTCCCCGGCTCACTCCGCAACGTCTACAAGGAGCTGAAGGGCGACATCGAAGGCTTCCGCGTCCCCAACAACGGCTACCTCGCGAGCTGGGCCGAGCAGGGCATGCTGATGCTCAACACCGTGCTCACCGTGCGCGCGCGCGCCATCGGGTCGCACCGCGGGAAGGGCTGGGAGACTTTCACGGACGCCGTCATCGACAGCGTCAACGCGAAGAAGGAGACGGTCGTCTTCGTCCTCTGGGGGCGCGACGCGCAGAGCAAGGCCGCGCGCATCGACGAAGGCCGACACGTCGTCATACGCGGCGCGCACCCTTCGCCGCTCTCCGCGCGCAACGGCTTCTTCGGCACGCGCCCGTTCTCGGCCGTCAACAGGGCGTTGAAGGCGGCGGGCAGGCCCGAGATAGACTGGCAGATTCCCGACATCTAGCGGAACATAAGGCCGCCCCCGACACTCTAACCTTCCGGCGCCCGGCGTCCCCTTGGCCGCACGCCCTCCGACTTTGGCAAGTCATGCTCAGCCACAAGATAGACGACGAGACCGAGCTGCGCCTGATAGAGCCTCACCACGCTGAGGCCCTGAACGCGCTCATCGAGGGGAGCCTGGAACACATCAGGGAGTGGTCGGCGTGGCTGAAGCGCGAACGCTCCATCGAGAACACGCACGACTTCATCAGGCGCAACATGGCGCGGATGGGCGGGGGCGAAGGGTACGGGCTCGCCATCTGGCACCGGGGCGAGATGGCCGGCCAGGTGGAGTACAACTACTTCGACCGCGACAACCGGAAGACGGAACTCGGCTACTGGCTCGGCGCGTCGTTCCAGGGGCGCGGGCTCGTCACGAAGTCCTGCCGCGCGCTCATCGACCACGCCTTCGGCGACCTCGACCTGAACCGCGTCGAGATGCGCTGCGCCGTCGAGAACGTCAGGAGCCGTAGAATTCCCGAACGACTCGGCTTCAGGCAGGAGGGCGTGCTCGTCCGGGCCGAGTGGATGCACGACCACTTTCACGACCTCGTCGTCTACGCCGTCCTCGCCGACGAGTGGCGCGCCGCGGGCACGGGCGGAGACCTCGCGCGGAGGGCTTGATGCTCGAAATCAGAGGCTTGAGGAAGACTTACCCGGGCGGCATCGAGGCGCTGAAGGGCGTCAGCCTCGCGGCGGCGCCGGGCGTGTTCGGCCTGCTCGGGCCGAACGGCGCTGGCAAGACGACGCTGATGAAGATACTCGCCACGCTGCTCGAACCCGACGAGGGGCGCGTCACGGTGGGCGGCGTCGATTTCATCGGCCGCAAGAGGGAAGCGCGCCGCGTGCTCGGCTACCTGCCGCAGGAGTTCGGCCTCTACCCGTCCCTGACGGCCGAGCAGACGCTCCACTACTTCGCGCGGCTCAAGGGCGTTAACGCCGGGGCGGAGCGCGCGCGGCTCGTCGGCGCGCTGTTGGAGAGGGTCAACCTCGCCGACGCGCGCCGGCAGCCGGTCGGGGGCTTCTCCGGCGGGATGCGCCAGCGGCTCGGCATCGCGCAGGCGCTCATCGGCAGCCCACGCCTCATCATCGTCGACGAGCCTACGGCCGGGCTCGACCCGGAAGAGCGACACCGCTTCCACAACCTCCTCTCCGAGATAGCCGGCGAGGAGACGGTCGTGCTGCTCTCGACGCACATCGTCTCGGACGTCTCGACGCTCTGCGGCGCGATGGCTGTCATACGACGCGGAGAGATAGTCGCTTCGACCAGCCCGCGCGAGGCGCTCGCGCGTCTGGCGGGCGCGGTCTGGGAGGCCGCCGTGCCGCGCGCGGAGGTGGCGGCGCTCAAGGTGCGGCTCAAGGTTCTGTCAACCTCTCTCTTCGAGGGGCGCGTCCGCGTGCGGGTGCTTTCGCGCGCGCGCCGGCCGGGCGAAGAATTCGAGCCCGCCGCGCCGACGCTCGAAGACTACTACTTCGGACTCGTCTCGCACGCGGGGAGTTTGAACTGATGGGCGCTGCCCCGTCACCGCTGCTTTCGTCACCGCTCTCGACGCCGCTCGCCGCGGTCTTCCGCGCGGAGGTGCTCTTCAACCTGAAGCGCGTCGCGCCGTACGCGCTGATGTTGCTGTTCGGCGCGAACGCGCTGCTCTGGTGGGGCTGGGGGCCGGCCGTCCCGCGCGGCTGGGCGGTCAACAGCGACTTCTACATCGTCTGGCTGTTCGGCGGCTTCTCCTTCATGACGACGCCGCCCTTCGTCGCGCTGATGATGGGCGACCCCGTCATCCGGGACTACAGGCTGAGGGTTGACCCGCTCATCTTCTCGAAGCCGGTCGGGCGCGGCGAGTACCTTCTCGGAAAATTCTTCGGCAACTTCTTCGTGCTCGTCTGCTGCCAGGCGTGCTTCGCGCTGACGCCGCTCGTGCTACAGGCGTTCAGGCGCGAGGGGATGATCGTCCTCGCCCCGCGCGTGCTGCCCTACCTCCAGCACTTCCTCTTCTTCGTCGTCGTCTCAAGCCTCGCGCTCGCGGCCGTCTTCTTCACCGTCGGGACGCTGACGCGCAACGTCAAGGTCGTCTACGGGCTGGCCGTCTCGTTCTACCCGCTCTACGTCGCGTGGCAGTTGACGATGAAAAGTCTTCCGCCGGACTGGCGCGTCTGGCTCGACCCGCTGCTCTTCAACGTCGCCGCGAACGGCTGGCACGGGCGCAGCGCCGAGTGGCTGAACCGACTGGCCGTCGTCTACGACGGCGGGATGGTGGCCAACCGATTGGCGATGATAGGCGTCGCGCTCGTTTGCCTCTCGCTGCTCTACCTGCGCTTCTCGACGACCGAGCGCGGCGGGGGGAGGGCCGCGGAGATTCAGACTTTAACCCTCGGCCTCGACGCGAGGGACGAGAGGCTGAGCGCCGAGTCGGGGGCGGGCGATGCGGCGGAAGTCTTCGGCGCGACGCGAGCGCGGCGTAACGTTGTCGGCATCGAGAATGTCGAGTCGGGGACGGCGGCGGGTGAGACTGTCGCGGCGGGGCCGTCGGGGCTGCCGCGCGTTGAAGTCATCACGGAGGGGTGGCGCGCGGCCGTCGCGCAGTTCCGGGCGGCGCTCGGGGTGGAGTTCCGACTGCTCTGTGCGGAGCGGAGTCTGGTCGTGGTCGCGCCGCTCGTCGTGTTCGCGTGCGTGCTTGAGATGGCCGCCTTCGGGGTCGCGCCGTCGGACTCGTACTCGGCCGGCTACGCGGCGCGGACGGCCGAGGCGATGCTGCTGTTCCTCTTCGGCGTCGCGGTCTTCTACGCGGGCGAGGCGATGCACCGCGACCGCGAGCTGCGTGTCGAGCCGGTGCTCTGGGGCACGCCCGCGCCCGACTTCGCCTTCCTGCTCCCGAAGTTCGCGACGACCGTGCTGCTCTCGCTCTCGCTCGTCGCGCCGGTCGCCGTCGCGGCCGTCCTCCTGCAACTCTACAGGGGGCACGCGCCGCTCGAACCGCTGGCCTACCTCAAGACCTACGCGTTGACATTGCTGCCGAGCGTCGTCTTCATGTGCGCCGCGTCCGTGTCTTTGAACGTGCTGCTGCGCGACAAGTATCTGGCCTACGCCGTCAGCCTCGCGGCGGGCGGGACGGTCTACTACCTCGCCAGCCAGGGTCGCGGCGGCTGGCTCTACAACCCCGTCCTCTACAACCTCTGGACGCCCGCCGACCTCGCGGGCGGCGGACGCCTCGCGCGCATACTCACGCACAGGGTCTACTGCCTCGCGCTCTCAAGTCTCCTGCTCGCGCTCGCCTTCGTTTTCTTCGGGCGCAAATCGGCGGGGGGCGTCTTCGGCGGGCGCGTGCGCGCGGCGCTGCTCGCGGCAGGCTCCGCGCTCGCGGCCGTCGCGGCCGGGCTCGCCGTCAACTGAAGTCTTTCGGAAAAGTAGTGCGGGGCGCGCGGGCGTGGCTCGGCTCGCGCGTTGGTGGGTTGGCTGTGGCGGCGCGTGTGTGCGCCGCCACAAAATTTCAGGGGCTCGCGGGGTCGGGTCGAAGGGGGAAGGGGACGGGTCTTACTTGTACCTGTAGGTGATGCGGCCGCGCGTCAGGTCGTAGGGCGAGAGCTCGACGCTCACGCGGTCGCCGACGAGGATGCGGATGCGGTTCTTGCGCATCTTGCCCGAAATCTGAGCCAGCACGACGTGGTCGCTGTTGTCTATCTGAACCATGAAGAAGGCGTTGGGCTGCTTGTCAACCACCACGCCGGAGGCCGGGACCAAATCTTCTTTAGCCAATCGTTGTCTCCTTACGTATGTTTGCGGTTGGGGCCGCGCGTGGTTTCTAAAGCCGCGCGCGGCCGTTTCGTGTGGTGCGTCTTCAGTCTCTCACCTGCCGCCGCGGCGCGGGCGGAAGCTGCGGCGCGTGCTGCTGCCGGAGCCGCGCATCGCGCGACCCAACGACTTCACGGTGCCGCGCGGCGCGACCGGCGCCCCGCCGAACGACGTGGCCGACAGGCGCTCGACTGCCTGACCCGTCAGGCGCTCGATGGCGCGCATCGAGAGTTCGTCCACGGGCGTGACGAGCGTGATGGCGCGGCCGGTCTTGCCCGCGCGCCCCGTGCGGCCGATGCGGTGGACGTAGTCCTCGGGCGCCTCGGGCACGTCGTAGTTGATGACGTGCGAAATCGACTCGACGTCGATGCCGCGCGCCGCGATGTCCGTGGCGACGAGCACGCGCGTCTCGCCGTCCTTGAATCCGCGCAACGCGGCCTCGCGCTGCGGCTGCGTGCGGTCGGCGTGGATGCGGTTCACCTTGTGCTCGCGCGCCGTCAGGATGTGCGAGAGGCGTTCGGCCCCGCGCCGCGTGCGCGTGAAGACGAGCACGCGCTCGAAGTTGTCGCGCTCGCGCTCCAAAAGGTCGAGGAGCAGCGCCGTCTTCGACTCCGAGGCGACGGTGTAGGCCATCTGCTCGACGTTGATGGCCGCCTGCCCGCGCACGTTGACCTCGACCATCTTCGGCTCCTTCATCGTGCGGCGCGCCAGCTCCTCGATCTCGTGCGACATCGTCGCGGAGAAGAGGAGCGTCTGCCGGCGGTCGGGGAGCTCGGCGAGGATGCGCCGGATGGCGGGCAGGAAGCCCATGTCGAGCATCCGGTCGGCCTCGTCCAGAACGAGCACTTCGACGTGCTTGAGGTTGAGCGTGCCGCGCTCGACGTGGTCGAGCAGGCGACCCGGGGTGGCGACGACGACGCCCGCGCCGCGGCGCAGGGCGTCGGTCTGACGTGACATGCTCGCGCCGCCGATGACGGCCGCGCACTTGGCGCTGCCCTTGGGCGCGAGCAGCTTGTAGCTCTCGTCGATCTGTGTGACCAGCTCGCGCGTCGGCGCGAGCACGAGGACGCGCACGCCCGGGCGCGGCGTCTCGCTCATACGCTGGATGGTCGGGAGTAGAAATGCGGCGGTCTTGCCGGTGCCGGTCTCGGCGCAGCCGATGAGGTCGGCGCCGGTCAGCACGATCGGGATCGCGCGCTCTTGAATTGCAGTCGGCTCTGTGTAGCCGAGTGACTCGCAGCGGCGCACAAGCGCGGGCCGGAGTCCGAGTTCAGAAAATTCCATTCAGTACCTTCTAACGCCGCCCCCTGTCGGGGGCGGACTACAGTTGATAAGGAGAAAGCGCCTCCGGCGGTGTCTGTTGCCAGAGGCGCTCTCTCAAGTGTCGCTGGCTGTCCGAAGCCGCGCTTACCAGCGGGGCTCGCGGTTGCCGCCGCCGCCGCCGCCGAAGCCGCCGCCGCCGCCACGACCACCGCCGCCGCCGCCACGGTTGCCGCCGCCGCCGCCGAAGCCGCCGCGGCCGCCGCCGCCCCCGCCGAAGCCGCCGCGACCGCCGCCGCCTCCGCGATCCTCGCGGGGCTTCGCCTCGTTGACGTTCAGGTTACGGCCGCCCACTTCCTTGCCGTTGAACTGCTGGATGGCGGCCTCGCCCTCTTCCCTCGTGGCCATCTCGACGAAGCCGAAGCCGCGCGAGCGCCCCGTGTCCCGGTCCTCGACCACCGAGGCCGACTCGACTGT
>DASWNR010000289.1:0-10009 GCA_036399155.1 Pyrinomonadaceae bacterium
CCTGCGGCTCTTCGTGATGGACTGCGAGGGGGTAAAGCTCGTCGCCGCCAACCCCGAGATTCTGTCGGCCGAGGGCGAGCAGGAGGGCGAGGAGGGCTGTCTCTCAATCGGGAAGATTCACTCGCAGCTCGCCCGGCCGGCGCGCGCCCTCCTGAGAGCGCAGGACGTGCGCGGGGAGTGGTTCGAGCGCGAGGCCGAGGGGCTCGCCGCACGCTGCTTCCTCCACGAGACCGACCACTGCGACGGCACACTCTTCATCGACCGCCTCTCGCCGCTGCGCCGCGACATGGTCAAGCGCCGCTTCCAGAAGGTCAAGAAGTGGCGCTGAAAACTCCGGCTGACACGTCCCCACTCGTACACGACCTCGGGCCGCACTTCGCGGAGCTGGCGCGCTTTCATTCGACGAAGGCGCTGGAAGCCTCGCCGCTCTACGCGCGCCTGCGCGGAGAGGTCGGGCGCGTGCTCAATGGGGTCGAGCGCGGCGACTTCAGGCGCGCGGGCGCGTCGCCGCCGCTCGACGCGGGCGCGGTGCGCGCGACCGCGTGGAACGTAGAGCGCGGGACGCACCTCGACGAGATAGTGCGCGCTCTCGGGCGCCACGAGTTGATGAGCCGGAGCGACGTGCTGCTGCTGACCGAGCTGGACTACGGCATGGCGCGCTCGGGCAACCGCCACGTCGCGCGCGAGATGAGCGAGAGGCTCGGGATGGCCTACGCGTTCGCGCCGTGCTACGTCAACCTGAGCAAGGGGAGCGGGCTGGAGAGCGGCGCCGAGGGCGAGAACGAACAGGCGCTGCACGGCAACGCCGTCCTCTCGCGCTGGCCCGTGCGGCGCGCGTGGTCCGTCGCGCTTCCGAACGGCAAGGACAAGATGCGCGGGCGCGAGAAGCGGCTCGGTAGTCAGCGCGCGGTGGTCTGCGAGGTCGAGCACCCTTCGGGCCTCTTCCGCGCCGTCAGCCTCCACCTCGACGCGCATTCGAGCCAGCGCCACAGGCACCGGCAGATGAAGGTCGTGCTCGACTTCCTCGAAGGGTTGGAGCCGGCCCTGCCCGTCCTCGTCGGCGGCGACTGGAACACCTCGACCTACAACTCGCGCCGCGCGGTCTACTCGATAGCCGGCTTCTTCCGGCGCGTGCTGATGGGCGTCGGCACCGTCATCGAGAACCACTACCTGCGCCCCGAGCGCTGGTTCGAGCGCGGCCTCTTCCGCGAGCTGGGGCGGCGCGGATACGCCTACGCGCCCTTGAACGAGCCGGGCGCGGGGACGCTCCACTACGACGTGCGCGATTTGGCGGCGAACACCAACATGGGCGAGTGGGTGCCGCGCTGGTGCTTCTGGTGGATAGAGTGGGCGCTGCGCGACCACGGCGGCCGCTGCTCGCTCAAGCTCGACTGGTTCGCCGGGCGCGGGGTAGAGCCCGACCCGCGCCAGCCCCCGCGCGTCGTCGGCGGACTCAAAGGCGCGGCCGGCCAGGTGCTCTCCGACCACGACCCCATCGTGCTCGACTTCGTCCTGAACCGGCCGGGCGGTTGAGCGGCGCTTAGTCTTCGTCTGAGGAGAGCGCCTGGAAGGCGGCGCCGGCGGCGAGGCCGCCGAGGAGGTACCAGGCGACTGTGAGCAGGTTGGTCTCGGTCGAGTTCTTCGCGGGCTGGCGGCCGAGGCCGAGCGGCTCGGGGAGGTAGACGGCCGCCACGCCGGCGGCGAGCCCGAGCAGCGCGCCGTTGCGCACGCCGTCCCCCGGCTCGCCCAGCCCCACCAGCCCGTAGTAGAGCGAGTTCGAGACGATGTCGCCGACGAGCGCCGCCTCGTGCAGAGGGACGGGCGGGTCGATGTCCACCGCGCGCAGTCCCCGCGAGAGCGCGCGCATCCCGACCACGTCCATGCGCGGCGCGTCGTCGATGTAGCGCCGCGCCGTCTCGTGCACCAGCGTGAGCGCGCACGCGCCCACCAACCCGCTCCCCAGAGCCTTCAGCATGTCTTTAACGTCCTCCCGTCGTTCTTCAAACGCCGCCCCCTTCTTACCCCTTTAATGTTGCGGAAGTGTCAAAGCGCGCCGGCGCTCGACGCGTCGAGCCTTTCGAGCTGGAACCAGTAGAAGCCGAAGGGCGCGAGCGCGAGCTGGTAGTCCGCGGCTTTGACGACGGGGAAGCGCGTCTTGCCGAGCATCTCGACGGGCGTGAAGCCCTCCAACCCCGCGAGTTTCAGCTCGACCGGCTGCGCGAACTGCGAGAGGTTGAAGACGCAGAGCACCTTGTCGTCGCCGTACTCGCGGACGAAGGCGAAGATCTTGCGGTTCTCCGGCTTGACGAAGCGCATCGTGCCGCGCCCGAAGACGTGGTGCTCCTTCCTGAGCAGAATCATCTGCCGCATCCAGTTGAGGAGCGACGTGTCGTAGCGCATCTGCGAGTCCACGTTGACCGACTGGAAGCCGTAGACCGGGTTGTTGATGACGGGGAAGTAGAGCTTTTCAAAGTCGGCCTTGGAGAAGCCCGCGTTGCGGTCGGACGACCACTGCATCGGCGTCCGCACCCCGTCGCGGTCGCCGAGGTAGATGTTGTCGCCCATGCCTATCTCGTCGCCGTAATAGAGGAACGGCGAGCCGGGAAGGCTGAGCAGGAGCGCGTTGAGGAGCTGTATGCGCCGGTGGCTGTTGTCGAGGAGCGGCGCGAGCCTCCGGCGGATGCCGACGTTCAGCCGCATCCGCCGGTCTTTCGCGTACTCGTTGTAGAGGTAGTCGCGCTCCTCGTCCGTGACCATCTCCAGCGTCAGCTCGTCGTGGTTGCGCAGGAACATTCCCCACTGGCAGTTCTCGGGGATGTCGGGCGTGCGCTCAAGTATTTCGACGATGGGGCGGCGGTCTTCCTGCCGGAGGGCCATGAAGAGCCGCGGCATGATGGGGAAGTGGTAGCCCATGTGGAACTCGTCGCCGCGCCCGAAGTATTCGACCACGTCCTCGGGCCACTGGTTGGCCTCGGCGAGCAGCAGCGCGTGCGGGTGGCGCTCCTCGATGTGCGCGCGGAGTTTTTTGAGGAAGCCGTGCGTCTCCGGGAGGTTCTCGCAGTTCGTCCCCTCGCGCTCGTAGAGGTATGGGACGGCGTCGGCGCGGAAGCCGTCGATGCCGAAGTCGAGCCAGTAGTCGACGGCGTCGAGCATCGCCCGCTGGACTTCGGGGTTGTCGTAGTTGAGGTCGGGCTGGTGCGAGAAGAAGCGGTGCCAGTAGAAGCTCTGCGCCCCCTCGCACCACGTCCAGTTCGACTTCTCGGTGTCGGTGAAGATGATGCGCGCCTCCTTGTACCTCTCGGGGCTGTCGCTCCAGACGTACCAGTCGCGCTTGGGCGAGTCGGGCGACGCGGAAGCCTCCTTGAACCAGGGGTGCTGGTCCGAGGTGTGGTTGACGACGAGGTCGGTGATGACGCGTATGCCGCGCGCGTGTGCGGCGTCGATGAACTCGCGGAAGTCTTCGAGCGTGCCGTACTCGGGCAGGATCGCGTAGTAGTCGGCGATGTCGTAGCCGCCGTCCCGCAGGGGCGAGGCGTACATCGGCAGAAGCCAGAGGCAGTCCACGCCGAGCCATTCGAGGTAGTCCAGCTTCTCCGTCAGGCCGCGGAAGTCGCCCACCCCGTCGCCGTTCGAGTCGTAGAAGCCGCGCACGTAAATCTCGTAAAAGACCGCGTCCTTGAACCAGAGTGGGTCGTCGCGGAGTTTGCCCGTCTCGGCCATCAGTCACCTTTCCTCGTCGCGTGATGTGTTTTGCTTTGCGTGAAAGATAGCGGCAACGCGGGGCGCGACGCAAGTTTTCGCGCCCCGCGCATTCATGTGTAAAGCGTGTGAGTCTCCCCGTGAAGACTCAAATTCCCGGCGAAGAGAGAGCGGAGGTGTGTGCGATGAAGACGCGTAGAAGCTTCACAAGGGGTTGGCAGATTTTGGCGGCGGCGGCGCTGCTCGGCGCGGCCGTCTCGGCGACGGCGCCGCGGCCGTACGCGGCCTCGGGGCAGGCGGCGCCGTCCGCCCCGCCCGAACAGCCGCAGCAGGCGGCCGATGTCTCGAAGCAGTTGAAGATTGACCTCGGCAAGTCCGTCAAGGTCACGCTCCCGGCCGACAAGCCCGCGCTCGCGCCGGCGCAGTTCAAGACCCCCGACGGCAGGGAGGGCTGGGTCGTGCGCATCCCCGGCGGCCGCCCGCTGGCGACGCCCGCCTACTCGAAGGGGCGCGTCTTCGTCGGCGGCGGCTACGGCTCGCACGAGTTCTACGCCTTCGACGCGAAGACCGGGCGGCTCGTCTGGAAGACGCACACGGGCGACGACGGGCCGAGCGGCGCGGTGGTCGAAGACGGCCTCGTCGCCTTCAACACGGAGAGCTGCACGCTCGTCGTCGTAGACGAGAAGACCGGGAAGCTGGTCTGGCAGGAGTGGCTCGGCGACCCGCTGATGAGCCAGCCGGCGGTCTCGAAGGGGCGGCTCTACATGGCCTACCCGAAGGGGCAGCGCGGGGGCGGACGGTCGCGCATACTGAAGCCCTCGCGCAACGCGCCGCGGGGGAATCAGCAGCAGAACCAGCAGGAGGAGCAGGGGAGCCACCGCCTGCTCTGCGCCGACCTTCGGACGGGCGAGCACATCTGGGAGCGCGGCATCTCGGCCGACGTTATCTCGGCGCCCGTCGTCTCGGACGGCAAGGTCTACGCGACGACCTTCGACGGCACCTCTTACAGCTTCGACGCCGCGACGGGCGAGCCGGTCTGGAAGAAGGAGCACGCGGGGACGAGCGCGCCGGTGGTCGTCGCGGGCGACGTGGTCGTCACGCAGAAGGAGCTGCGCGACGGCAAGTCTTACGAGGGGATGCAGCGGCTCGACGCGCGGCGCGGGCAGGCGAAGTCCGGGCAGATGTCGGCGCGCTCGGAGGCCGCCTACCTCGGGCGGAACATGGGCGGCGGCGTGGCCATCCGGAAGGAGGCGCAGGCTTCGCTCGACTCTTCGGTCGGCTTCGGGAGCGCGCCGGCGGCGGCCGAGCTGGGGCGCGCCAACGACCACGTCGGCGTGAGCACGGTCGTCGGCGGCTGGGCCTACCAGGGGTCGCGCGCGGCCTACAGCAAGGGCAGGATGCTCAACGCGCAGGGGCGCTACCTGAACTCCGTCAACGCGGACGACGGCCGCTTCGCGTGGCGCGCGGAGGTGTCGGGCGGCGGGCTCGCGGCCGACGCGCAGGTCTTCTCGCCGCCCGCGCTCGGCGAGGATTTCCTCTACCTCGCGAGCTCGCTCGGTCACCTGCTCTCGGTCGAGCAGAAGGACGGCGGCGTCGGCTTCATGTACCACTTCGGCGAGCCGATGGTCTTCCAGCCCGCGCTCGCCGAAGGCGGCGTCTACGTCGGCACCTCCAACGGGCTCCTCATCTGCCTCAAGACCGGCTCGGCTGACTCCGACGGCTGGTACGCATGGGGCGGCAACGGCGAGCACAACAAGAACAAGTGACGGGTGATAAGTGACGAGTGACGAGCGATAAGAAAATACGAGTCCCGTTCCTTCTTTCTTATCACTCACCACTCGTCACTTATCACTCCCCGCTGTGGTTAGCCACAGCGCGGGACTGTGTGACGGCCGGCGCGTCTGAAAGGGAGGGGCGAGCCCGCGAAGGGCTCGCCCCTCCCTTTGTGGTCGGCCTATCGCCCGCCGGGGCGATTCCTCACAGAGTATAAAAGTGAAGGCGGTAGAAAAAGCCGCGTTTGAGGCAGGAGCATAAGCCTAATATTCAGGGATGAACGTGAGTGGGAATTTCATTGACATAGACTTTTTACGGGGGTAAAAGTTTTGCGCGCTGATAAAGGTTGTCATAAGCTCACTGGCAACGGAGAGTTTTAACTTTCATCTCAAGGTTAACTCGCGTGTCTCACTTTACGACCTTCAAACGAATTTCACTCTTGATGGATTCCTGACGGAATTTATCAGGCCGCGGGTGTTTTGGCTTTAAGGAGCTTGATCTACTCATGCACAAAAGCATAAAAGCACTTCTGTTATTTACCATCGTGTTCACCGTTTGCGTCGTTGTGATGGGGTTACGCATACCTGACTTGGCCGTAAGATCAAACCACCACCAACAAAGTACAGTAGACGTAGACGAGAGCCAGTTTCCTGTTGCTGAAGAGGCGGCCCCTGAGCCCTCTACAACCGCCGAACGGACTAAGAAAGCTGATAAGGAGAAAAAATACAGGAAGTATAAAGACACTATAGGCCCTGGTGTGACGGTGGCATCTATTCATTATCACTGGCCTCCGGGATTTCCCACTCTTCCGGTCGCTCAAAGTGACGCTGTGGTGATAGGCGACGTAGCTGGTGCAAAGGCCCACGTGAGTGCTGATAAAGCTACGGTGTATTCCGAGTTCACCGTCCGCGTCATCAAAGTGCTAAAGGACGACAAGCGAATTCCACTTTCACCGGGCGCATCAATTGTTGCGGAGAGGCCCGGTGGGAGGGTGCGGTATCCCTCGGGACACATAAGCCGCTTTTCCCTTACCGGTTGGGGCATGCCGCGAATAATGCGGCAGTACGTTTTATTCCTGACCGGGAATAATGAGGACCAAACTTACCGCTTGGTGACGGGTTACGAATTATGTAATGGCCAAATTGCCCCGCTCGACAGAACCACTTCCAGTGATACTGATTTCGATGCCTACATAAATATGGACGAAGCAGAATTCCTCAAGCGATTAGACTCTGCAATCGCTCTGTCTTCATCCGCTGGCCCCCGGTAAAGGGAAGCCCATGCGTAAAAACTCTTCTTCCCGGTCGAATGTGTATGCGGTTGTGGCGTCTTTCGCATTACTTTCTATTGATCTGCTATTGATGCTTCAGCCTACTGTTAGCGCACAATCAAATTCGGCTTGATCCGGGTCTCCGCCCGGATGGCCGGGGAGCCGACGCGGTCACTGAAGGCCGCGTCGGCTTTCTCTATTCGGCTGTGGTTAGCCACAGCGCGGGACTGTCGGGGGCCGTCTCGCGCGTGCCGGCCCGGCGGGCGCAGAATCCGCGCCTGTGGAATTTGCGAGACAATTTTCTGAAGCCGTGTTAGTTTTAGCGCGCCCGTCTTTGCCATTGAATCTGCTCGTCGAAAAGATGCGTCCCCCTCTGCGTCTCATTCTCGGCCTGGCCTGCGTCACGGCACTCTCCTTCTTCGCAGCATGCCAACAGCCCGCCGCGCGCGCCGACGCCGCGCCGCGCGCGCCCGCGCCTGCCGCCGGCCCCGCGACGCCCGCGCCCGAGCCCGCGCGCCCCGACTCCGACTCCGACGGCATACCCGACCGCGCGGAGCTTCGCGCCTACGGCGACCGCGAGAGCTTCCGCGCGTGGTTCACGGCCGTCGCCGAGGCGCAGTTCTACCGCGAGAGCCCGGAGTGGAACGCCGAGCAGCGCGACTGCGCGGGGCTCGTCCGCTTCGCGTGGCGCGAGGCGCTGCGCCCGCACGACCGCGCGTGGCTGCTGCGCATGGGCGACGGTTACGACCCCGTCGCGCCGGACGTGCGCGCCTACACCCTGGAGCGCAGCCCCGTCGGCGAGAAACTCTTCCGCACGCGCCCCGGCTCGTTCGACGGGCAAGACCTCTCCGACCAGACCTTCTCCGAGTTCGCCGACGCGCGGACGCTCCGCGAGTTCAACACGCGCTTGGTCGGCCGCGACCTCGCGCGCGCCGAAGCCGGCGACCTCCTCTTCTTCCGCCAGCCCCGGGCTCAGAAGTACCCGTACCACGTCATGGTCTTTCTCGGCCGGGCGCGCGCCGACGACGAGGGCGCGGCCGACTGGGTCGTCTACCACACGGGCGCCGCGCCCGACGAAGGCGGCGAGGTGCGCAAGGTGCGCCTCTCTGTGCTCGCGCGCCACCCAGACCCGCGCTGGCGTCCCGTCGAATCCAACAGGAACTTTCTCGGCTTCCACCGTCTGAAGATTCTGGACTGAACAGTTCGGAGGGCTTATGTCCCGTCGCACGCTCCTGACAAATGTTGCGGTCTACGCGGCCGTGCTGGCGCTCGTCGTCGGTTTCGTCGCGCTGCGCGTGAAGGCGCGCTACGCCTACGCGGCGGCGGTCGCGCCCGACAGCATGAGCAGCCCTTACGGGCGGACGCCGCAGCCGCCCGACCCGCACGCCAAGCCCTTCTTCTCGCTCCACACCAACCGCACCTACGCGACGAACGACCGCGCGCGCGTCTGGGTCAACTACCGCGGCGTCGGCGACCTCGACTTCCGCGTCTACAAGGTCAAAGACCCTGTGAAGTTCTTCCGCGGCCTCGACGACCCGCACCGCGTCGGCGAGGACGAGGAGGCCGAGGTCGGCAAGACGGTCGAGAAGAAGCCGACGTTTCTGGAAAAGCTCCGGCAGTTCAAGAGCTGGGGCTTCGGCCACGTCAAGACCTACGTCCGGCAGCAGCTCCAGAACCAGTCGCGCAAGGGCTTCAACCAGCGCTTCCGGCAGGAGGAGGACGACACGAGCAACCGCACGCCCTTGAACGTCGCCACCGACTTCGCGCGCGTGCCGCTCCTGAACCCCGACCAGATGGTTTCGCACTGGCGCGAGAAGCTCCCGCCGCTCGAAGACGTTTACGACCGCCGGATGATCTCCCTGGGCCGGCGCGAGCCGGGCGTCTACTTGGTCGAGGCCGTCAACGGTGACCTGCGCGCCTTCGGCATCCTCATCGTCACGGACATCGCCACCGTCCAGAAGACAGCGCGCGACGGCTCGATGCTCGTCTACGCGGTCGAGCGCAAAACGGGTCAGCCGCGCGCGGGAGTCAACGTGCTCGTCGTACGCAAGCGCGCCGACCTCGCCTCGGGCGCGACCGACAAGCAGGGACTCCTCAAGCTACAGGTCGTCGAGAAGAAGCCGCCCGCCGCCGCGGCCGGGGAGGAAGCCGAGGAGGAAGAGGAGCCGGCCGAGGACGAAGAGGCCGCCCCCGAAGAGTCGCAGGGCACGGACTCTTATCTGGTCATGGCGACGGAGGGCGACAACTTCGCCATCTCCGATTTGGACTCCTACTACTTCGGCGGCTACGGCGAAGAGGAGCCCGGCGCGCCCGAGCTGACGAGCCTCGTCTACACCGACCGCCCCGTCTACCGCCCCGAGCAGAAGGTCTACTTCAAGGGCATCGTCCGCGAGCGCAAGCCGGACGGCTACAGGCTCCCGCCGGGCAAGGCCGCCGCCGTCACCGTCACAGACCAGACGGGCGCGACCATCTTCGAGCAGGAGCTTCCGCTCTCGACGCGCGGCACCTTCAGCGGCGAGCTCGACCTGCCCGAAGAGTCGCCGCTCGGCTCCTACACCATCAGCGCCTCGGTCGGCGGCTCCACGGCCGACGGCTACTTCACGGTCGAGGAGTACAAGAAGCCCGAGTACAAGGTGCGCGTGACGACGCCGCAGACGTACGTCCGCGCGGGCGAGCGGGCGCGCTTCACCGTCTCGGCCAACTACTTCTTCGGCGCGCCGGTGACGAAGGCTTCGGTCAAGTACTACGTCTACCGCTCGCGCCATTACGACTGGTGGCGCGGCTCCGGGGACGAAGACGAGGACGAGATCGGCGCAGACCCGACGGCCGAGGAGGGCGGCAACTCCGACTACTACGACTCCGGCGACGAGATGATGCGCGAAGGCGACGGGAAGCTCGACGCGCAGGGCCGCCTCGAAGTGGACTTCGACGTGCCGCCGCCGGACGCGAAAGACCGTTGGGACTACAGCTACCGCCTCGAAGCCGAGGTGACGGACGCCGCCCGCCGCTCGATGAGCGCGTCGGCCTCGCTGACCGGCGTCCGCAGCAACGTCACTGTATCCGCCTTCACCGACCGCTACGTCTACAGCCAGGGCGAGCCCGCGCGCATCCAGGTGCGCGCCGGCGACCGCGAGGGGCGCCCCGTCCAGACGCGCGTCAGGCTCAGCTTCTTCGAGCGCCGCTGGCAGAAGGTCGTCAAGAAGGACGAGAGCGGCTACGAGTACCCGGAGTACGAGACGAAGGAGAAGGAACTCTCGTCGGCCGTCG
>DASWNR010000290.1:0-20092 GCA_036399155.1 Pyrinomonadaceae bacterium
GTTTTTCTGCCGACTACTGACTACTGACTGGTGTCTGCTGTCTGCTTCACCCTTACCACTGGAAGCGGTCGCGGTACTCCGAGGCTTCGATGAAGGCGCGCACCATCTCGGCCTTGTGAAAGTCGCCGCCGCTGTCTTCGAGCTTCCTGAGCCAGAAGTTGAAGCCCGAGAGGTCTGAGTCGCGGCCCTCGTCCGGGTTGCGGTGGAGGTAGCCGAAGTACTGCATCAGGACGAACGCGCGGTTCTGCTCCCTGCGCCTGAACTCGGCGTTGTCGGCCACCTTTGCGAGCACGGTCGCGCGCGTCTCGCCGCCCGCGCCGAGTCCCCCGACGAGCGCCGCACGCTCGGCGGCCGTGGGCGCGACGCCCGCGTTTGCGAAGAGCGCGTCCACGTACTGCTCGTTGGTCTTCGAGCCGTAAATCTGCTGGAAGTCGGCGCGCGCGACCCAGGCCTCGGCCGCCGCAGCCTTGTTGGCCGCGAGCTTCGCCCGCCAGTCGCCCTGCCCGACGACGATGCCCTGTGTTATCGCCTGCATGCGGACGAGGAAGTCGTTGCGGCGCGGCATCACTCCGAAACTCGCCTTGTTGAAGCAATAGAGCGTGTAGCCCGTCTCCTGGAACTCGATGGAGAGGAAGAACGCGCCCGACGTGTTGACGCGCCTCGCGTTGACGCAGGCCGCGTCGCCGTTGCACGTCGCTATCTCGCTCGACCAGTAGCCGAGCCCGGAGTCGTCGGCCTCGCGGCCGAGGAAGTCGCGGTACTGCTGCTCGACGAAGAACGTGGTGGCGTCGATGTCGTTGGCCTGTTGCGTGACGAGCCCCGCCGTGTTGAAGACGCCCGAGAGGAGCGTCTGCCCCTGCTGGTTCGAGACGACCACCTTCGTCGCCGTCGTCACGTCGGGCACGAACTGCCCGCGCTCCTGCTCAAGCTCGAACTCGGCTTCGAGCGTCGGGCGGATGACAAGCTCGCCCACCTTCACGCCGTCCACGAAGGCGTTGAGGATGGTGCCCGCCGGCAGGTTAACTTTCTCGACCTCGATTTCGAGGTTGCGGTTGCCAGTGCGGTTGCGGAACTTGGCGACGCCGGTGGGCGTCAGCCCGTTGACGGCCGCGCCCGCCAGGCGCGACTCGATGCGCGTCTCGCCGCCGGGGCCGGGCGTCGGCATCGGCGCGGGGCCGGGGTTGCCGAGCACCTGCGGGATGTTGGAGAAGGAGCCGGCGAGGAGCGTCGCGCCGGACTGGTCTGCGACGACGACGCGCGTGCGCGAGTTGATCTGCGGGACGGTCTGCCCGTCCTCGGTCTTGAGCTTCAGCTCGCTGCGGTCGAGCGACGGGGCGACCGAGAGCGTGCCTATCTTGACGCCGTCCACGAGGACGTTGAGCACGGTGCCCGCCGGCAGGTTCACTTCCTCGACGCGGACGCGGAACTCTCGGTTGTTGAACTCGATGGAGTACTCGGCGTCGCCCTCGGGCACGATGCCGTTGATGGCCGCGCCGGTCAGGTCGGCGTCGAACTCGTTCATGACGGGCGTCGGGCTCGGGGTCGCGCCGGGCGTCGGCGTCGGAGAAGCACCCGGCGACGGGGTCGGGCTCGCGCCGGGGGTCGGGGTCGGCGAAGGCGTAGCATCGGGGGTGGGCGTCGCGGTCGGGGTGGCCGAAGGCGAGGGCG
This sequence comes from Pyrinomonadaceae bacterium, assembly GCA_036399155.1. GTDB lineage: Bacteria > Acidobacteriota > Blastocatellia > Pyrinomonadales > Pyrinomonadaceae > QHXN01. The sequence goes on from DASWNR010000290.1 coordinate 1,669, forward strand.
TCGGCGCGGCCGAGCCGAAGGCGCCGGTGACGATGTTTGCGCCCGACCGGTTGCGGACGGCGACCGCCGTGCCGTTGGCGACTGCCGGGACGGCCTGCCCGCGCTCGGTCTCAAGCTCGACCTCGCCCGCGCGGAAGGCGTTAAGCGTGATGACGCCTATCTGCCCGCCGCCGACGAAGACGTTCAGCACGGTGCCGGCGGGCAGGTTCACGTCCTCGACCTCGACTTCGAGCTTGAGGTCGTTGCCCGGCCTCTGTCGGAAGACGGCCTTGCCGTGCGGCGTCGAGCCGCCGACGGCCGCGCCCGAGAGGCCGGCCTCGATGATGGTCTCGTCGTCGCCCGCGAAGGCCGGGCCGGCGGCCAGCGCCGCGAGCGTCGCCAGAAGCGCGACGCTCGCGAGCGCGGCGCGCGCGGCCGACGAAAGGAATGAAGACTTAGTCTCAACCTGTGGCATGAAGGCTTTTCTGCTGCTCATCTGAACTCCGCTTTTTTTTAAAGTCTCTGTGGTCGGGGAGCCTCTACCGCACGTACAGTGTCGGGGCGGAGGGTAAAAATACGCGGGCGTGGGGAAGTTTTCCGGGCGCGCGGGCCCCGCGCGCGTTATCATCTGCCCCGCAGCCCCAACCGAAAGGACGCGAGGAAGAGGATGAGCAGGGAAGAGTTCGAGGGCGGCGGCTTTCAGACGCGCGCCATCCACGCCGGCAAGGGCGAGAACCGCACGCGCGCCGTCACGCCCCCCATCTGGCAGACGACGACGTTTAGCGCCGACTCGTCCGAGCACTTCGCCGAGATGGCGTCGGCGGTGCGCCCCGCCGAGTTCTACACGCGCTACGGCAACCCGACGCACAAGGAGGTCGAGGCCACCGTCGTCGCGCTCGAAGGCGGCGAGGCGGCGCTACTGACTTCGTCGGGGATGGGCGCCGTCTTCACGGCGCTGATGTCCGTGCTCCGGGCGGGCGACCACGTCGTCGCGCAGACGAACCACTACGCCGGCGCGATGACGCTCTTCGAGGAGATGCCGCGCCGCTTCGGCGTCGAGGTCACGGTCGTAGACCAGACGCGGGCGGAAGACTTCGCCGGGGCGCTGCGCCCGAACACGCGCGTCGTCTACGCGGAGTCGCCGACGAACCCGCTGATGCAGGTCACAGACCTGCGCGCCGTGGCGGAACTCGCGCGGGCGCGCGGCGTCACGACGATTGTGGACAACACCTTCGCCACGCCGGTCAACCAGCGGCCTCTGGAGTTCGGCTTCGACTGCGTCGTTCACAGCGCGACCAAGTACCTCGGCGGCCACTCGGACGTGACGGCGGGCTGCGTCGTCTCCACGCGCGAGTTCGTCGAGCGCGCGTGGCACTTCTCGCTGCTCGCCGGCTCGATACTCTCGCCGTTCGACGGGTGGCTTTTGCTGCGGGGGCTGCGGACGCTCGCGTTGCGCGTCGAGCGGCACAACTCGAACGCGCTGGCGCTCGCGCGCTTCCTCGAAGGCCACCCGCGCGTCGGGCGCGTGTACTACCCGGGGCTTGAGTCGCACCCGCAGCACGCGCTCGCGCGCTCGCAGATGTCTGGCTTCACGGGGATGCTCTCGGCCGAGCTGCGCGGCGGCTTCGAGGCGGCCGAGCGGCTCATCTCTAACTTGAGGCTCGCCACGAACGCCGCCAGCCTCGGCGGCCACGAGACGCTCATCGTCCACCCGGCGGCGATGTGGCGCGGCTACATGACGGCCGAGCAGTTGCGCGCGCGGGGCTTAAGCGACGCGCTCGTCCGCGTCTCGGTCGGCGTCGAGGACGAGCGCGACCTGCTCGAAGACTTCGAGCGCGCGCTCGACTCGACCGGGCGGTAAGTGATGGGTGACGGGTGATAAGAAAAAGCCCGTCTTAACTCATCACCCGTCACCCATCACTTACCACACGGAGGACTGATGAGGAGACTGCACTACCACCGCGTCGACGTGTTCACCGACCGCGCCTTCGGCGGGAACCCACTGGCGGTCTTCGCTAACGGGCGCGGGCTGGACGCCGAGACGATGCAGGCCATCGCGAAGGAGTTCAACCTTTCGGAGACGACCTTCGTCCTCCCGGCCGACGACCCGCGCCACGACTGGCGCGTGCGCATCTTTACGCCGTCGAGCGAACTGCCGATGGCCGGGCACCCGACCGTCGGCACCTCTTTCGTCCTCGCGCGCGAGCACATGATTCCGCGCGGAGACGATAAAAGCGCGGAGACGCGCATCGTGCTCGAAGAGGGCGTCGGCCCCGTCCCCGTCCGCATCGAGTTCGAGAACGGCGAGCCGTCCTACGCCGAGATGAGCCAGCCGCTCCCGACCTTCGGCCCGGTGTTGGCCGACCGGAGGGCCGTCGCCGCCATGCTCTCGCTCGAAGAGTCAGACCTCGAAGCAGACCTGCCCGTCGAGGTCGTCTCGTGCGGCGTGCCCTTCCTCTACGTGCCGCTCCGCGGCCTCGACGCCGCGCGGCGCGCGCGTCCACGGGCGGAACTCATCGAGGGCGTGGCGGCCGACGGCGTCCCGCCCGAGGTCTTCGTCTTCACGCGCGAGGTCGAGCGACCGGGCTCGACCGTCCACAGCCGCATGTTCGCGCCCGGCCTCGGCATCACCGAAGACCCCGCGACCGGCGCGGCCAGCGGCCCGCTCGGCTGCTACCTCGTCAAGTACGGCGTCGTTTCGGGCGAGTCCGCCGACATCGTCAGCGAGCAGGGGCTTGAGATGGGGCGCCCCAGCTTCGTCAAAATCAGAATCGAGCGCGAGGGCGACCGCATCGACGCCGTCCGAGTCGGCGGCCGGTGTCACTTTATGGGCGAGGGCTTCATCGAGATTTAGACGGGAAGGAGTCAGTCGATGGTCGCGGCGACAATCCCCGGGGGCCCGCGCGGCGGGCGCGTGATGGGCAACATGCGCGAGTTCAACAGCGACTCGCTCGGCTTCATCGAGCGCTGCGCGCGCGAGTTCGGCGACGTGGTGACGACGCGCTTCCTCTACGTCCCCGCGCTCTTCCTCTACCACCCAGACCACGTCGAGTACGTGCTCGCGACCGGCAGCAAGAACTTCATCAAGGCCGCCACGCTGCGCTCGCCCTTCTTCCACCGCCTCGTCGGCAACGGGCTGGTGACGAGCGAGGGCGACTTCTGGCGTCGGCAGCGGCGGCTCGCGCAGCCGGCCTTCCACCGCAACCGCGTCGAAGCCTACGCCGAGACGATGGTCGGATTCGCGGAGGCCGCGGTCGAAGGCTGGCGCGACGGCCAGACGATAGACGCGCACGAGGAGATGATGCTGCTCACGCAGCGCGTCGTCGCGCGGACGCTCTTTAGCGCCGACATCTCGGGCGACTCGCGCGAGATCGGCGAGGCGCTCTCGAACATCGTCCGCCCCTTCGCGTCGCAGACGACGCTCAAGTGGATTCTCGACAACCGGCTCCCGACCCCCGCGCACCTGCGCTTCAACCGCGACGTGCGGCGCATCGACCGCTTCGTCTACCGGCTCATCGCGGGGCGGCGCGCGTCGGGTGAGGACACGGGCGACCTGCTCTCGATGCTTCTGCGCGCGCAGGACGAGGACGGGAGCGGGATGACGGATAAGCAACTGCGCGACGAGGTGATGACCATCTTCCTCGCCGGCCACGAGACGACGGCGCTGGCGCTGACGTGGGCCTTCTACCTGCTCGCGCGAAACCCGGAGGCCGAGGCGAGGCTGCACGCCGAACTCTCGGAGGTGTTGGAGGGGCGTGCGCCGACGGTGGAAGACCTGCCGCGCCTGCGATACGCCGATTGGGTCGTGAAGGAGTCTTTGCGGCTGTACCCGCCGGCGTGGGGCGTGGGGCGCGAGTGCGTGCGCGAGTGCGAGGTGGGCGGCTACCGCGTGCCGAAGGGGACGCAGGTCTTAGCCTTCCCGTGGGTCACGCAGCGCGACGGGCGCTGGTTCGCCGACCCGCTCGCCTTCCGCCCCGAGCGCTGGGGCGAGGAGTCAATCTCGCGCCTGCCGAAGTACGCCTACTTCCCCTTCGGCGGTGGCCCGCGCCTCTGCATCGGCAACTACTTCGCCACGATGGAGGCCGTGCTCATCCTCTCGACCGTCGCGCGGCGCTTCCGCCTCCGCCTCGCCGACCAAGAGCCCGTCGGACTCTTCCCCGCCATCTCTCTCCGGCCGAAGGGCGGCGTGCTGATGAGGCCGGAGCGCGTCTGAAGTCCGCGCCGCCGTCGCATGCGTCCACGCGCGCCCTCCTGAAAATCTCCGAAAAAAGTGCTTCCCGCAGGGGCCGGTGGGCTCGCCGCGGGCCCTCAAGAATTCCTCAAGTCGCGGGGCGTACATTGCGTGTGGTTTTAGCGTCGGGGTCTCGTGCGGCCCCGCGCGTTCGGAAAACTTTTGCCCCGGGGTGAAGATTTTGGCCGCCTCACCGCGAAAACTCAGAGGGACTCGGATAGTGCAGGTCATCCCCGAAAAGATCACGCCCCCGCGGGAGTTGCCCCGCGTCTCGCGCGAGCGCCTGCTGCGCACGCTGCGGGAGAGTGTGGAGGGCTGCAACTCGACCATCATCTCCGGGCGCGCCGGGACGGGAAAGACGATGCTCGCCAACGACTTCGCGCGCCGCGCGTCGCGCCGCGTCGCGTGGTACAAGCTCGACGCGCCCGACTCGGAGCTTCCGGTCTTCCTGCGCCACCTCTGCGCGAGCGTGGCGGCGGCCTCGGCGCGACCCGACTTCGGCGCGCAACTGCTCGAACGGCTCGGCGAAGGGGCCGGGGCCTACGACGTGCCGCTCGCGGTCGAGCACCTCGTCCACGAGCTTTCACAGTCGAGCGAGCCGCTGCTGGTCGTCGTAGACGACCTCCACCTCGTCTACGACGCCGAGTGGATGGTGCCGTTCTTCCGGCGGCTGCTCCCGCTGCTGCCGCCCGAGGCGCACGTCATGCTGCTCGGGCGGAGCCTGCCGCCGACGCCGCTCTGGCGCATGCGCTCGAAGCAGACCCTGTGCGTGCTGGACGAGCCGGCGCTCGCCTTCACGCCGGATGAGGCGCGCTCGCTCTACGCCAGCTACGGGCTGCCGGCCGAGCGCGCCGAAGTCGCGCTCGCCGAGACGCGCGGACGCGCCGCGACGCTCGACGCCCGCGCGCGCGCCGAAGTACTGCCGGCCGACGACTCGGGCCGCTCCGCCGCCGCGCGCGGCGCGCGCCAGACGGGCCGGCTCTCGCTGCGGCTCGTCGAGTCTCCACGCAAGACACTGGGCACGGCCTGAAGGCTGGTGTTAGGTTATACGCGGCCACCCAAGCCGGGAGCGCTGGCTAATGTGCCCGCGGCTTGAAGGGCCGCGCTCCCCCGAAGCGATGTCCAACGCGCCGAACCGCCACGAAGCCGGCATCCACGACACGCAGCCGCCCGGCGCTGCGGCGCCGCAGCTCCCCACGTTCTTCCTGCGGACGAAGCTTTTGCCGCCGCGCCCCGCGCCGTCGCTGCTGCCGCGCCCGCGCCTCGTCGAGCGCCTTGAGCAGAACCTCGCGCACGCCGTCACGCTCGTCACCGCGCCCGCCGGCTCGGGCAAGACGACGCTCGTCGCCGACTTCATACGCACCGGCGGCCACCCGTTCGTCTGGTACCAGTTGGACAGGGCGGACTCCGACCCGCTCGTCTTCCTCGGCTACGTCACGCACGGCATCCAGCGCATCGTCCCCGGCTTCGGCGAGGCCACGATGTCCTACATGCAGGAGGCCGCGAAGGAGCTGGCGCAGGCGCCCGAGCGCGCCGTGGACGTGCTCCTGAACGAAGTGCTCGACCGCGTCGAGCAGCAGTTCATACTCGTCCTGGACGACTACCACCACCTCGGCGGCGAGACGCCCGTGCACCGCGTCGTAGACCGCCTGCTCGCGTACCTGCCCGACCTCATCCACGTCGTCATCGTCTCGCGCGACACGCCGCCGCTCGCGCTCGCGCGCATGCGCACGCAGGCCAGCCTCGCCGTCATCGACCGCCAGGAGCTTCTCTTCACTGACGCCGAGACGCAGGAGCTTTTCCGCACCGTCTTCGACCTCGAACTGACGCCCGAACAGCTCGCCGAGTACCGCGAGCGGACGCACGGCTGGATAACCGCGCTCCAGCTCGTCCGGCAGGTCGCGCAGCGGCAGGCGCTCGCGCAGACGGGCGGGCCGAACGCGCCGCCCGACCTCGTCGAAATCCTGCGCCAGAGCGAGCGCGACATCTTCGACTACTTCGCCGAGGAGGTCTTCGCCGAAGAGGCGGAGGACGTGCGGCAGCTCCTCCTCCGCCTCTCGCTGCTCGAACGCGTCGAGCCCGAGGCGTGCAACCGTCTCCACCCGAAGTCTTCGGCGACGCTCCAGTCGCTCGTGCGGCGCAACGTCTTCATCTCGCTCGCCTCCGACGGGCGCGGCGAAGAGTACCGCCTGCACCCGCTCTTCCGCGGCTTCCTCCAGCGGCGCTTCCGCGCCGAGTCGGGGCGCGCGGACCTCGCCGCCGAGCACGCGCGGCTCGCCGACTACTTCCTTGAGCGCGAGCAGTGGGAGCAGGCCATGAGCCACCTCGTCGCGGCCGAAGACTTCGACCGCGCGGCGCGCACCATCGCCGAGCGCGGCGGCGCGTGGGTGACGGCCGGCGCGCTCTCGTCGCTCGCCGCCTTCGCCGACGCGCTGCCCGCGAAGGCTCTGGAAGCGCACCCGCGCGCGCTCGCGCACCGCGCGGAGGTCGCGCGCCTGCGCGACGAGTACGACCAGGCGCAGTCGCTCTTCAACCGCGCGGCCGCGCTCCTGCACGAGCGCGGCGACCCCGAGGGCGAGGCCGAGGCGTTCCACTCGCTCGCCACCATCGCGCGCCGGCGCGGCGACTGCGAGACGGCCTTCAACTACCTCGACCGGGCGACGGAGCTTTCCGACGAGCGCTCGGTCGTCCGCACCAAGTGCGGCAACACGCGCGGCCTCTGCCTCGTGGCGCTGGGACAGTGGACGGAGGCCGAGCGCGAGTTCCGCGTCGCCTTGCAGTCGGCCGAGGGGCGCGGCGACCGCTACTACGCGCGGCTCGTCGCGCACAACCTCGGCGGGCCGCCGCTCATGCGCGGCGACTTCCGCGAGGCGCTGCGCTGGATACGCCGGATGCTGCGCGAGGAGGGGTCGGCGGCGCCGCCCGTCCCGCAGGAGTCGGTCGCGCACCTAAACATCGCGCGCTGCCACCTGCACTTCGGCGACTTCGCCACCTGCGAGTCACACCTCGACCGCGCGCTCGAAGTCTGCCAGCTCTTCAACCTCTCGGGGCTGCGCGGCGAAATCTTCGAGTTCTACGGCAACCTCTACCGCGAGCAGACGGAGCTTGCGCGCGCCGTCGAATACTACGACCGCGCGGAGCGCGCCTACGACGAGGCCGGGATAGAGGTCGCGCGCACCGAGCTGCTCGAAGAGCGCGGCCTGCTCGCGCTACAGGTCGGCGACCTCGCGGAGGCACGCTCCCTGCTCGACCGCCTCGTCGCGGCGCGCGCGCACGACGAGATGGGGCGGCAGCGCTCCATCATCGCGCGCTCGCGCGTGCTGCTGGCGCTCGGCAAGACCGAGGAGGCGCGGCGCGACCTACAGTCGGCGCTCGAATACTTCCGCGCGCACGGCGTCTACTGCTACGAGGCGCCGGCCGCGATGCTGCTCGCCGTCTGCCACAACGCGGCGGGCGACGAGCCGGCGGCGCTCGAACACCTGCGCCGTGCGCTCGACCTCGCCGCGCGCTACGACTACGAGTTCTGGCTCCGCGGCTGGGTGGAGACCTACCCGCAGGTGTTCGCCGCGCCCGAGGCCGCCGAGCTGCTGCCGGCCGACCTGCGCGAGCTGCTGCCGGCGGCCGAGGCGTCTCCGGCGGCTTCGGCCGCGCACGCCGCGCACGCCGCGCCGCCGCCCGCGCCGCGCGTCGAGCAGGCGCCGGCCGCGGACCTGACCGTCCGCCTGTTCGGGGCGGTCGAAATCTTACGCGACCCCGCGCGCCCGCTCGCCCCGGACGCGTGGGTCACGCGGCGCGCGCGCGACATCCTCTGCTTCATCGCCTCGCGCCGACACCGCCGCGTCTCGAAGGACGCCATCATCGACACCTTCTGGGGCGAGTCGGACTTAGGCTCGGTCGAGAAGAATTTCCACCCGACCATCTCGCACATACGCAAGGCGCTCAACAGCAACCAGCCGTTGAAGCAGAACTTCCTGCTCTACCGCGACGGCGACTACCAGCTGAACCCCGAGTTCTCCTACCGCATCGACGCGGAGGAGTTTGACCGGCTCGTCGCGGAGGGCGACGCCGCGCGCCGCGCGCGCGAGACGGAAGCCTTCGTCAAGGCTTACGAGGAGGCCGCCGCGCTCTACCGCGGCGAGTTCATGCAGGGCAGCTACGACGAGTGGGCCGAGGAGCAGCGCTCCTACTACCGCGAGCAGTACCTGCGCGTGCTGGAAATCCTGTCGCGCGCGGCGCAGAAGGCGGAGGACTGGGCGCGCTCGCTCGGGCTGGCCCAAAAAATCCTGCGCGAAGACCCCTTCCGCGAGGACGTTCACTGTCAGGTCATGCGCGCGCACGCCGCGCAGGGGAACCGCGTCGCCGTCCGCGAGCAGTACGAGTCCCTCCGAAAAATTCTAAAAAAAGAGCTGGGCGTCGAACCCTCCGCCGAGACGCAGAAGGTCTGCCGCGAGCTGTTGAAGTGATACTCGGCGAGTCGGCTGCCGAAAACCTACGGCGGCCGGGCGGCGCGGCAACGAAGTGAAAAGTAAATTAGAAGAGAACCGTAACAATTGAATTAAGAGGACGATGTACAAACGCATGGTCAGTTTACCGCGTGCAAACCTCGCACGAACCTGCTCCCGACGCGGGCCCGAGCCCGGTTCGCGAGTGGCAAACAGCAGAAGCCCCAAAGCCCCAAAGATGTTCCGAATCATAACCCCTCAATCGCTCCGCCGAGCCGCGGCCCTCGCGCTGGCCTTCGTCCTCCTGTGCCCGCTCCCGGCGAGCGCCGGCGTCGTCATCCGCGGCACGCAGGGCATCACCTTCACCGGCGCCGACGGCATCTACTACGACAACGTCTCCGGCGTGACTTTCACCGGCGCCGACGGCCTGCTCGCCTTCGACGTTAACGGCATCAAGAGCACGACGACCTCGGGCGTCACGTTCACCGGCGCCGACGCCAACCGCGTCGCGACCGTTGACGGCGTCGCCTACACGGGCGCCAACTCCTACGCCGCGACACGCGCCGACGGCATCACGTTCACGGGCGCGGACGGCGTGACCTTCACCGGGGCCGACGGCGTGACCTTCACGGGCGCGGACGGCAAGACCTGGAAGGCCAACTCGGTCGTCGTGCGGCAGCCGAACGGCGTCACGTTTACAGGCGCCGACGGGGTGACTTTCACCGGCGCCGACGGGGTGACGTTTACGGGGGCCGACGGCGTGACGTTCACGGGCGCCGACGGCGCGACGATGGCGGGCGTGCGGGGCGCGTACGTCAACGGCGCGAGCCAGGTCGTCGGCACGAGGCTGGACGGGACGGCCTTCTCCGCTTCGACGAACGGCGTCACCTTCACCGGGGCGGACGGCGTGACCGTCACGGGCGGCAACGGCGTCTCCGTGACCGGGGCGGACGGGTTCCGTATGCTCGGCCACGACGGCGTGACCTTCACCGGCGCGGACGCGGGCGCGGGCGGAATCGGGCTGACGGGCTTCGACCCGGCGCTCGCCGTTAAGCTCGACTTGCTCACGGACGACAGCAACGTCAACGCGGCCGTCGTCTTCCACCGCGCCGTGACCGACTCCGACATCGCCGACCTGAAGTCGCTCGGCGTGCGCGGTGGGACGCGCTTCCGTGCGCTGCCCGCCGTCGTCGTCACCGCGACGAAGGAGCAGATCGCGGCCGTCAGCGGGCTGCCGGCGGTGCGCTACATCACGGACGACCGCACACTCCGGTGGGACGCCGACAACAGCCGCGAGCAGGCCGGGCTCTTGCGCGTGCGCGCGGATCAAGACCTCCGGCGCGTGAGCGGCGTAAACTCTTTTCAGGGGGACGGAGTCGCGGTCGCCGTCATCGACACGGGGCTCGACTCGACGCACCCGGACATCTCGAACCGCGTGCTCCGCAACGTCAAGCTCGCAGACCTTCAGGGCGCGAACCTCCTTGAGTTCGTCGCGCCCGTCAACGTCGAGAAGCTGCCCGACACGGATCAGCTCAGCGGCCACGGCACCTTCGTCGGCGGCATCATCGCCGGCACGGGCTCAAGCTCCGGCGGCAAGTACGCGGGCTACGCGCCGAAGGCAAAACTCGTCGGCCTCTCGGCGGGCGACGCCTCGCTCTTCAACGTGCTCGCCGGCTTCGACTACCTGCTGTCGCACCCAGAGCTGAACGTACGCGTCGTCAACTGTAGCTTCTCGGCCAACACGACCTACGACGAGAACGACCCCGTCAACGTCGCCACGCGGATGCTCTACGAGCGCGGCGTCAGCGTCGTCTTCTCGGCCGGGAACGCCGGGCCGGGCCTCCACACCCTGAACCCCTACGCCGCCGCGCCGTGGGTCGTCTCGGTCGGCGCGCTCGACCAGCGCGGGCGCATCGCCAACTACTCGGCGCGCGGCGACTTCGGCAGCCGCACCTTCCGGCCGACGCTGTCCGCGCCCGGCACGAGCGTCGTCAGCTTGCGCGCCCCGGGGACGAACCTGACGGGGACGGCCGCGCTCCCGGCCGACGCGAAGGGGCTCACGCCGACCGAGATTCCGTACTACACGACCGGCTCGGGCACCAGTTTCAGCGCGCCGGCGGTCGCCGGCACCATCGCGCTGATGCTCGAAGCCGACCCGACTTTAACCCCGGCGCGCGTGCGCGACATACTACAGCGCACCGCCACGCCGCTCCCGCCCTACTACCAGCACGAGGTCGGCGCGGGCGCCCTGAACGCGCACGCGGCCGTCCTACAGGCGGCCTTCCCCTCGCGCAAAATCGGCCTCTTCCGCGCGGTGATGAGCCGCGGGCAGGTCACCTTCGTCAAAGACCCCGAGCAGGTCTTTTCGGGCACGGTCAACCCGGGCGGCGTGGTCGAGGTGAGGCTGAACGTCCCGGCCGAGGCCGTCTTCGCCTCGACCGACGTGGCGTGGGGGCCCATCATCACGACCAACGACCTCGGGCTCGCCACGTTCGACCCGCGCGGGAAGGTCGTCGGCGAGTCGAACTACATGAACATGCCCGGGCTGACCGGCAAGCGCGAGCGGACGCTCGTCGGCTCGCCCGAGCAGGGCACCTGGCGCGCGCGCGTCACGCACACGCTCTCGGTCGCCGCGACGCCGCAGGCGTTCACAGGCGTCTTCGAGACGGCGCACGCCGTCTACGCGCCGATGGCGGATTTGAACGGGCTCGACGCCTTCACGCTCGACAACGTCCGGCGGGCGGTGTCGTCGCTGGCGATGTGGCCGGGCGCCGACGGCCTCTTCCGCCCCGGCGCGGCGGTGACGCGCGCCGAGCTTGCCGAGGCGATGATCGTCGGCGCGCGCGTCCCGCAGTACGTGCCCGACACGCCTTCGTTCACCGACGTGAACGACACGACGACGATGAACTTCGCGGAGGGCACGCAGGCGCTCTTCCCCGACGCCGTGCGCGGCGCGCAGTTCAGGCCGGACGAGCGCGTGACGCGCCTCGCCGCGACCGTCGTGCTCGTGCGCGCGGCGGGGCTCAAGGCGGAGGCGGAGTCGAAGGCGGGCGCGTTCCTCGGCTACACGGACGCGGCCTCCATCCCTTACGAGCTGCGCGGCTACGTGCAGGTGGCGGTGTCGAAGGGGCTCATCTCGTCGTCGATGCAGTTCAACCCGTCGGGCACCCTCACGCGCGCGGAGCTTGCGCGCGGCGTCGCCACCATCATCCAGATGAACGTCGAGGAGTAACGGCAGGCCGGAAGATTTAGCCACGTAGAATCGGCACGCGGAAACGGGGAGGCGGCTTTAAAATTTAAAGCCGCCTCCCCGTTTCTCTACACCGGCCTACACACGGATGCCCGCGCTCCCAGCCATGAGTCCCGCGCTACCGGCGAAGTGGGCACGGGCTTGCCGAGTTGAGGCGTCGGGGAGTAATCTTTAGCCCGCGATGCTGGGAAGGCTCACAAAAGTTCTGACGCGACTGCTGCTGGCGGCGACGCTCGTCGGCGCGACGGCCGCCGCGTCTCTGGCCGCGCCCCGCGGCGGCCGCGCGGAGTGCCCGATGAGCCGCGCGCCCGGCTGCTGCAAGAAGGCGCGCCGGAACGCTCGCCCGACGAGCGCCGCCCCGTCCGCGCGTCTCTGCTGCGTCACCAACTACCCGCAGCCCGCGCCGACCGTGGGCAGCTTCACGCTCCGCCCCGCATACGGCGCGGCGAGCGCCCCGCGCACGCCCGCTACGCCGCCGCCCGCGACGGCGGCCGCCGAACACGCTCGCGCCTACGCGCCGCCCTTCCAGCCCACGCACTCGCCGCCCGCATACATACAGCACGCGGCATTTCTGATCTAGCCACTTCCGAGGCCGTAGTGTGTCCGCCGAGCCGTCGAGGCCCGCCGAGTCACGCGCGTCTCCGCGCGCGTCTCGCGGCCAGAGCTTCCGTCGCGCGGCTGACGACGCCCGGCCTTTCCTCATTCCACGACGAAACCAGATAGACGGGCGCGCACGCCCCGCACGGCCCACGGGTCGTGTGAAGGCGCGGGCGAGCCGGGCGCGCGTTCGGCCGGAAGAGAAGTCATTCGGGCGACGCTTCAACCTATGGAGGATTTCGGAGGATGGTTAAAGTGAAAAGGTTAATCGCGACAATCGGCACACTGGCGCTCTTCGCCGCGCTGGCGGCGTGCGGCTCCGGCGGCGGTGCGGCGAAGGAGTTCGCGAGCGGCAAGGTCGGGAACATGACCGTCACGCTCGCCAACCCGGGGGGCGTGCTCCGCAACGGCGACCAGGAACTGACGGTCACGTTCAAGGACGCCTCGGGGAAGGCCGTTGACGTGGGCTCGGCGTCGCTCAACTTCCACATGCCGGCGATGGGGTCGATGCCCGTGATGAACGACCCGGCGACGCTCACGACCACCGCGACACCCGGCGTCTACGGCGGCAAGGTCAAGCTGGAGATGGCAGGCGAGTGGCAGGCGCAGATCGCCTACGAAGGCCCGGCCGGCTCGGGCAAAGGCTCCTTCCCGGTCACGGCGCAGCCGTGAAGAAGTACTGAGGACTGAGTGCTGAGGACTGAGTGAAAAGCGCGTCTCGTTTTCACCGGCCCTCAAAACTCAGTCCTCAGCACTCAGTCCTCAGTACTCAGTCCTCAGCACTCAGTCCTCAGTACTTATGATAAGCCGGCTCATAGAGCTTTCGATGCGGAACCGCGGGATAGTCGTCGCGGTCTACCTGGCGCTGGCGGCGTGGGGCTACTGGGCGCTGCTCTCGACGCCCATCGACGCCATCCCCGACCTGTCGGACAACCAGGTCATCGTCTTCACCGACTGGCCGGGGCGCTCGCCGCAGGAGGTCGAAGACCAGGTGACGTACCCGCTCGTCACCAACCTTCAGGGGCTGCCGGGGGTGCGCGTCGTGCGGGCGTCGTCGGCCTTCAGCTTCTCGATGGTCAACGTCATCTTCGAGGACGACGTCGAGCTTTACTGGGCGCGCACGCGCATACTCGAACGCCTCAACCTCGTCGCGGCGCAGTTGCCCGAAGGCGTCACGCCGACGCTCGGGCCGGACGCGACCGGCGTCGGTCAGGTCTTCTGGTACACGCTCGAAAGCGACCGCCACAACTTGCGCGACCTGCGCTCGTTGCAGGACTGGTTCGTCCGCTACCAGCTCAACTCGGTGCCGGGCGTGGCCGAGGTGGCGTCAGCGGGCGGCTACGTGCAGCAGTATCAGGTGGACGTTGACCCGAACCGCCTGCGCGCCTACGGCCTCCCGCTCTCGGCCGTGGTCGAGGCCGTCGGGCGGTCGAACACGAACGTCGGCGGGAACGTCGTCGAGCAGGCCGGGCAGTGGGCCGTCGTGCGAGGGCTGGGTCTAATCGAGTCCACGGCCGACGTCGAGAACATCGTCCTCGGCGCTCAAAACGGCACGCCCGTCTTCGTCAGGAACGTCGCGGCGGTCAAGCTCGGCAGCGCCTTCCGCACCGGCGCGCTCGACAAGAACGGGACGGAGGCGGTGGGCGGCGTGGTCGTGGCGCGCTACGGCGTCAACGTCCTCGAAGTCATCGAGTCGGTCAAGCGCAAGCTCGAAGAGCTGAAGCCGGGGCTCCCCGAGGGCGTGCGCGTCGTGCCCTTCTACGACCGCACGCAGCTCATCAACCGCGCCACCGACACGCTCAAGTGGGCGCTCGTCGAGGAGCTGATTCTGGTGACGCTGGCCAACCTCATCTTCCTCGCGCACTTCCGCTCGGTGCTCATCGTGACGGTGCCCCTGCCGCTCGCCGTCCTCCTCTCGTTCCTCTTCATGCGGTACTTCGGCATCACGTCGAACATCATGTCGCTGGCCGGAATCGCCATCGCCATCTCTGACCTGGTGGACGCCGGCATCGTCGTCACCGAGAACGCCTACCGGGCGATTGAGAAGGACGGGATGGACACGCGCGACCGCGCGGCGGTCTGGCGCGCCGTGCTCGACGCGACGAAGACGGTGGGGGTGCCCATCTTCGCGTCGATGGCCGTCATCGTGCTGGCCTTCATCCCGGTCTTCGCGCTGACGGGGCAGGAGGGCAAGCTCTTCCACCCGCTCGCCTTCACCAAGACGTTCGCGATGGTCGGCGCGGCCTTCATGGCCGTGACGCTCGTCCCCGTCCTCTGCACGTACTTCCTCGGCGGCCGGCTCCACCCGGAGGAGTGGAACCCCGTCATGCGCTTCCTGCGCCGCGTCTACCGCCCGGCTCTGGTCTGGGCCGTGCGGCACCGCGTCGTCACCGTCGGCCTGGCCGTCGCGCTCTTCGCGGGCGCGGCCTTCGTCTCGACGCGCATCGGGAGCGAGTTCATGCCGCCGCTGAACGAGGGCGATTTGATGTACATGCCGGTCACCGACCCGGCCATCTCCATCGACGAGGCGTTGCGGATTCTGAGCCGGCAGGACGAGATTCTGAAGGGCTTCCCGGAGGTGGAGTGGGCCGTCGGCAAGGCGGGGCGCGCCGAGACTTCGACCGACCCGTCGCCCGTCAACATGAACGAGACCATCGTCCACCTGAAGCCCGAAGAAGAGTGGCGCGACGGGATGACGCGCGAGCGGCTGGTGGCCGAGATGGACTCGGCGCTCAGGATGCCGGGCGTCACAAACATCTGGACGCAGCCCATCATCAACCGCATCGAGATGCTGGCGACGGGGATGCGCTCGCAGGTCGGCGTCAAAATCTTCGGCAACGACCTGAAGACTTTGGAGGAGACTTCGCGCCGCATCGCCGACGCCATCCGAACGGTGCCCGGCGCGGCCGACGTTTACCCCGAGCAGATAGGCGGCACGCCCTACATCGACATACGCGTCAACCGTCAGGCCGCCGCGCGCTTCGGGATAGACGCCGCGACGATTCAGGAGGCGGTCGAGCGCGGCATCGGCGAGACCAACCTGACCGTGACCGTCGAGGGTCGCCGGCGCTTCCCCGTCCGCGTCCGCTACGCGGAGGAGTTCCGCAGCTCGCCCGCGGCCATCGCGGAGATTCCCATCACCTCGCCGGCGGGCGTCCCCGTCCCGCTCGGGCAGCTCGCAGACATAAGCACGGTCGAGGGGCCTTCGATGATACAGAGCGAGAACGGGCTGCTGCGCGGCACCGTGCTCCTGAGCGTGCGCGGGCGCGACATCGGCGGCTTCGTCGAGGAGGCGAAGGGGGCCATCGCCGCGCGCGTCGAGATGCCGGCCGGCTACTACTTCCAGTGGAGCGGGCAGTACGAGAATCAGGAGCGCGCGCGCAGGCGGCTGCTCGTCGTCGTCCCCGTCGTCGTCGTCATCATCTTCGCGACGCTCTACCTGACCTACAACTCCGTGCTCGAAGCGGCGCACGTCCTTCTGGCCGTCCCGTTCGCGCTGACGGGCGGGTTCTACCTGCTCTGGATGCTCCGTTACAACTTCTCGGTCGCGGTCTGGATAGGCTTCATCGCGCTCTTCGGCGCGGCGGTGCAGACGGCTATTGTGATGGTCGTCTACCTTAACGAGGCGGTCGAGCGGAAGAAGAAGGAGCTGGGGCGTCTGACGCGCGAGACGCTTCTGGAAGCGGTGACCGAGGGGGCGCTCCTGCGTCTGCGGCCGAAGGTGATGACGGTCTCGACCATCGTCGTCGGCCTGCTCCCGATCATGTGGTCTACGAGCGCCGGCTCGGAGGTGATGAAGCCGCTGGCGACGCCCGTCTTCGGCGGGATGCTGTCGAGCCTGCTCCACGTGCTCATCGTCACGCCGGTCATCTTCTACTGGCTGCGCGAGCGCGAGCTGAAGAGGCCGGAGCGCGAAGAGGCGCGGTGAACGAGGTGTTGAACGAGATGAGAAGCCCGAAGATGAGATGCGCGAAGGCGGCGGCGCTCGCGTTCGTCGTGGCGTGGTCTGTGTCGGCCGCGGCGCAGACGGCGACGGACGTGCCGGCCGACGACCGAAGGCCGCGCGCCGAAGGGGCGACCGTCGGGCTCTACTTCGACCCGGCGGGCGGGGTGACGGCCGACGAGGCCGTGGCGCGCGCTCTCGCCGCCAACGGCGAGCTGCTGGCGATGCGCAAGGAGGTCGAGTCCGCGCGCGCGCTCGTCAAACAGGCGGCCTCGCGCGCCAACCCGCGCCTCGACGTTTGGGGCGCGAAGGCCGTCAACATGCCCGACTCCGAGCTGATGGTCGAGGGGATGCTGCCGCTTGAGCTGGGCGGGCGGCGCGAGGCGCGCGTGCGCGTGGCCGGGCGCGAGGTCGAAGTCAGGGAGGCCGCGCTCGCCGACCGCGAGCGCGTGGTGGCGGCCGAGGTGCGCGCCAAGTTTGGCGAGGCGCTGGCCGAAGTCCTCAAGCTCGGCGTGACCGAGGAGCTTCTGAACAACAGCCAGCGCGGCTACCGGCTCGTCGTCGCGCGCGTGCTCGAAGGGCGCACCGCGCCGCTCGAACAGAATCAGGTGCTCGTCGAGGTCAACCGCCTGCGCTCGATGCGCGAGGCGGGGCGCGGCCGCGCCGAGGTCGCGCTGCTTGAGCTGCGCAACCTCATGGGGGCGGAGCCGTCCGAGCCCCTACGCCTGCGCGGCGACTTCGACGGCCTCATCGACCCGCTGCCGCCGCTGATGGAAGCGACCGCGCGCGCACTCGACGCGCGTGCGGACATCCTCGCCGCGCGCGCCTCCGAGGCGCTGGCCGAGTCGCGCATCGCGTCGGCGCGCGCGGGGGGCCGCGCCGACGCGGAGGTGCGCGCCGGCTACCAGCGTATGCGCGCCGGCTCGATGCCCGGGGACGTGGACGGGACCGGGCGCCCCACGCCGGTCGCGGGCGCGAGCACCGCCAACTCCGTCACCTTCGGCGTCTCGGTCGTGCTGCCCGTGCGCGACAAGAACCTCGGCGCGATAGAGTCCGCCGCCGCCGACCTCGAAGCGGCGAGGCGCCGGCGCGAGTTCCTTGAGCTGACCGTCAGGCGCGAGGTGGCGGCCGCCTACGCCGCTTACGAGGCGGCGGCGCGCGCCTCGGAAATCTACCGCGTCGGCGTGCGCGGGCAGGCCGGCCAGAATTTGACGGTCATACGCAAGACATACGAGCTGGGCTCGAAGACGCTGCTCGACTACATCGCCGAGCAGCGCCGCTACATCGAGCTTGAGAACGATTACGTCGAGTCCGTCCTCCAGACCTACCTCGCGCGCGTGCGCGTGGCGAGCGCCTCGGCCGCGCCGGGGCTTGTGGCGAGGTGACGCGGGGCGCAGCAGGCGCGGGAAGAGAAGATGAGCGAGAAACCCGAAGCGACCGAAGAGGCGAGGGAACTGACCGTCGAGAAGACGGTCGAGAAGACGGTCGAGGAGACGCCCGGCGCGATTGTCGAAAGACGCGTCGAGCGCGCGGGCGTCGTCTCGCGCGCGCCGCGACGCGGGAACAGGGCGGCGGTCGTCGCCGTCGTCGCAGTCTTCGCGCTGGGGGCGGTCGGGCTCCTGCTCTGGTGGCTCGGCTACCTCGGCGGCCGCGGCGGCGCGGGGCGCGTCGTCACCGCGCCGCGCACCGTCACGTTCGACCGGCCGGGCGGCCCGGGCGCGTCGTCGGGCGCGGGCGCGGAGTCCGCGCGTCCCGTCGAGGCGACGCTGACCGTCACGCCCGAGGTGGCCGCGCGCGCCGGGATTCAGGTGGAGCCGGTCGGCGAACAGCTCGCGCCCGAAGCCTTGCAGCAGGCGGCGAACGGCGTCGTGCAGGCCAACGCTTACCGCTCGACGCCCGTGCTCTCTCTGGTCGGCGGCCGCCTGTTGAGCGTGTCGGCTGAGGCGGGGCAGGAGGTGCGGCGCGGGCAACAACTCGCGGTC
>DASWNR010000291.1:0-7359 GCA_036399155.1 Pyrinomonadaceae bacterium
TGAAAATCCACCCTCCCCAGAAACTCAAGCCGCCCGTCGGGCAGGTAACGCGCGAGGTCGCCGATGCGGTACAGGCGAGCGCCCGGCGCCGCGGAGAACGGGTGCGGGATGAACCTCTCCGCGGTCATGTCGGGCCGCCCCCAGTACCCGCGCGCGAGGCCGTCGCCGCCGACGTACAGCTCGCCCGTCACCCCGATTGGCACCGGCCGCAGACGCCTGTCCAGCACGTAGACCTCGACGTTGTCGAGCGGGCGGCCTATCGGCGGGGAGGTCGTCGGCTCGTCCCCGCCCGGCTCGGAGATTTCGCAGGTGGTGACGACCGTGTTCTCCGTCGGGCCGTAGAGGTTCGCGACGTTGAACCGCAGCGAGTCCTTCGGGTAGCGGTGCAGCTTGTCGCCCCCCGTGGTGAGCGTGCGCAGCGCCGCCGTCTCCGGCCAGCTCAGTTCGAGCAGCATCTCCGCCATCGGGGTCGCGGCGAAGCCCACCGTGATCTCGTTCGCGACGAACCAGTCGCGCAGCTTCTCCGTGGAGAGGCGCGTCTCCTCGTCGGGGATGAAGACGCAGACGCCCGACGTGAGGTTGGTCCACAAGTCCATGACCGAAACGTCGAACCCGATGCCGGAGAGGTAGGTCGATTTGTCCGACGGCGTGACGGCGAAGGTGCGCCGGTACCACCCGATCAGGTTGAGCAGCGACCCTTGTGTGACCGCCACGCCCTTGGGCCTCCCCGTCGAGCCGGACGTGTAGATGACGTAGGCGAGGTTCTCCGGCTCGACGACGCCCGGCGGGTCGCCTTCGGGCTCGCCCGCGAACACCTCCCAATCGGCGTCGAGCCGGAGGACGCGCGCGCCCTCGTCGGCGAACAACTCGCCGAGGCTCGCCTGCGTGAGCAGCACCGGCGCGCGCGCGTCGCGCGCCATGAAGGTGAGCCGGTCGCGCGGGTAGGCCGGGTCCATCGGCATGTAGGCCGCGCCCGCCTTGAGCGCGCCGAGCAGCCCGACGACCATCTCCATAGACCGCTCAAGGCAGACCCCGACGATTGACTCCGGCCCGACGCCGAGCCGCCGCAGGTGGTGCGCGACCTGGTTGGCCCGCCGGTTCAGCTCGCCGAAGGTCATCCGCCGCCCGCCCGCGACGAGCGCCGCCGCCTCGGGCTGCGCCGCCGCGCGTCCCTCGAAGAGTTTGCCGACGCCGCCCTCGCGCGCGTGGGCGTGCGCCGTGCCGTTCCACTCCTCAAGCATCCGGCGGCGCTCGTCTTCGCCCATCAGCCGCGCGTCGCCGAGGGGGGCTTCGGGGCTCGCCGCGATGTCGAGCAGTAAAGACTTGAGGTGACCGAGCAGGCGCTCCACGGTCGCGGCGTCGAAGCGGTCGCTCGTGAAGAGCGCCTGCAAGGACAGCTCCGCGCCGGGCAGCGCGACGACCGTCAGCGGGTAGTTGGTCAGCTCGAAGGAGCGAACGTCGCCGAGCTTGAGGTGTCCTTCCAGCCCGCCGAGCGTGGCGTCCATCGGGTAGTTCTCGAAGACGAGCAGGCTCTCGAAGAGCGGCGTGCCGTGCGGCATGTCACTCGACCTTTGAACCTCCGCGAGCGAGCTGTACTCGTACTCGCGCAGCGCGACCAGCCTGTCTTGCAGACCCTTCAGCCACGGGAGCGCGGGCGAGGCGTCCGCGACCCGCACGCGCACGGGCAGCGTGTTGATGAAGAGGCCCGTCATCGAATCCACGCCGGCCAGCGCGGGCGGGCGGCCCGAGACGGCCGTCCCGAAGACGACATCCTCCTCGGCGCTGTAGCGGCTGAGCAGCAGCGCGAACGTCCCGTGGACGAGCGTGCTGAGCGTCAGCTTGTGCCGGCGGGCGAACCCCTGTAGCGCGGCGGTCTCCTCCGTCCCGAGCCGTAGCTGCCGCTTGGAGGCGCGCGGCGGCTCCGAGGCGGCGGGCCACCCCGACGGCAACGGCGTCGGCGACGTGAACCCCTTCAGCTCCTCGCGCCAGAAACCCTCGGCCGCCGAGGCGTCCTGCCCGCGCAGCCAGCGGACGTAGTCGCGGAAGGCGCGCGCACGCGCCGGGGGCGGCTCGTCGCCCCGGCGCAACGCCTCGTAGATGTCGAGGACTTCGCGCATCAGCAGCGACGCCGACCAGCCGTCCAAAAGCAGGTGGTGATGCGTCCAGACGAAGCGGTAAGTCTCGTCGGCCGTGCGCAACAGCGCGAGCCGCATCAGCGGCGCGCGGCCCAGGTCGAAGGCGCGCGCCCAGTCGTCGGCGAGGAAAGACTCGAAGAGCCTCCCCTGCTCGGCCGCGGACGACCCGCGCCAGTCGCGCACCTCCGGCCTCACCTCGACGCTCTGCGCCACGACCTGGAGCGGCTCGTCAAGATTCTCCCAGACGAAGGAGGCGCGCAGCGAGGCGTGCCGCTCCGCGCCGCGACGCCACGCCTCTGCGAAAGCCGGCTCGTCCAGCTCGCCCTCGATGACGCAACTGAGCTGCCCCATGTAGACGCCCGCCTCCGGCGAGTAGAGGCAGTGGAAGAGCATCCCGTGCTGCGTCGGGGTGAGCGGGTAGAGGTCTGCGACGGGGCCGGTCGCCTTGAGCAGCGCGTCCAGCCCGCGCTGGTCGAGTCTCGCCAGCGGGAAGTCGGAGGGCGTGTGGCCGCCCGCGCCGGGCCAAAGGCAGTGCGCGATGATCTCGCCGAGCGCCGTCACGTAACCCGTCGCCAGCCCCTCGACGGTCGCCTTCGTGTGAAGCCCTGCGCTGTAAGACCAATCCACCCTCAGCCGCCCGTCGTAAACGCCCGCGTTGACCTCAAGCAGGTGCGTCCGGCGGTTGCGCCCGCCGCGCGTCGGCCCCGCGCCCTCGCGCGCCGTGCGGAAGAGCGAGGCGTCGTCGAGCAGACGATCCAGCCGCCCCAGATAGTTGAAGCTCACGCCGGGCCGCGGCACGTCGCTCATCGGGGGCGCGTCGGCGTTGAGGTAGCGCAGCACCCCGTAGTCGATGCCGTTGCCCGGTATCGCGCGCAGTTGCTCCTTGACGGACTTGAGCGCCTCGCCCGGCGCGAAGGGCTCGTTCAGACGCAGGAGCACGGGGTAGGCGCTGGTGAACCAGCCGATTGTCCGCGAGAGGTTGACGCCTTCGGAGAGTTCTTCGCGCCCGTGGCTTTCGAGTTCCAGCAACAGCTCCGACTCGCCCGTACGGCGCGCGAAGGCGGCGGCGAGCGCCGTAAGCAGCACGTCGTTGATCTGCGTGTGGTAGGCGGCCGGCACTTCGTGCAGCAGGGCGCGCGTCTCCCCGGCGCTCAGCGTCACGGAGACGGTGCGCGCGTCGGCCTCGCCGTTCGCCCCGCCGGGGTAGTCCACCGGCAGACCCCTCGACTCTTTCGACGCCAGCGCCGACCAGTAGTCCGCGCCCGCGCGCGCGGCGGACGAAGCGGCGTAACTCTCAAGACGCTCGGCCCACGATTTGAAAGAGGTCGTCTTCGGCGGAAGCTCGGACGGGACGCCGCTCCGCGTCTGTTCGCAGAGGCTCGCGAGGTCTTCGAGCAGAATCCCCCACGAGACCCCGTCGATAATCAGGTGATGCGCCACGAGCAGCAGGCGAGGCGCCCGCCCCTCGCGGGGCTCGAACAGGACGGCCCGCAGCAGCGGCCCTTCCGACAGGCTGAGCCGCGACTGCGCCTCCGCGGCCGCGGCTTCGATGGCCGCGGGCTGTTCCGCTTCCGCCGTCGCTGATAAGTCCACCCGGTCTAGTGCGAACTGCGCGCGCGCGTCCTCGGTGACGAACTGCCGCCAGCCCTCGGCCTCGCGCGCGAAGCGCAGCCGCAGGGCTTCGTGACGGTTGACGAGTTGGACGAGCGCCCGCTCCAACTCGTCGCACGGCAGCGGGCGGCCGACTTCGAGCATGACGGCCATGTTCCAGTGGTCTGCGTCCTCGAACTCCTGCGCGAAGAACCAGCGCTGAATCGGAGTCAAAGGCACTTCGCCCGTCGCCGCGGCCTGTTCAGCCTGCTCGGCCGCCGCCGGGGCGGTGACGGTGACGGCCGCCAGCTCCGCCACGGTCGGGTGCGTGAACATCTGCTTCGCGGTCAGGCTCAGCCGCTCGGCCTGCGCGCGCGCGATGACCTGAATGGCAAGGATCGAGTCGCCGCCCAGCTCGAAGAAGTTGTCGTCTACGCCGACGCGCTCAAGCTTCAGCACGTCGGCCCAGATGCGCGCCAGCGCGTGCTCGACCTCGCCGC
Source organism: Pyrinomonadaceae bacterium (assembly GCA_036399155.1). Lineage (GTDB taxonomy): Bacteria > Acidobacteriota > Blastocatellia > Pyrinomonadales > Pyrinomonadaceae > QHXN01. The sequence continues at coordinate 4,226 of DASWNR010000291.1, forward strand.
GGGGGGCCACGAAGCCGCCGGCCAGTTCGGGGCGCGTGCGGTCGGGCGCGGGCAGGGCGCGCGTGTCCACCTTGCCCCCGGGCGTGAGCGGCAGGCGTTCGAGGAAGACGAAGGCCGAGGGGAGCATGTACTCGGGCAGCCTCCCCTTCAGGTGGCGGCGGAGGTCGCCCGCCGCGGGCGCGTCCGATTCGGCGGCGACGATGTAAGCGACCAGCCTCTTTTCGCCCGCGTCTTCCCTCACGACGACCGCGGCGTCGCGCACCCCCGCGTGGCCTGCCAGTGCCTGTTCTATCTCACCCAACTCGATGCGAAAGCCGCGCACCTTGACCTGTGCGTCGAGACGCCCGAGGAACTCGATGCGGCCGTCGGGCAGGAAGCGCGCGAGGTCGCCGGTCTTGTAGAGCCGCGCGCCCGGGGCGTGGCCGAAAGGGTGCGGGATGAACTTCTCCGCCGTCAGTCCGGGGCGGTTGAGGTAACCGAGGGCGAGGCCGAGGCCGCCGACGTGCAGCTCGCCCGCGACGCCGACGGGCACGGGTTCGAGGAGCGCGTCGAGCACGTAGGCTTGCGCGTTACGGACGGGCCGCCCGATTGAGACTCTCCCCGCGTCCGCGCCCGTCCCGCCCAGGCCGGTGAGGTCGCAGACGGTCGAGCCGATGGTGGCCTCGGTCGGGCCGTAGACATCGACGAGGCGCACGCGCGCGCCCACGCACGCGTGCCAGCGCGACAGGCGCTCCGGCTGAACCTTCTCGCTGCCGATGACGACGAGGCGCAGGCGGTCGGCCGCGGCCCAGTCGGAGGCCGTGAGGCTCGCCGCCAGTTGGTGCCAGTAGGCCGTCGGGAGGTTGAGGACGGTTATCCCGTGCTCGCCGCAGGCGCGCGCGAGCGACGCGGGCGCCGCCGTCATCTCGTCGTCGCGCAGGACGAGGGTCGCGCCGCGCGTCAGCGAAGCGAATATCTCCTCCGCGCTCACGTCGAAGCTGAACGAGGCGAACTGCAAGAGGCGGTCTTCCGGAGTGACGCCGTACTCGTCGGCGACCCATCCGACGTAATTCGCCAGCGAGCCGTGGCCGATCATGACCCCCTTCGGCACGCCGGTCGAGCCGGAGGTGTAGATGACGTAGGCGACGTTGTCCGCGCCGACTTCGCGGCCCGGGCTCGCATCGTCCTCACGCGCAATCGTCGGCCAGTCGGCGTCGAGGCGTATGACGTGTCCGTCGGTCGCGGGCAGGCGCTCGGACAGATGCTTTTGTGTGAGCAGGCACGCGGCGGCCGAGTCCCTGAGCATGAAGGCCAGCCGCTCGCGCGGGTACGAAGGGTCGAGCGGGACGTATGCGCCGCCCGCCTTCAGCACGCCGAATATTCCGACGAGCATCTCGATTGAGCGCTCGACGCAGAGCGCGACCGGCACGTTCGGCCCCACGCCGCGCGCTCTCAGGTGTCGCGCCAGCAGGTCGGCGCGCGCGTTCAACTCGCCGTAGCTTACGCGCTCGCCCGCGCAGACGACCGCCACGCGTTCGGGCGCGAGCGCCGCCTGCCGCTCGAACTCCGTGTGAACCCAGCGGCCCGGGGTCGGGACGCGCGGCGGCTCGTTCCACACGCCCAACAACTGCTCGCGCTCCGCGCCCGTCAAGACCGCAAGCCCTGCGACGGCCCTCGACGGCTCGGCGACAATCGCTTCGAGCAGCACGCGGAAGTGTTCCGCCAGACGCTCTATCGTCGCCGCCTCGAACAGGTCTGTGCAGAACTCGAACGACGCCGACAGCCCGCCGTCCACTTCGGCCATCGTCAGCGCCAAGTCGAACTGCGCGGCCCGCTGTTCCAGCGCCAGAGACTCCAACGTCAGCCCGCCGAGCGTCACCTCCGCGCCCGCCTCGCCGAGCGCGAAGGCCGCCAGCGATTGCCCCCCGGCCTCGCGGGCTTTGTGGAGGGCGAACATCGCCTGGAAGAGCGGCGGGCGCGCCGGGTCGCGCTGCGGCTGTAGCTCTTTAACCAGCAGGTCGAACGGGTAATCCTGATGCGCGAAGGCCGCCAGCGCCGTCCGGCGCACCTGCGCCAGCAACTCCGTGAAGGCCATCCCGCCGGAGAGCTTCGAGCGCACGACGACGGGGTTGACGAAGTAGCCGACCGTCTCGGAGAAAAGCGCCGAGCCGCGCCCCGACGTGGGCGTGCCCGTCAGCAGCTCGCGCTGCCCCGTGTGTCGGTAGAGCAACACCTGAAACGCCGCGAGCAAGGTCATGTAGAGCGTGGCCTCGTTCGAGCGGGACAGTGATTTCAACCCGCCCGTCAGCGCCTCGCCGAGCCGCAGCGACGTTGACGCTCCGCGGTGGCTCTGCACGGCGGGGCGCGGGCGGTCTAAAGGCAAGTCCAGCACGGGCAACTCGCCCGACAGCTCGCGCCGCCAGAAGTCCCTCTGGCGCTCGCCCTCCGCGCCGTCCAGAAACTCACGCTGCCGGCCGACGTAGTCCGCATACCGCGAAGCACTCGGGCCGAGGTCGGCGCGCACGCCGCTCACCTCCGCCTCGTACAGCGCCCACAGCTCGCGCATGAGCACCGAGAGCGACCAGAAGTCGACGACGATGTGGTGCGCGACCAGCAGCAGCACGTGCCCCGCCGCCCCGCGCTCGAACAGGAAGACCCGGAGCAGCGCGGGCTCGCCGAGGTCGAAGTGGTGCCGGGACTCAAGACTCAGGCGCTCGCCGAGCGCGTCGTCGTCTAAGTCGCCGGCGTCTTCCGCCCGGAAGAACAGCTCCGCACGCGCGTGGACGCGCTGCGCGGGCTCGTCCCCTACGAGCGCGAAACTCGTGCGCAGCGCGGCGTGGCGTTCGACGAGCGACCGGAGCGCGCGGCGCAGGGCTTCGGCGTCGAGCCCGCCTCGAATCCGCGCGGCGAAGGCGACGTTGTAGGCGGTGCTGTCGGGCGAGACCTGATGCAGAAACCAGAGCGCCCGCTGGTTATGCGAAAGCGGGAGCCACGTCTCTTCCGCGCCCGGCGGCCGAAGCCCCCGTTCCGTCCGCTCCGGCGGCGCAGGGGTCTCCGCGCCGGGCGACGCGGACGAAGGCCGCACGGCCGCGCGCGCCGCGAGTTGTTCGAGACTCGGGCTTTCCAGCAAATCGGCCAGCGACAGAGACACGCCG
>DASWNR010000292.1:0-18765 GCA_036399155.1 Pyrinomonadaceae bacterium
GCGAAGTTGATTCTGGATGTCCGTGTGGAGATTTTCAGCATCGTTTATTGAAGCTCGATCACCGATAGCGTAATAGCGGTTGACGGCGTCAGCAGCGGCGATTGCTGCCCGGTCCAACCTCTCAGCCTCCGCAAGCATCAGCGCGTGATTGAAGCGTGAGTCGGCAGCCACTTTTGCCAAGCCCAAGCTGTCTGCTCTACGAATTGAGTCTTCGAATGCCTCGTCAGCCTCGTCGTACCGACGGAGAAAATGTAGGGTACGGGAGAGTTGCGACTCCGCAATAACTGCAATCCTTTGCATGTTGTTTTGCCGACCAGTTTCTGCGATGTGCTTATACAAATCGCCCGCTTTTTCTAGTCTTTCGGTCTGAAGCGGTTCGGGAAATTGGTTAGCGAGGTTGAGATGAAATGTCGCGATATTCCCTAATGCACTCAGTGTCATTTCCGTCACGCCGATGGTCTGTTCCAGTTGAATGCATTTATCCGTAAGCCGCTGAGCCCACTGGCTCGCTCCGCTCCAATTCTTGGCGCTAGTGTCAACGTGAAGCAGATGTGAAAGAGTTCGTATTATCTCTGAAGGCTCAGAAGCATCCTCATACATTCTAAGCACGTCTAGGAAAAGCGCCCGTGCCTCCGCATATTCCTGGGCATCGGCTAGGGCTATCGCCAGGTTTCCTTGCGCAAGACGCAGTAATAAAGTATCCCCCTCAAGCCTAGCCGCCGCGACTGCTTGGCGTCCGATCTCTCTCTCGAAGAGCGGGGCGATGGCCGCCATCACGTGCCCGGGTAGGTTGGCCGCCTCGGCTCGCGTAACGAAGTTGTCGGAGCCGCCGGTGGCGATGCGGCAGCCCTCGCGGCGCGCCGGCGAGCCGATGAGCGAGATGTACTTCGAGCGGGTGCGTACCAGGGTGGTTCTGATCAGGAGTTGCGCCCGTATCCGGCGCTGCCGGTCGGAGGTGCGGTGGGCGGGGCGGTAAGCTCCGAGGCGGCAGGCCTCGCAAAGAGCCCTTGCATCCCGCTTGTCGGTCTTGATCTTCTTGTCGCGGGTGGCGTACATCGGGGCGAAGTTCGGGTCGGCGACGATGACCTCGTGCCCGAGGCTCTCAAGGTGCTGCGCGACCCACTCGCTCTCGGTCGAGGCTTCGACGAGGATGCGCGCCGGCGCGCGGTCGGCGAACACCCCATCGAAGGCTGCCTTGGTGGTCTTGATGCGGCGCTCAGTCAACTCGCCGCCTTCTGAGAGGGTGCAGATCTGGCTTGAAGTCTTGTGCAGGTCGATGCCGACGAAGTCCATGGCTGGCCTCCTCTGCGCGGTTATTATCCGCGTGTTCAAAGAGCAGGGCATTATGCCGTAGCGCGGCGGCCAGCCGCTTCATCCCATTCAATTATGTAAAAGCACAATCACATGTCCGCACGGCCGACATCAGCCCTCGTCGCACTGTTCGTCCGAGCGCCTCAATGTTCGAGTCCGTCGCGCAGCCTCGCGATGTCGCGCTGTGGCGGCGCGCCGAACAGCTTCTTGTAGTCACGGCTGAAATACGCCGGGTCTTCGTAGCCGACGTGGTGCCCCGCGCTCGCCGCGTCCAGGTCTTCGCCGAGCATCAGGCGTCGCGCCTCCTGTAGCCGGACCTGCTTCTGGAATTGCAGCGGGCTCATCGAGGTGACCGACTTGAAGTGGTGGTGGAAGCCCGACACGCTCATCCCCAGCTCGCGCGCCATCTCCTCGATCTTGAGCGGCTCTTTGTATCGCTCGCGCAGACTTCCTATCGCCCGCGAGATGCGGCGCGTGTCGCCCCGTGAAGAGGCCAGGATGTGACCAAGCCGCGCGCCCTCGCCCCCGGCCAGCAGCCGGTAGACGATCTCCCGCTTGACGAGAGGCGCGAGTACCTTCCGCTCGCCCGGCTTGTCGGCGAGCCTGACGAGGCGGACGACCGCGTCGAGCAAATCCGCGTCTACGGGATTAACGCCCATGGCCTTGACGCTGGCGTCGCCCTTCTTCCTAGTCTCCGCGCCGGCCTCCATCATGACCGAGGCGACGAGGGTCGGGTCAAGATTCAGCCTCATGCCGAAGTATGGTTCCTCCACCGACGCCTCCTCCACCCGGAAGATGAGCGGCAGGTCTACGGTGAACAGGAGGTAGTGCCCGGGGTCGTACCGGAGGACTTCCTCCCCGACTAACACCTGCTTACCACCCTGGACGACGAAGCAGAAGGCGGGCTGGAACAGGGCGAGCGGCGATTCCGTCGGGCTTGCTAGGAAAAGGCCGTCTAACGCCTCGCGTGCGCCGTCCTCAGGCAGGGCTCGCACCATCCGCCCCAGCAGCTCCTGCCGGTTGCCCCGCACCCTCTGCACCTCGCGAGCATCTTCTTTACGATTCATAAAGTAATCATAGCCCCTTCTTCCTCTGGCGTTAACACCTGGCGCTGAAGTTTTGCAGGAACGTACAATTATTCTCCACTATCGTTATATCGCCCCGTGCCTCACTGCTCTTAAAATCACACTAAATCATTAGGAGACAGACAATCGCCGCCGCGGTTGAAGGGCGCAAAGAAAGTGCTGAAGAAAAGAAAGTGAACGGGTGAAGTATGAAAGAGACGAAGGAAGTAAATAGATCTGAGGATCAGGAAAATGTCGGCACGGGCCGGCGCGGCTTTATCGCCAAGACACTCTTCGCGGCCGCCGGTTCACTCGCCCTTGCGGCTTCGCAGAATCAGGCAAGTGCCCAAACCGGAAGGCGGAACAATACGAAGGGCGCCGCCAGTCCTTCGCTCGGGCGAAGACGCTTAGGCAAGCTGGAGGTTTCGGCAATCGGGATGGGCGTTCAGAACATGCATCGGAGGTACGAGACCACGGTGCCGTACCGGCCGGAAATGATCAGTATCCTCCGCGCGGCTTACGACCGCGGCGTCACGTTCTTCGACTGTGCCGAGGCGTACGGGCCTTTCGAGAACGAGCGGATCCTCGGCGAGGCCATCGAGCCGTTTAGAAATAAGGTCAGGATCACTTCCAAGTTCGGCTGGAATATAGATCAGCAGACGGGACGTCGGCTCCCCGGGCTTAACAGCAAACCGGATCACATCAAGCTGGTCGTCGAAGGATCGCTCAAGCGGCTGCGGACCGACCGCATAGACCTCCTCTATCAACACCGCGTCGATCCGCAAGTGCCCATCGAAGACGTCGCCGGGGCGATCAAAGACCTGATGGATCAGGGGAAGGTTCTGCATTGGGGACTTTCCGAACCGGGCATACAGACTATCCGCCGCGCTCACGCCGCGTTGCCGCTGACCGCGATCCAAAACGAGTACTCGATGGCGACCCGAGACCCGGAAAGGGAAGTGATACCGCTCTGCGAAGAGTTGGGAATAGGCTTTGTGCCCTGGTGGCCTCTGGACTGCCAATTACTAACCGGCTGGGTCGACGCGAACACGCGATTCGCACCCGGCGATCTGCGTGCGGCCACCCCGAGATTCTCGCCCGAGAACCTGGCTCACAACATGCGGTTGGTTGATCTGATAAAGACCTGGGCGGTTCGCAAGCGGGCTACCCCTGCTCAGATCGCGCTCGCCTGGCTGATGGCACAGAAACCCTGGATCGTGCCGATTCCCGGAACGACGGTGATGCAGCACATGGTGGAGAACAACGGCGCGGCCGCAGTTCGATTCACGCCCGCCGAAATCTCCGAGCTGAACTCGGCCGTCAGGGCGATCGAGATCAAGGGACAGCGTCTGCCGGACGGGGTGCTCGTCTTCTCGGGGGTGGAGGCGCCGCCTAAGAAATAGAGATGAAACGATGAGACTACGAACACCGGGGAGAAGCGGGAACGTCAAGGTTTTCAGGGCGGTGAAGAACGTACTCGTTCCGTCGCTGATGATCCTGACGACCATCTGTCTTCTATCTAGCTGTTCGAGGGCGCAGCAATCATCCGCAGATGTTCAGCCACCGCCCGGTGAGAAGAAGATACTGATCGTGTATCTGTCCCGAACCAACAACACCCGGGCGGTCGCGGAATTCATCCACCAGAAGGTCGGCGGCACGATGGTCGCGCTCGAACTGGAGAGCCCATACCCGGCCGACTATAACGCGACCGTGCGGCAGGTCGCGCGGGAGAATGAGACGGGCTACCTGCCGCCGTTGAAGACAAAGATCGACCGCATCGAGCAGTACGCTTTCGTGTTCCTGGGCTTCCCGACCTGGGGGATGCAACTGCCGCCCCCGATGAAGAGTTTTCTGCGTCAACACAGTCTGAGGGGAAAGACGGTTATCCCCTTCAACACGAACGCGGGATACGGCGAAGGAAGCAGCTTCCAGACGGTGAGGGAACTCTGTCCGCAGAGCACGGTGCTGGAAGGCTTCGTCACCAGGGGCGGGGTGGAGAGGGACGGACAACTCCTGGTTATCAAAGAAGCGAGGGCGGAGGAAGCACAAAAAGAGGTTGAGAACTGGTTAAGGAAGATAAAGATGCTGCGGTGAGGCTTGGCGCAGCGGCGGGAGGAGAGCGCGGGCGGGTGAGTTACCTTCAGGGAACGGTTATGAAAAAAAGAGTATTGGGAAACAGCGGCCTGGAAGTTTCGGCCCTCGGGCTCGGCTGCATGGGGCTGAGCTTCGGCTACGGCCCGTTCAGCCCGCTCGGCAAGGGCTTCCTCACGGGCAAGATCGACGAGAAGACCACGTTCGACAGCACCGACTTCCGCAACATCGTGCCGCGCTTCACGCCCGAGGCAAGGAAAGCGAATCAGGTCCTGGTCGAACTGCTCCGCGCCATCGCGGAGGGGAAGAACGCGACGCCCGCCCAGATAGCGCTCGCCTGGCTGCTGGCGCAGAAGCCGTGGATCGTGCCAATTCCGGGCACCACGAAGATGCACCGCCTGGAGGAGAACCTCGGCGCGGCCGAAGTCGAACTGACGGCCGACGACCTGCGGGGGATCGAGGAGGCCGCCTCGAAGATCACCGTGCGGGGCGCGCGCTACCCCAAACACCTGCAGGAAAGAGTGGGTAAGTAATTCGTGTGTTCAATCAACATCAGGCGATGAAAGAGCGCAGATCAAGCGACAGAGCCGGGGTGTTCGCCGCCGTATTCGGCGGCGCGGGGGTGTTGCTACTCCTGGCAGTAATTCTTCCGGGCTGTGTGGAAGGGGGCATGGAAGCGCAAACGAAAAACGGCTACCTGACCACCGAACATTCGGTCCGCGACGTCGTGAACCACACGGCGTTCAAAGGCTTCGGCGAGCTGATGCTGCCCTGGGAGGATAACTCCAGATACTTCGACACGCGGCTGGCTCAGGTCGGCTCGCTCATGCCGTACCACGGCAACGTCGACGCCGACGTCGTCGTGGGCGCGCTCAACCACCTGATCGACGAAGCGGACGCCGGCAGGACCGTCTTCTACGACTTCTACACCGAGCGGCAGAAGCAGGAGGACCCGACCAAGAAATACACGGGACTCTTCTTCTACCGGGGGAAGCCTGGGGCGCCGTTCGCCGTCGTGAGTCCCGGTGGAGGCTTCTCCTACGTCGGCTCGCTCCACGAGGGGTTCCCGCTCGCCCGCGAGATAAGTAAGAGGGGGCTGAACGCCTTCGTCATCCGGTACCGCGTCGGCGAGCAGAGGGCCACCGAAGACCTGGCGGCGGCGACCGCTTACGTCATCAGGAACGCGGGTGCGCTGGGGGTCGGCACGCGGGGCTATTCACTGTGGGGAGGCTCCGCCGGCGCGCGGATGGTCGGCAACATCGCCTTACGCGGCGCCTCGGCTTACGGCGGCGGCGACCTACCCAAGCCGGCCGCCGTGGTCATCGCCTACACCGGGCAGTCTACCTATTCGAGCGAGTTCCCGCCGACGTTTATGACGGTGAGTGCGGACGACCGAATAGCGAACGTGGCGACGGTAGAAAGGCGCGTTGAGAATTTAAGTAACGCCGGGGTGGAAGTCGAATACCGCAGGTACAGGAACGCCGGCCACGGCTTCGGGCTGGGCGTGGGCACGGACGCCGAAGGGTGGGTCGGGCACGTCGTCGACTTCTGGGAAAAACATTTACCCAAATAGAGAGGGACCGGGGCCCGACAGCATCACCCTCAAGAGATACGGCATTCAGCTCCTCGAAACGTGAGACCCTTCGGGAGCAGGAATCGACAGGAGTATTCAAATGAAGCTAACAGCGATAAGGGCCACCGTGCTGGCCGCAATGATGGGGGCTTCGGCAGGCGAAGCCGGGGCTGCGGACTACAAACAGAATCCGTTCACGTTGGTCTATGAAGGCGCGATCACGAAGAACGAGCCGGGCAAGGTCAACATTCACCCGGTCAAGTACAAGCTCAACGGCCTGGATATTTCCGCCAACGTGTACACCCCGGCGAACTACGACCCGAAGAAGAAGTACCCCGCCATCGTCGTGGCCCACCCGAACGGTGGGGTGAAGGAACAGGTCGCGGGACTGTACGCCCAGCGGCTGGCGGAAAAGGGCTACATCACGATCGCCGCGGACGCCGCGTATCAGGGAGCCAGCGGCGGCCAGCCGCGCAACGTGGACAAACCCGCATACCGCATCGAGGACATCCACGGGATGGCGGACTTCATCGCCCGTTATCCGGGCGTGGATGTCGCGCGCCTGGGCCTGCTCGGCCTCTGCGGCGGCGGCGGGTACTCTCTGGCCGCGGCGCAAACCGACAAGCGGTTCAAGACGATCGCGACCGTGAGCATGTTCAACTCCGGGCGGGTGCGCCGCAACGGCTATATGGATTCGCAACTCGACACCATCCATGAACGCCTGCGGCAGGCCACGGCCGCCCGCGCCCAAGAGGCGACCGGCGGGAATATCCCCGGCGGCAGCCACGAGATGACGGGTGGGGATATTCTCTATGCGGGGGATGCCAACCTGACAGACGAGCAGATCGCCAAACTGCCGTTCGATCTCTACCGGCAGGGTTACCACTACTATTGGAAGACCCACGCGCACCCCGGCTCGACCTTCAAGTACACGATGAGCAGCCTGCTGGACCTGATGCGCTGGGACGCCACCGACCGGATCGAACTGATCGACCGGCCGCTGCTGATGATCGCCGGCGGCAAGGCCGACAGCCTGTACATGACCGAGGATGCCTTCGCGAAGGCCACAGGCACGAAGGACAAGGAACTGTTCAAGATCGACGGCGCCACGCACATCGAAACCTACTGGGTTCCGAAGTATGTGGATGCCGCAACGGGCAAGCTGACAGCGTTCTACGCCAGGACGCTCTAGTCGGGTGCGTTATCGAAAGGACTGAGATGAAACTGCTCATCGCGACCGCCATCACGCTCTCTCTGCTCGCCTCGGCGTCTGCCCAGACAAATCAGGCGGGTGCCGCCTCCGCTCAGGATTCGCAGGCGATCAGAATCATGCGCCGGGGCTCACAACCTTCGCGACAGGGCCCGGTCGAGAACTTCACCGGCTCGGTGCGAGTCGACCCGCTGTTCCAGGCGAGCGCCCCGGCGCGCACGTCGGGCTCTCTGGTCACGTTCGAGCCGGGCGCGCACTCCGCGTGGCACACACACCCGCTGGGCCAGGTCCTGATCGTGACGGCGGGCACGGGCCGCGTCCAGCGTTGGGGCGACCCCGTGGACGAGATACGGCAAGGCGATGTGGTCTGGATTCCGCCCGGCCAGAAGCACTGGCACGGGGCCGCGCCGGACAGCTCGATGGCGCACATCGCCGTCTCCGAGGCGCTCGAAGGCAAGGCCGTCGACTGGATGGAGAAGGTCACCGACGCGCAGTATGGCGCGCCGCCCCGCGCCCAAGGGACGGCGACGGCCGCGGCCGGCCCCCGGCCGTCGCAAGCGGCGATGGGTGACTTCGCCCCCAAGCTGGCCGAGCTGACCGACGACGTGCTCTACGCGGACGTCTGGGAACGCACGCAGCTCTCGAAGCGCGACCGGAGTCTGGTGACGGTGGCCGCGCTCATCGCCATGAACCGCCCGGACCAGCTTCGGTCTCACCTCACCAGGGCGCGCGACAACGGCGTGACGCTGGAGGAGATGGTAGAGACCATCACCCACCTGGCCTTCTACGCGGGCTGGCCGAACGCGGTGACGGCCATCGGCGTGGCCAGGGAACTCTTCGAGAAGAAATAGCGAGGCAAACCCGACCCCGAAAAAGCGCGACTGGACCTGATCGAGCAGGCCGTCAAGATCATGACGCCGCGCTAGCCTGGTCGGGACTTAACGGGATCGTCGCACGGAAGGACTGCGAATCGCAGGAGAAGTCATGCAAAAGCAGGAATCCGGAAAGAGCAATATGAGCAGGAAGTGTCGGAAATTACTTGGCGCACTCTTATTGGCCACTGCCTTTATTACTTCGGTGAGTGCGCAAGACACGAGAAGAAAGCCTGCGCCGTTGACGATTCAGGAGCAGGGCAGCTTCGCGGTGGGCGGGACGGTCGTCACCACCCCCGGCACCTTCGACCCCATCAGGCAGGGCGCGTACAACCCCGCCGGCACCGACCCCGCGGGGCAGACGCTGCACGGCGACCACGCTTACGTCTTCTACCAGGTCCCTGTGAACGCCAGGAAACTCCCGCTCGTCTTCTGGCACGGCCACGGGCAGTCCGCTAAGACGTGGGAGACGACGCCGGACGGGCGCGAGGGGTTCCAGAACATCTTCCTGCGCCGCCGCTTCCCGGTCTACCTCATCGACCAGCCGCGGCGCGGCCGCGCGGCGCGCTCGACGCAGCCAGTCAATCTCACGGCCGTGCCCGACGAGCAGCTCTGGTTCGGCATCTTCCGCATCGGAGCGTGGCCGGATTTCTACCCCGGCGTGCAGTTCTCGCGCGACCCTGAAGCATTGAACCAGTTCTTCCGGCAGATGGCGCCCAACACCGGTCCGTACGACGCGCGGGTGAATATAGAGGCCGTCTCGGCGCTCTTCGACAAGGCGGGGCCGGGAATCCTCGTCACCCACTCGCAGAGCGGCGGACCGGGCTGGCAGACGGCGATGAGGAACAGGAACGTCCGCGCCGTCGTCTCCTTCGAGCCGGGCGGGGACTTTCCTTTCCCCGAGGGGGAAGCGCCGCCTCCTATGGTTCTCGGCGGCAGGGAGGTCAGGCCCCCGGCCGTGCCCCTCTCGGAGTTCATGCGGCTCACGAAGATACCGGTCGTCATCTACTACGGCGACAACATTCCGGATAAGCCGAGCGCGAACCCTGGTCAGGAGCAGTGGCGCGTCTTTCTGAAGACGGCGAGGAGGTGGCGGGATGCGGTGAACAAGCGTGGCGGCAACGTCACGCTCGTGCACCTGCCCGAGGTCGGAGTCCGCGGCAACACACACTTCCCGATGTCGGATTTGAACAACCTCCACATCGCGGACCTTCTGTCCAAATTTCTTAAGGAGAAGGGTTTGGATTGACCGGTCTCGCGCTCTTTCGCTGTATAGGCTAAGGGTTCACGAAGGAGACGGTCGTGAACCCTTAGTAGCAGTTTAGTATGGGTAAAAACAATCTCCTTATTTAGTGTCGCGCGCGGCCGACAAAATACCCGTCAGCGAGCGTGCGGACTTCCTCCTGTCAGCGATCTGTTCGCCTTTGTCGTAGGCATACTTACCCATAATGGCCATCGGCGGGAGGATGCTGACGAAGGGCGCTAGTACCGGCAGGTAATGCGTTGCAAAGATTATTTTCAAGAGCGAAAGTTCTCCGAGTGCCTTCCGTTAAGCGGCTACTCCGAACAGCGAGGCAACGAACTTCGCCCGCCCCTGCGCATCACTTCCTGCTAACCGGTTGACCTGACCCTTCCTCATCATGTTCACCGCTTCGATGCCTTCCGGTGTTCGCTCAGCAGTGTGGAACCTTTTGAAGCATTGTCTTGACCTTCGCGCACGTCGGCAACGGCACGAACGTCATCTACGTCGACCCAGAGGACGACCTCGTGGTCGTGGCGCGCTGGATAGAGAATGGCGCCGCGGGCGGTTTCATAAGCCGCATATTCGCTTCCGTTGTCGCGCCAGCAGCAACACTGCCGCCGCCTTCAGTTCAGGTTATACTCTCCATGCGGCACAAGCGACGTCCGTGCGCGGGCGGCTTGAGCGTCGTGCCTGCCAAGTCTTACGCGCATCGTCCGCACGAACGGACAACGCGCACCCGAGTAACGTCCGACCTTTGACAACCACGGGAGCCTCACATGCGCCACGTAAATATATTCCCGGCCCCTCATCCTCAGAACCTGATCCTATCATCGCTTTCCGGCGGGGATTACGAGCGACTCGCCCCGCACCTGGAGCCCGTGCGCCTCAACTCGGGCAGAGTTCTCTACAACGCGGGCGACACCATCCGCCACGCCTTCTTTCTGAGGAGCGGCATGGCCTCCCTCGTCTCCGTCACAGAGAACGGCAGGGCTGTCGAGGTGGGAATGATAGGCAACGAGGGCATGGTCGGCGTCCCGGTCGTCCTGCGGGTCGGCGCGGCACCCTATCAGGTGACGGTGCAGCTCCCCGGCAACGCCCTCCGCATCAAGGCGGGCGTGCTCAAGGCGGAGTTCGACCGGGGCGGGAAACTTCAGGACTTATTGCTGCGCTACACCCACACGGTCGTCACGCAGATAGCGCAGTCGGCCGCCTGCAACCGCTTCCACACGGTCGAGGAGCGGCTCTGCCGCTGGCTGCTCGTCAGCCGCGACCGCGCGCAGACCGACACCCTCCACCTCACGCAGGAGTTCCTCGCGCAGATGATAGGCGTGCCGCGCACCAGCGTGACGATGATTGCCGGCGAGCTGCGGCGGGCCGGGCTCATCACCCACAGCCGCGGCAAGGTTCAGCTCCTCGACCTGCGCCGCCTCCGAGCCTCCTCCTGCGAATGCTACCGGGTCGTCAGTAAAGAGATAGGCCACTTCGCCGCCGCCTAGCGCGGCGTCACAGAAATTTTCCGCGTTGTGTCGAGAACTCGACAGTACGCGACCCCGCCTCTGGTGTAGTCTCCGCCCGCACAACAGAAGCACCCCGGTGGGCTCGGCCTCGCCGACTGGCAAGGCCCCGCCGGGGAGTTTTCTGGCTCAAGCTTCAGGCATTAGTCGCCGTCCCGCCGGGGGCCGGCTGGTGGTTTTACTTTCGGTAAAACCTCGTCTAGTCGACAAGCTCGCGCCTTTCGTCCCTCGCACGGGGCGACGTGTGTCCGACACGGGCTCACGGCCCTAGACCCTCGCGCCCCCTCCCCGGGCGGGCGGGGTCGGCCGCCCGCCGTCCGCCGCTGTCCGAAGGCAAAAGGCGCTTCCGGAGAACAAGCCAAATGAAGTTCAAGAAATTTGCCCTGACGGCATTACTGTTATTACTCGGCGTCGCGTCCCTCGTCGGCCCGAAGGCCAACAGCTCCACCGGCCAAAACACCATCAGGATGGAGGCGGCCGAGCCGGGCTCCATCGAGGAACTCGCGCAGGAGGCGGCCGCCAACGGGCAGTCGTATGTCGGCGCCCCGCTGCTGGTGCAGCACGAGGACGTCAACGGGTTCGAGGAGGCGAAGACCAACTACTCGGTGCTCGTCGCCCGCGCCGACTCCCGGCAGACCCTCCAGACCAGCCCCTTCAACGTCGCCACGTGGTACAGGTTCACCGTCACCGAGGTGCTGTCTACGAAGGTGCCGTTCGTCTGCGTCAACGGGAGGTGCGCGCCCCCGGCGGGTGTGGCCGGGCCCGGCGCGAACGAGCTGCTGCTGCCCAAGGCCGGCGGCAGCGTTGTCAGCAACGGCGTGACGGTCGAGCTGGCCGCGCAGGGCTTCCCCGACTTTGCCCTCGGGCAGTCGTACCTGCTCTTCATCGACTACGACGCCTCGTCGCGCCTCGGCGCTCCCGTACTCGGCTCCATCGGGGTCTTCTCGGTCAACGCCTCCGGCGTCCTCGCCTCCGTCTCGCCCGAGCCGAGCGACCTCCAGACCGACATCGCCAACCTCTACGGCAACTCACTGAGTCAGGTCAGGGGGGCCTTCGGCTCGCCGTCGACGGGCTGCAACTCGCTTATGGAGCAGCAGTGCTACAACCGCGGCGGGAGCTGGGACCCGGGCACGTGCCAGTGCTTCTACGAGCCCGACCCCGACCCGTGCCCCATCAGGTGGAAGTGCTCGCCCGACGTGTACAACCAGTACTGAGGCCGGAGCCGGCACCCTCTCGTTCCACCTTTCAACTTCAGGTAGACCTCTGACAGAGCCGGGAGTTATCCGGGCGTGGATTGAAACATCATGAGAACCATACTCTGTTCGTTGCTCTTAGTGATGACGCTGCTGACGAGCGTCGCCTTGGGCCACTGCCCCGAGTGCTTCAAGAACTTCGGGAATCCGCCCGGGCAGGCGAACGCGGCGGCCGACGGGTCGGGGCGTCGCGTCCTCAACATCACGATCGCGACCTCCGGGTCGGGCTCGTTCGCCGACCCATCCGGCGCGGTCAACGCCAACGTCCTGAACGGCGTCAACGGCGCCGCCACCGACTGGAACCGAGCGCGCGCGGCCGACGGGCAGGCCACCAACTACTACTTCGACAACAACCACTCGGGCGGGCCGGTTGACGTGCGCATCGTCTCGGGGACGCCCTCGCCGGGCAACATCGCCGAGGTGACGGGGCGGCCGAACGCCAGCGGCAACTACACGAGCCCCTTCACCATCGTCATCAGCCCGGACGCCAAGAACTGGGACGCGAACTTCCTCCGCTCGGTCATCGCGCACGAGCTGGGGCACGTCCTCGGGCTCTCGCACTCGGCGGGCTTCCGGACCTGCGGCCACACCATCATGAACCACGGCACGCCGAAGGGCGGGCGCATGACCGGCTCCGTCCAGCCGCAGGACGTGGCGATGGCGAGGTTTCACTTCCAGAATCCCGCGAACTGTAACCACACGGCGAACGTGAACGCGCCGCCCTCTACCACCGGGCCGACGCCGACGCCGACGCCTTTCGCGACGCCGACGCCCGACCCGACCTGCACCGACCAGGACCGCGACGGCGTGTGCTTCTTCGACGACTGCGACGACAACGACCCGAACGTCGCCTTCGATTCCGACGGCGACCACTACTGCTACCCCGACGACTGCGACGACTACAACGCGAACGTCCACCCGGGCGCCCAGCTCAACTACAACACCGAGGGCGGCGAAGACCGCAACTGCAACGGCGTTGACGACTACCAGGAGCAGTTCGGCGGCGGCGGCGGCGGCGGCGGTGACGGCGGCGGCGGCGGCGGCTACTGCACCCCGTACTACTGGGTCTACTACGAGTCATACGACGGCGGGCGCACGTGGCAGGTCATGGACGTCTCGTACGCCGGGTGCTGGTAAACCGCGGGCGTCAACTTTGCGCATGTCAGACATACAGAGGGAGACTGAATCATGAGAAAGTTTGTTTCCAAAAACGTCGCGCTCGTCGCGCTGCTGGCCGTGGCGTTCACGGCGCTGGCGGCGGCGACCGCCACCGTGGCGAAGCGCTCGGGCGCCGCGCCTCCGTCGGCCGCCGCGAAAGACCCGCGCTCGCTCAGGGAGAAGTCCCGGCTCGGCCGCGGCAAGTTCGTCGGCAACGTGGAGTTCAACAAGGGAGCCATGAAGGGCGACCTCGCGCAGCTCGTCGCGCACAGCGCGGCGGTCGTCGTCGCAACGGTCGAAGAGAACCAGTGCGCCATGTCGGGCGACGAGAGGGTCATCCGGACTTACTACAAAGTCCGGGTCGAGGAGGTGCTCAAGGGCGGCGTGGAGGTCGGCTCCGCGCTGACGATGAGCGTGCCGGGTGGCAAGGTGGGCTTCGAGGACGGCAGCACCGCCGAGACGCAGGCCATGTGGTTCAGGAAGCTGGTCAACCACCGCCGCTACGTGCTCTTCCTCGACCAGAAGGGGCGGGCCGACGAGTTCGTGACGACGGGCGGGCCGCAGGGCGTCTACGAGCTACCCGCGGACGGCCAGGGTGTCGTGACCCACAGCGGCCTGCGCGAAGACCCCCTGCGCCAGTATGACAAGAAGGACGTTCAGGAGTTCCTGAAGGAAGTCCGTGCGGCCGCCAAGAAGAAAAAGAATGCCTGAAGGCTTCCGGCCGGGGCGAAGCTAAGCCCGGCGGGTGCGGAACATCGGCGGCGGGACGGCTCTCACAACTCCGGAGCCGTCCCGCCGCCGTGGGCGGCCTGCGGGCGTCCCCTCTGTTACGTGTGGGAGCCCGGTGACCGCTCGGCGGACGTGGCCGCCATGCTATGATTGGACTACGGCTCTATCCGCTCCTGCGGTCGCCTGGTCTTTTCCCTTCCGCCGGCCGGACGCCTACCGGCGTGCGCGCGTCACGCGGGATTACTAACTTCATGCCTGTTGCAAGGGAAAGCTGACGATGCGACAAAAAGCACACAACCCTGCCCGATTGCTCCTCATGGCCTCCCTCTTTCAGGTGACGCTGGGCTGCCAGCTCAGTCTCTCCTCGGCCGGCGCGGAGAATAAGCCGCGGCCCGGGACGACCCCGGTCGCCCGTGAGGCACGCGTGGACATCCCCGAAGACTGGGTAAAGGTGGACGCCGGCGGGAAGGTCGCGTTTCACCTGCCGCCATACGTGAAAGACCGCGGGGCCACCGGCACCGAATCCCTCTATCGTGAATACGCGGGCGGAGGGCTGGAGGTCAGCCTCGACTATAAGCCTTTCGGCTTCCTGGCCTATGAGGAAAGGGAGCGGGCTTTCGGGAGCGGCTTCCAGGAGGCGATGACTGAGGTAGACGGGCGGACGGCTTATATCTTCCGGTATGCCGGCAAGGACTCGCGCGGCAACAGGCTCCACGTGTCGGAACTGTTCGTCGGAGATCTCCCGAACCGCCAGGTCACGTTACACATGCGAGTCAGCAGCCCGGACGCCGCGCAGGCGGAGAAGGCGCAACTCATCTTCAAGACGGTCAGCATCACGCGCGAATAGCGCCCAGCGCCCCGGCGCCTTTTCAGAGGGCTGTGTTACAGGAATTGCTTCCGCAGCTATAATCCGACCTTTAGCTCAGTCAGCACACTCCGGGAATCATCGCTCGGCGATTCCGTTGCCGTCCAGGTCGAAGTCCACGCCGCGGCGGGCGTCCGTAAGGTTGAAGCCGTCGCCGAGGACATCAATGAGGATGGGCGATTTATTGATGCCCCCGTAGCAGGTGTAGGTGTCGAAGTCATAAGAATCGCACCAACCGGCGATCCACCAGTTTACGGTGCAACCGCCGCCCCCGGAAGGCGGGGTAGGAGTCGGCCATGGCGTCGGCGTAGGAGTCGGGGCCGACTCGGATGAGCACGTGTTACTCGCAAAGTTATAAGTTCCGCCCGAGTCCTGACACTCATTCGGGGTTATATCCGCTATCGGCAGTATTTGCCGACATTTAGTTTCGCGGTGGGTACACGAAGGAGCCGTTCGCGTACCCATATATCCTTACAGGCGGTTGCAGATGGTCGAAGCAACGCGACCCGAAGACCGTGATGAGGTACGATCACGGGCGGGAGAACCTCGACCAGAACGCCGTCAACTTCCTCGGCTACGACGAGGAGTGAAGCCGGCGATACGAGCGGCCGCCAGGGGCTTGTCATGAAACATGCCGGGAACGGGCAGCGCGGCAGCCCACATAGCGAGAGGGCCGGCGAAGCCATGCTGGACACGGGCACGAGGGCGGCGCTGTATCGCGCTGCGAGAGCTGTCGTGCTCGCGGTGCGGGGGCGTGATACGCAAGGGAGGGCTCTTCACGAGGGAGGCCGAGCCCGCCTCCGGGCTGCCGCTTGTGCGAATCTGCCGCGGCTGCGCCCCGTTCTCCAGGGGAGGCGGGCTCCTAGACGCGCTGCTCGCCCCTGGCGGCGGCGAGGAGTCTCGACCGACCGCCGAGCGCGGGGGACACGCGTGAGAAGATAATGTCCCGGCTGGGGCCGGCTCTGGCGGCGAGCGGAAGGAAACAGTGACTCCATGGACGGCAGGGAGCGTAAGGACGTGAGGCCCGGGCTTACGATCGACATAGTCATGAAGCAGGATCAGCGCACGGGGCGGCCGACCCGCGGCGTCGTCAAAGACGTGCTGACAAAAATCCCCGCACCACCCACACGGCATTAAGGTCAGGCTTGAGACCGGCGAGGTGGGTAGGGTCAAAGAGATCATTTCACTCTGAGGGCTCGGCGGCCCGATATTTCCGCGTACAAGGGACATGACGTCGCAGTTAGACTTCTTCGGCGGGGCAGGCGGCGCACGAAAAATGGCGGCCGATCTCCCCGAGGGCTTCCGATATAAGTCCGAGCTTATCAGCCCGGCCGACGAGGCCGCGCTCCTGTCGTTCCTGCAAGAGTTGTCCTTCCGCGACTTCGAGTTCCACGGCTTCACGGGCAAGCGCCGCGTGGTCTCCTTCGGCTGGCACTACGACTTCTCGGCACAGCACCTGCGGAAGGCTGACGACATCCCGGACTTTCTCCTCGCCCTCCGACCTGCCGCCGCCGCGTTCGCCGGCCTGGAGCCGGAGGAGTTGCGGCACGCGCTCGTCACCGAATACGGCCCGGGCGCGGGGATCGGCTGGCACCGCGACAAGGCGGTGTTCGGCGAGACGGTCGGGGTCTCGCTCCTCTCGCAGTGTGTGCTCAGGATGAGGCGGAAGGTAGGCGAGAGGAAGTGGGAGAGGGCGAACGTGACGGCCGAGCCGCGTTCCGCCTACTTCCTCAGCGGCCCGGCGAGAATGGAATGGGAGCACAGCATCCCCCCGGTGGATGCTCTCCGCTACTCGATCACGTTCCGCAACCTGCGCGAAGGCTGAGCGCAACACATTTTGACGACCGTTGAAAGAGCGGGGGCGAAGTTCATGAACTGCGCCCCCGCTCTTCATAGATTCCAATTCTTTAAAGCTCCCTGTTCAGAGTCACCGCATAGCGCGGACGCCAATCAAGGTATTTCACCGCTCAACTCATGTCTCGCGACACGACCCTTCTTATTCTCTTCGACTTGCTATGCCGGATGAGGAGGGAGGGATGGCCCGAGCTATCCGCTCCATCTCATCTATCCAAGGCCCCCGCGTCTCGAAGAAGTCCGTCATCTCCCCCTTCGGGTCGTGGCGGAAGACCAGCGAGCCCCGGAAGAAGATGTCGACGACGTCGCGCTTGCTGCTGATACTCACGTCCCCGTGCGTATAACTAATGCGGGGCGAGTCCGACGTTTCATTACGGCCGTAAACATCAAGAACGCGCCGGGCCAGGGATAAAATAGACCGGAATTCCACCTCTTCGATCATGAGTTCACGCCCCCTCGCCCGCGCCCGATGAGCCGCCGTCATCGGGCGCGGGTAACTTCTCCAGGTTACGCATGTAGCAGGAATTGATGCGGCCGTTGGTGAGCTTGACCATCACGAGGTAGTTTTCCGCCGGGTAGTTCTCATCCGGGTGAACGCTCATCACCGTGCCCGAGGCGCCGGCGTAGGGGCCCGATCGGAGGCGGATGGCATCGCCCGGCCTGGCGAGATATTCTTGCGCGCTCACTTCTCCTCCTTGTACATCCCCATAGGAAGGTATTGAATCGATAAACATGATACGCAAAGGTCAGGTCAAAAGGTTATCAGGAAGTGATGCACGAGGACAGGCGAGATTTGTTGCAAGCCTGTTCGGTGCGGCCGCATAGGCGTAGGTCTCTTCACGACCTTCCTTGCCTCAAATCGATTTTTGCAACGGAACCGCGGCCAGCACCTTCCTCGTCATGGTTTGCCCAACTTGTCTGATAAGTGGACCACTGCATGCACGTCCCCTCGCGCATAGAGTATAGTCCTCGCCCAAACGTTCAAGCGGTCTACCTCCTTGCCGGATTAGAAGGGATTCAATTCATGCCAACCGCACGCGTCCTCTGCGTCGAAGACGACGCGGACACTCGCGAGCTGCTCAAGCTGCTGTTAGGTTATTCGGACTTTGAGGCCGTCGTCGCGCCCGACGCCGACGCCGCGCTCCGGCTGATGCGTGGCGAGCGGTTCAGCCTCTACGTCCTCGACGGCGGATTGCGGGGTGCCAGGGGGTTGTCTTTGTGCGAACAGATTCGCGCCTCGGACGACCGCACCCCCATCATCATTTTCTCGGGTGACGCTGCCCCCGCTGACATCAAAGCAGGGATGTTCGCGGGGGCGAACGCCTACCTCGTCAAGCCGGACTCTTCCGAGTTGGTTCCCACCATCAGGCGCTTGTTACAAAGTTCTCGGGGAGAGGAAAGCCGCCCGGCATTGCCTAATCAATTAACTCTTGCTCAAAATTATTGACGTTGTCCACAAATAAGAGGGGTAAAAGGAAAACGAGGCCGCCGAGGGATTACTTGTGGCGGCCTCGCTCGCCTAAACTCCTTGTTGCTGGGGGCGTAGAAGGGAGTATGACTTTACGCCGACATGACCCCCGCCGTCCGTGGGGTGTCGCACATACGACCGGTCGGATGAAGATTATGCTGGCCGCACTCTGGCAGGTAGAGCCTCGTACATCCTGAGTCCCCGACTAAGGCACGTACCGATAGGCGACATAGAGATAGTGGTGGATAAGTTCGGCTTGTTATCTAATCTCACAAGCTGAAGCTCATTCACGGCTTACGCCATCTGCGCCTTAGTGCAGTAGCACACGCTGCCACGCAAGAGTGGGCCGAAGCGGGTGTCGTCGCCAAGCACATGAAATGGATCGCTAAGGGCGCGCGAAATACCGACACTTACCGAAAATCAACGGGGCGGGTCTCCGGGGCTCGCCACTTATAGTCTTGACGGATTGACAAGCTCCAACTGAGAGCGCAACGTAGCTACGAACCGAGTCATGGTGCAACTCCATTCTCAGCTCCTCTAGAATCCTCTGGGCCTCTGAA
>DASWNR010000293.1:0-5104 GCA_036399155.1 Pyrinomonadaceae bacterium
GAGTGCGAGCGCGAGTCGGGTCTTGAAGTTTCTTTTCATGCGGGACGTGTCTCGTCTGTTCGTGTCGGGAGAGCTTCAGGAAAGTTGATGAAGCGCGGGCACCGGCATCTCGCGGCGCGCGGCCAACTGGCCGCAGGCGGCGTAGATGTCTCGGCCGCGCGGACGCCGCACGAAGGCGTGGACGCCCTTCGATTCGAGTATCGCCTTGAACGCCTCGACGCGCTCCTCGGGCGACGGCCTGTAGGGCAGCTCTTCCGCGGGGTTGTGCGGGATGAGGTTGACCTTCGCGCGGAGTTGGTGCCGGTTGAGCAGGTTGGCGAGCTGCCGCGCCTGCGCGTCCGAGTCGTTGACGCCGTCGAGCATGACGTACTCGAAGGTGAAGCGCTCGCCGGGCTTGAGAGACTCCTCGAACTCCCTGCACGCGGAGAGCAGCTCTTCGAGCGGCCAGCGCTTGTTAATCGGCATCAGTTTGTCGCGCAGCTCGTCGGTCGGCGCGGCGAGCGAGATGGCGAGGTGCGGGCGGTCGGGCGTGCGCGCAAGCTCGCGAATCTTCGGCACGACGCCGGCCGTCGAGACCGTCACGCGGTTCGGGACGATGTGGAGCCCGTCCGAGTCGGCCATCACGCGCAGAGCCTTCATCAGCGGGTCGAAGGCGAGGAAGGGCTCTCCCGCCCCCATCGCGACGAGGTTTGTGCCGCGCGGCGTCCTCTCGCCCACGCCGTACGCGTCGTTTAAGGCGACGACTATCTGCTCGACCATCTCGCCCGCGTCGAGCGTGCGCAGCAGCCCCAGCTTCGCCGTCAGGCAGAAGTCGCACTGGAGCGGGCAGCCCGACTGAGACGAGAAGCAGATGGTGTCGCGCCGCTCCTCCGGGATGAAGACGGTCTCGACGGGCAGCCCGTCGCGCGTCTTCATGAGGTAACGCCGCGTGCCGTCCTGCGCGACGTAACGCGACTCGACGGCGAGCGTCGAGGCGGTCGCCGTCTCGGCCAGATTCGCGCGGAAGGGCCTCGGCAGGTCGGTCATCTCGTCGAAGGTGCGCAGGCGCCGGCGCTGGAGCGCGCCGAAGAGCTGGCGGCCCCTGTAGGCGGGCTCGCCCGTCCCCTCGGCGAAGCTCTCAAGCTCCGCCTTCGTCAACCCCGTCAGGTGTGTCTTGTCTTTCATCGGCTCGGTCGATTCTACAACGTCCGCGGGGCGGCCACACAGCGCGCGGGCGTGCGGGACGCGCCGGAATAGGCTATAAAAAGGCCGCGCGACGCGGCCGCGTCTGATGACTCGCGGGGTTTAGATGCCGCCGAGGGGTGAGGGGATTGACAGGAAGGGCAACACTTTTCGGGCTGAGGACGGCCGCGCTCGGCGTCCTGTGCGGCGCCTGCGCGGTCGCGGCCGTGGCGCAGTCCGCGCGCCGCGCGGGGCCGACCGGCGGCGCGCAGCGCGCGACTCAAGCGGCGGGCGCGGAAGCCGCGTCTGGGCGTCTGAAGACTTACGCGCTCAGGCTCAAGCCGGGGCAAGACCTGCGGCGCGAACTGGAGGGCTTCGCGAAGGCGCGGGGCCTGCGGGCCGGGGTCGTCCTGACGGCGGTCGGGAGCCTGTCGAAGGCCGCGCTGCGGCTCGCTGATAAGTCGGAGGCGACCGAGTTCGAGGGCAAGTTCGAGATCGTCTCGCTCGTCGGCACGCTCTCGCCCGACGGCGTGCATCTACACGCCTCGCTCTCGGACGGGGAGGGGCGCACCGTCGGCGGCCACCTGGTCGAGGGCTGCACGGTCTACACCACGGTCGAGCTGGCCGTCGGCGAGATAGAGGGCGTCCGCTTCGCGCGCGAGCAGGACGCGCAGACCGGCTACAAAGAGCTGCGCGTCTACGGCCGCGCGGCGCGGAAGGCGAAGCGATGAGGAAGCGACACGCGCTCTGTTACCTGCTGCTCTCGGCCGCGGCCGTGGTCGCCTCCGGCTGCTCCGCGTCGCGGGGCGGGACTCAAGCCGCGCGTGCGGACGACGCCGCGCAGGCCGGCGGCGCGACCGCGACGGCACAGCAGCGGCCGGCCGCGCCGCGGCCTTCGAGCGGGTCGCCGTTTCTGGACGGGCTCGTCGAGGCGGCCGTCGGGCGCACGAGCCGGCAGGTGCGTTACGACCCGACCTACTTCCAGATTCCTTACCCGGGCGGCGACGTGCCGGCCGAGGTCGGCGTCTGCACCGACGAGGTCATACGCTCGTACCGCGTCGTCGGCGTAGACTTGCAGAAAGAAGTCCACGAAGACATGGCCGCGAACTTCTCCGCCTACCCGCGCAAGTGGGGCTTGAAGAAGACCGACACCAACATCGACCACCGGCGCGTCCCGAACCTGATGGTCTTCTTCGAGCGCGCAGGGGCGGGCGTCCCCGTTACGCAGCAGGCGGCCGACTACAAGCCGGGCGACGTGGTGACGTGGGATTTGCCCGGCGGCCTGACGCACATCGGCATCGTCGTCAACGTGCCGTCGGAGGCGGACGAGTCGCGGATGCAGATCGTCCACAACATCGGCGCGGGGCCGAAGATGGAGGACGTGCTCTTCAACTGGAAGATCACGGGCCACTACCGCTACGCGGGGCCGAAGCCGGAGGCCGCAAAGCCCGCGGCGCGGGGCCGGGCGCGCTAGACGAGACGCGGCGTGCGCGGCGGCGCGCCGAACCTTTAAGCCGACGGAAACTTATTACGTGGAAGAGACGCGGAACCTTGAGACCTACGGCTGGGACGAGACCTTCGCCTCGTCGTTCGCGCCGCTCGCGGCCGAGGGCTTCGAGGCGGGGCGCGTCTTCCTACAGCACAACCGCGCGCTGATGCTCTACACGGCGACGGGCGAGTTGCAGGCGGAGACCACGGGTCGCCTGCGCTTCCACGCGCGCGGCGCGGAAGACCTGCCGGCGGTCGGCGACTGGGTCGGCTTCCGGCGCGTGGTGGAGGAGGAGAAGGCGAAGATTCACGAGATTCTGCCGCGCCGCTCGAAGTTCTCGCGCCGCGCCGCCGGGAGCGAGACGGCCGAGCAGATAGTCGCCGCAAACGTGGACACGGTCTTCCTTGTCACGGGGCTCGACCACGACTACAACCCGCGCCGCGTCGAGCGCTACCTCATCATGGCCTGGGAGAGCGGCGCGGAGCCGGTCGTCGTCCTCAACAAAGCCGACTTGATCGAAGAGGTCGAGGAGCGCCGTCGCGAGATAGAGTCGGTCGCGCCCGGCGTCCCCGTGCTCGCCCTGAGCGCGAAGCGCGGCGTCGGCGTCGAACAGCTCATGCCTTACGTCGGACGCGGCCGCACGGTGGCGCTGATGGGCTCGTCGGGCACGGGGAAGTCTACGATTACCAACCGCCTGCTCGGCGCGGAGGTGCAGCGCACGCAGGAGGTGCGAATCGCGGACGCGCGCGGCCGCCACACGACGACGCACCGCGAGCTGTTCGTGCTCCCCGGGGGCGGGCTCGTCCTGGACACGCCGGGGATGCGCGAGCTGCAACTGCTCGTCAGCGAGCGCGGCCTGCGCGAGACCTTCGAGGAGATAGAGGAGACGGCCGCGCACTGCCGCTTCACCGACTGCGGCCACGAGGGCGAGCCCGGCTGCGCCGTGCGCGAGGCGCTCGAAGCAGGTCGGCTCGACCCCGAGCGCTACCAGAACTACCGCAAGATGCAGGCCGAGATGCGCCACGCCGCCACGCTCGTCGACCCGCGCAAGGCGCAGGAAGACAAGGAGCGCGTCAAACGCATCCACCGCGACCTCAAGAAGATTTACAAGAAGAAAGGTTGAGTAGACAAAGGCTGAGCAGACAGTAGTCAGTAGTCAGTAGAAAACCAAAAGCGGCGCGTCCCGGTCGATGACCGAAGACGCGCCGCCTGTCTTTCTACTGACTACTGTCTACCGCTTTACACTACTGCGCTCCGCCGCCGGTCGCGCCGCCCTGTTGCGTGGCGGGTCGGCCGTCGGGTTCGACGAGGTTGATGTTCTGGCCGAAGTTGTCGAGCGTGCGGAGTCCCTGCTCGATGGAGCGGCGGTCGCCGACGATGACCACCGCCATACGGTCGGGCTGGAGGTAGCGGTTGGCGACGCGGTTCACGTCTTCGAGCGTGACGGCCTGCACGCGCTCGATGTAGCTGTTGAAGTAGGTGTCGGGCAAATCGTAGGTCACGATCAGCTCCAACTGGTTGGCGATCTGGTCGGGCGTCTCGAAGCCGCGCGGGAAGCCGCGGACGATGGCCTGCTTCGCCCCCTCAAGCTCGGCGGGGCTCACAGGCATCTCGCCGCGTATGCCGCGCAGCTCCTTCATGAACTCCGTCACCGACTCTTTAGTCGAGAACCCCTGGACGGGAGCGGCGGCCGTGAAGGGCCCCGCGCCGCGCCGGAAGCTGAACTGCGAGCTGGCGCCGTAGGTGTAGCCCTTGTCCTCGCGCAAATTTAAGTTGATGCGCGCTGACGAAGCGCCGCCCAGGATGCGGTTCATGACGAAGAGCGGGAAGTAGTCGGGGCTCGAACGCGGGACGCCGACCTGCCCGATCTGTATGACCGACTGGACGGAGCCGGGCCGGTCGACGAGGTAGATGGCGCCCTTGTCGCGCTGGACGGGCGCGGCCGACACGTCCACCGCCGGGACGTGCCCGTTCTTCCACCCGGCGAAAGCCTTCTCAAGCTTGGCGACGAGCGCGTCGGGCTTCACGTCGCCGACAACGATGAGCGCCGAGTTGTTCGGCCGCAGGTACGACTCGTAGAACTTGCGCGCGTCCTCGGCCGATATCGACTGGAGCGACGCGTCGTCGCCCGCGAGCGGGTGGCCGTACGGGTGGTCGCCGCCGTAGAGCACCTTCTGGAAGACGAGCCCGGCGATGGCCTCGGGGCTGTCGCGCTGCTGGCGCAGGGCCGTGAGCCGCTGCTGGCGCAGGCGCTGCAACTCGCCGTCGGGGAACGCGGGGTTCGTGAGCACGTCGGCGTAGATTTCGAGCGCGCGGTCGAGGTGCCGCGTGAGCGAGCGCATGGAGGCCGTCGTCGAGTCCCACCCGGCGTTGACCGTGAGCGACGAGCCGATGCGCGCGAGCTGGTCGGAGATTTCGAGCGACGAGCGCGTCGCCGTCCCCTCGTCGAGCAGG
>DASWNR010000294.1:0-3584 GCA_036399155.1 Pyrinomonadaceae bacterium
CTGCCCGTCTCGACGCGCGCGCCGCCGCGCCTCGCCTCCGCGTTGAAGAACTCGTAGAGCCGTTCGGCCGTCTCGGGCGGCGCGGCGTCGAACCATGAGGGGCGCCGGCCGCGCCGCGCGTCGCCGTAGAGCGTGAACTGCGAGACGACGAGCAGCGCGCCGCCCCGTTCGGCCACCGAGAGATTCATGCGCCCCTCCCGGTCGTCGAAGACGCGCAGGTTCAAGACCTTCTCGACGAGGTAGCGCGCGTCCTCCTCCGAGTCGTCGCGCGCGACGCCGAGCAGCACGAGAAGCCCCGGCCCGATCTCGCCGACCGTCTCGCCCCCGACCCTCACGCTCGCGCGCGTCACGCGTTGCAGTACGGCTCTCATCGGTCTGTCACACGCGTCCCGGCTTACAGGAGGTTCGGGAGGACGAGGAAGTAGCCGTTGAGCATCAGCAGGGTTGCGACGACGCCGACGACGAGCGAGGCGCGCAGGACGAGCCGCGAGTCCGCGAGGATGGCGACCGAGGCGAGCACGATGGCGATCTGGAAGAGGGCCTCGGAGAAGTCGAAGTTCGGGTCTTTCTTCGCCGCCTCCTCGCGCTGCGCCTCGTAGTCCTTCGCGCGCGCGGTGAGCTGCTTGCGCCCCTCGCCCTTGAGGGGGTTGTCGGGCTCGTCCTTGTCGGGCTCGTCCTCGTAGCGCGCGGCCGTCGCGCGGTACTCGTCGATCTTCTTCTGGATGAAGTCGCGCGCCTCCGGCGGCATGTTCGGGTCGGCGCGCAGGTCTGCTTCGAGCCCGTCGGCGGCGACGCGCATCGTCGTCTGGCGGATGCTCTTGGCCTGGTAGAAGGCCCAGGTGTCGCTGGCGTGGATGTTGTTGTTGGCCATGTCCTCGGCCGCGTTCCCGCCGCCGAGGCTCGTAATGGCGAGGAGCGTCGCCATGAACGCGATGATGAGCGCGGCGCGGTTCTTGAAATTCTCGTCCGCGCTCTCCCTTGCTTCGGCAATCTGCTCGGCTGGTTCCATGCGGGGGCTGTCCGTCTCCCTTCGACCTTACGCCGCGCCCTCCTACTTCTTCGGCGGCATGCTGGGCCTTATCTCGACGCGACTCGGCAGGCTCCGCTCGTCGTGGCGCAGCAGGTCGACGACGACGCGCGCGATGTCTTCGGGCTGTAGCTGCCAGGAGTTCTCTTCGCTCACGGCGCCGCCGCCGAACTCCGTGTTGACCGAGCCGGGCATGACGTAGCTGACCTTGATGCGGTCGTGCCGCACCTCCTGCATCAGCGCCTCGCTGAAGCCGTTGAGCGCGAACTTCGAGGCGTTGTAGGCCGCCATCGAAGGGTGCGGGTTCGCGCCCGCGAGCGAAGAGACGTTGACGATGTAGCCGCCGCCACGCTTCTTCATCTCGGGGATGACCGCGCGGCAGCCGTGGAAGACGCCGAAGAGGTTCGTCTCAAGCACCGCGCGGAACTCTTCGGGCGAAGTCTCCTCGACGGTCTTGTGCAGGCCGATGCCGGCGTTGTTGATTAGCACGTCAACGCCGCCGAACTCCTCGACGGCGTGCGCCACGAGCGCCTCGACCTCCTCGTAGACCCTCACGTCGCACGCCGCGCCGGTCGCGGACGCGCCCGTGCCCTCAAGCTCCCGGACGGCCTGCTTCACCTCGTCGAGGTTGCGCGCGCCGACGCAGACGTTCATCCCCCCTACGGCCAGCGCCCACGCGATGGCACGCCCGATGCCCTTCGTCCCGCCCGTGACGATTACTGTCTTCCCCTTGTATTCCACCTGACTCCTTACTCCCCCTTCAGCTTCTCTTTCAAAAGCTCGTTGACGACCTTCGGGTTGGCCTTGCCCTTCGACGCCTTCATCACCGCGCCGACGAAGAAGCCGAAGAGCGCCTCCTTGCCCGCGCGGTACGCGGCGAGCTGCTGCGGGTTGGCGGCGAGCACCTCCGAGACTATCTTTTCAATCTCGCCCGCGTCGCTGACCTGTGCGAACCCCCGCTCCTCGATGACGGCCTCGGCCCCCTTCTCCGTCTTGAACATCTCGTCCAGCACGACCTTGCCCTGCGTGCCGCTGATGCGCCCCTCCTCGACGGCGCGGACGAGCGCGCCCAATTCCTCCGGAGAGACGGGCGAGGCGTCGGCCTGAATGTTCGACGAGTCGAGTGCGCGCAGCAGCTCGCCCTTGAGCCAGTTGGCCGCGCCGCGCGGGTTCGACGCCGCGGCGGCGCGCTCGTAGAAGTCCGCGAGCTGACGGTCGCGCACGAGCAGCGACGCGTCGTTGAAGGAGAGTTCGTACTGCTCCGTGAAACGCTTCCGGCGCGCGTCGGGCAGCTCCGGCATCGCGGCGCGCACCTGCTCGACCCACTCGGCCGTCACGGTCAGCGGCTGCAAGTCCGGCTCGGGGAAGTACCTGTAGTCGTGCGCCTCCTCCTTCGAGCGCATGACGCGCGTGCAGCCTTCGCGCTCGTCCCAGAGGCGCGTCTCCTGCGTGACGCGCCCGCCCGACTCGATGAGTGCTATCTGGCGCTCTATCTCGAACTCGATGGCGCGCTGCATGAAGCGCACCGAGTTGAGGTTCTTCAGCTCGACCTTCGTCCCGAACTTCTCACTGCCTACGCGGCGCACCGAGACGTTCGCCTCGCAACGCAGGTTCCCCTTCTCCATGTCGGCCTCCGACGCGCCCACCCAGTGCAAGGCGTGTCGGACGTGGTTGACGTAGTCGTACGCCTCCCAGGAGGTGCGGAAGTCCGGCTCGGTGACGATTTCGGCCAGCGGCGTGCCGGCGCGGTTGAGGTCGATGTAGGAGTAGCGGTTGGTCTCGGGCAGCCCCTCGTGGACGTTCTTGCCCGCGTCCTCTTCGAGGTGCAGGCGCGTGATGCGCACCTCCATCGGCCGCCACTCGCGCGCGTGCCCGCCCTCGTCGCGCTCGGCCGTCACGATCTCCAGCAACCCGGCCTCGGAGAACGGCCGGTCGTACTGCGAAATCTGGTAGCCCTTCGGCAGGTCCGGGTAGAAATAGTTCTTGCGCGCGAAGATGGAGACCTCGTTGACGCTCAGGCCCAAAGCCAGCGCCGCACGCGCGCCGAGTTCGACCGCCCGCAGGTTGAGCACCGGCAGCGCGCCCGGCAGCCCCAGACAGACCGGGCAGGTGTTCGAGTTCGGCTCGTCGCCGAAGCGCGTCGAGCAGCCGCAGAAAATCTTCGACTCCGTGCTCAACTGCGCATGAATCTCAAGGCCGATGACGGCCTCCCATCCATTTTTCATAAGAAGTCAGGAGTCGGAGGTCGGGAGTCAGGGTGTCAGGACAGGTTTCCTTCCGCCTTCTGACACCCGGCCTCTGACCTCTTCGGTTCAATTTGCTCTCGCTTAAAACGGCGCGGCGAGTATAACAAACGCGAAACGGCGGCCCCAACAGGAGCCCCCACGCGGCCTCGCGGCTTCGTATAAATCCGTACACCCGTTTCCCGCGTACTGTTGTACAATGCGCGCCTACGTTCCCACGTCCGCCGCCGCGGCCCCCGCACGCGGCGCTTTGCAGAAGTCGAAGGGGGCAGCTTGCCCCTCCACCTTTTCTTCCCAAGGAGGAACTACTGAGT
>DASWNR010000295.1:0-11784 GCA_036399155.1 Pyrinomonadaceae bacterium
CTCGCTCAAGGTCGTGCTCTTCCACGACGACGCGGAGGAGCTGCCGCTCGCGCGCCTCGCCACGACGCAGGTCGGCCCCTACCACACGAACACGGCCGAGGGGCTGAAGCTGGCGCGCCGGCTCTTGCAGGCGCAGCGCAAGGAGATGAAGCAGATCGTGATGGTGACCGACGGCAAGCCGACGGCCTGCTTCCTCGACGCGCAGACCGACCGCGCGCTTCCGGCGGGGGGCGGGCGGGGCCGCCGCGGCCTCTCGTCGTTCGGCGAGCTGTCGGCGGGGCGCAGGCTCTACAAGAACTCGATGGGCGGCGACCCCGTAGTGATGGAGGCGACCTTCCGCGAGGTGCAGGCGTGCCGCAAGGCGGGCATCCAGGTCAACACCTTCATGCTCGCCTCCGACCACTACCTCGTCGAGTTCGTCAAACAGATGTCGGCGATGACTTCGGGCAAAGCCTACTTCGCCACGCCCGGCAACCTCACGCAGTTCGTCCTCATAGACTTCCTGCGCCGCAAGAAGAGCCGCGTCAGGTAGCCCGGAGCCCGTGAACCGGAAGGGAGAAACCCGTTTGCCTCAGACACGCTACGAACGTTCACTCACAACCGACACGGAGCCGCGATTGGGTGGCGCGGCACCGTGAACTCCCCCCTCACGATTCCAGCATCTTGATGATCTCACGGTCGGGCAACAGGCGCGCGATGGTCCCATCCAGATAGCGCGTGGTCATGTCGTGATGCGCTTCATCATAAGACGCGACGCCCTCCGCCGCCACCACCACTTCATAATCGAGCTGGTAGGCGTCGATGACCGTGGTGCGGACGCACGCGTGGGTGTTGATGCCGGCGACGACCAACACTTCAGGGCGTGCACGCTTGAGCGTCGCCTCCAGCTCAGTCCCGAAGAAGGCGCTGTAGCGTTTCTTCACGATGGTCTTGTCCGCGGGGCGGTGGTCGAGTTCCGGCAGCAGCTCGCACCCGTCTGTGCCGGCAATCGTCACACGCAGGTTGTGCTTCCGCATCTCCAGAAACGCGTCGTGCAGGTCCGGCGCGAATTCCTGCCGCACCCAGAAGACGGGTTGGCCACGCTCACGGAACGCCGCGGCGAGCGCGTTGACGGACGAGACGAGGCGGGGGCGCTGCGCGGCCAGATGCGCGTGCTGCCGGAAAAAATCGTTGAGCATGTCGATGACGAGAAGCGCCATTCTGGGCATAACTGCTCCGGCAGAAATTTGTAATCCTCTATGTGGTCTAACGGGATGAGTGAACGTTCCGGGGAAAGTTATCAATCACCCGGTCGCCCGACCGACGGCGCTTTCAACCTGAGCGCTTCAGCTCGCGCATGAGCTGCTTTTGGGTCTTCTCCATCTCTTTTTTATCCGCCCCCTTGACCGCGGGGTAGCGCAGCTTCAGCCCCCGGAGTTTACTCACCATCAGGTCGGCCGCCGCCAGCGCGGTGAACCAGCGGTGGTCGGCCGGGATGACGTGCCACGGCGCCGCCTTCGTGCTCGTCCGGGCCAACATGTCTTCGTGGGCTTCGACGTGCTCGTCCCACAGGCCGCGATTCTCCATGTCGGCGGCTGAGAACTTCCACTTCTTCGCGGGCTCGACGGTTCGCTCCAGCAGGCGCTCGGCCTGCTTGGCCTTGGAGAGGTTCAGGAATAGCTTGAGGATGACCACGCCGTTATCGGTAAGGTACTGCTCGAAATTGTTGATCTCGGTCATCCTCCGCTTCCAGATGTCCTTCGTCCTGCTCCGCGAAGGCAGGCCCTGCTCGTCGAGGCGCTCCGGGCGCACGCGCGGAGCGATGACCTCCTCGTAATAAGAGCGGTTGAAGAAGGTGATGCGCCCGCGCTCGGGCACGCCCTGGTGGAATCTCCACAAATAGTCGTGCTTATTTTCGGCGTCGGAAGGCTTCTTGAAATTCTGCGCGGTGCAGCCCTGCGGGTCGAGCACCGCGGCGATGGACTTGATCGTGCCGTCCTTGCCGGAGCCGTCTATGGATTGAAGAATAACGAGCAGCGCGTGAGACTCCTGAGCCATCAGCTTGTCTTGCAGCGCGGCCATCTCGGCGCAATCGGCCCGGAACTTCACGCGCGCCCGGCCTTCATCGGTAAACTCTCCGGTAAAGGCGGCGTCGTAATTTTTCAACCTCGGCCTGCTGCCCGGCCTGACGATAAACTCATGATTTTTGCCCATGCCCTCTCGCGTTCCCCCCTCGGTCGTCTTCAGCCGTCGATGTCGAATGATGAGCTATGACTCGTCCGGCGGTCAAAGCTAAAAGGGCTCGCCGACGGCGCCACTTGGCCGTCGGCGAGCCCCCCGCACCGCTCCCGGGTGTTGCTTAACGGTTCCTGTTGCGGCGCTTCCACTTCCGCTTCTTGTGGACGTGGTAGGCGGTGCCGCCGGCGGCGCCCGCCCCGGCGCCGATGAGCGCGCCCTTCTTGCCGTTGATTAATGCGCCGACGCCCGCGCCCGCCGCCGTGCCGATGCCGATTCGCTTGGCGGCCTTGGCCTTACCCGCCTGCGGGTTGCGGCGACGCCTCTGCGCCGACGCGGGGTCTACCAACATCCCCAGCAAGAGAAAGACGGCCAGTACGACCGAGACCGGCCTGAACATTTTTATTGAACGCATAGTCCTCATTCCTCGCCCGCCCGCGGCGGGTTAGTTGCGGCGGCCGAAGACGGGGTGGCTGCGCGAGCCCGCGCCGCGGCGGTAGTAGCCGTTGCCGCGCCTGTGGTTGCGGCGGTCGTCGTCGCGACGCTCGCGGCGGATGTTGCGGTTCAGCTCGCGCCTGTCCCTGCGCACGTCGCGGCGCTCGTCGCGCGTGTAGGAGCCGTCGGAGCGGTAGGTGCGCCGCTCCTGCCGAATCTCCCGCCGGCGTTGGCGCAACTGCCGCGCCTCGTTGCGTGTGAGTTGACCGGAGCGGACGCCGCGCCTGATCTCGTTGCGCCTGCCGTCGTTGTTACGGCGCTGCCCGAGCGCGTCCGACGCCATCCCCAATGACATGCAGATCGCGCACGCTAGAAGAAACTTTTTCATATCCTCGACCTTTCCCTTCAAGTAAAGAATTTGTAGTCACGGCACTCGCACATGGCGACCGCCGTCATACCGTCGGAGAGAGTTCGACTGGATGATAGTCCACGGTCGAACTGGCAACTCACATGCCGCGTGGGGGTGTTTAAGGGTTGACTACCTCTTTAACTGTAGAATGCTGAAAGATTGGCCCCGGTATCTTACGGACGCACTACTGCGGGGGCTGTTTATGGGTCAAATAATCGAACAGCGGTGCATCATTACGCGCCTATCACTATGCGTCCGCCGGGCGGGCGGAAACGTCAAAGTTCACTCATCTGCGGGGCGGCTGCACGTTATGGTGACGTGAGGCGTGCCTGCGGGTTCGTCCATACCGACTTTATACGGCCTTTTGTCTT
Organism: Pyrinomonadaceae bacterium; assembly: GCA_036399155.1. Taxonomy (GTDB): domain Bacteria; phylum Acidobacteriota; class Blastocatellia; order Pyrinomonadales; family Pyrinomonadaceae; genus QHXN01. The sequence continues at coordinate 3,430 of DASWNR010000295.1, forward strand.
CGGCGGGGGCGGCACGAGGGTTGCCCTACTCCAGCCCACGGAGGATGAGCACAAATATGAAGAAATCTATCAATCGTATCGGCGGCGCAGTCATCTCGCTTCTGATGGTGGCGGGCGCGGTTCTGGCCACGAGCGTCACGGCGCAGGCGCAATACGGGCAGTACCCGAACGCGCGCAACCGTCAGGAGCGCCGCGAGAATCGCCGCGAGCGGCGTCAGGAGCGCCGCGAGGTGAGGCGCGACCGCGACGGCGACGGCGACTATGACCGGCGCGACCGGGCAATCCGCCGCCAGCGGCAGCAGCAGCGCAACGGCGGCTACGGCACTTACGGCAACAACGGCGGTTACGGCACCTACGGCGGCTACGGCAACAACGGCGGCTACAACAACGGCCAGCAGGTCGCCTTGAACCAGGGCTACCAGAACGGCCTGAACACCGGCGCGCGCGACGCGCAGCGCGGGCAGAGCTACAGCCCCCAGCGTTCACACTTCTACAAGGAAGCCTCTTCGCAGGCGTTCCGCGACGGCTTCGTGCGCGGCTACGACGAAGGGTTCCGCCAGTACGCCGGCAACAATAACGGCGACTACCGCAGGAACAACGGCGGCGGCCTCGGCGGCATCCTCGGCGGCATCCTCGGCCGGCCGTAACGCGGTCACCTCCGTCCGGCGCGGGTTCGTGGCGGGACGGCGGTAAGGAAGTCGAAGCATAAAAGGCGGGGCGGCCTCTACTGAACGTAGAGGCCGCCCCGCCTTCTTTTGTGACGCGTCCGCCGACTTAGCCCAGCGCCTCGCACGACTGGTAGGCGCCCGTCGGGTCGATGGCCGACCTGCCCTGTTCGATGTGCCTGATGATGCCTTCCTTGTCCACGGTGAAGGTGGCGCGGGTGCCGTAGCCGGCCTCCTCGTCGAAGATGCCGTAGTCCCTCACCGCCTTGCGCTTGAAGTCGCTCAGCAGCGGGAAGGTCGCGCCGATGTCCTCCTTGAAGCGGCGGTTGGCGGCGAAGCTGTCGACGCTGATCCCTAAGACCTGCGTGTTGCTCTTCTCGAATTTGGCGATATCAGCCTGATACGCCTTCATCTCCTTCGTTCAACCGCCGGTGAAGGCCAGCACGTAGAAGGCGAGCACCACGTTCCTCTTCCCGCGGTAGTCGCTCAGGCGGACGGTCTGCCCCTCTGTGTCGGTCAGCGCGAAGTCGGGCGCGGGGTCGCCGACCTTCAACTGCGTCCGCGGCGCCGCCGGCTGCTGCGGGGCGGCGTTCGCCTGCGCGCCGCCGGAAGCGTTCGTCGCGTTGACGGCCACGGTGTTGGCGGCGGGCTGCCCGGCCCTCTGGCACGACAGGCCGCAGACGGCGGAGAGCCCGACGAGCAGCGGCGCGGCCATCGAAAATCTTTTCATGAGACGATTCCTCATTTCTGTTATGCCGTCCGAACACGCGGCGGACGGGCTACTAATGATGTCGGTTCTTTAGCGAAGTAAGGATAGTATCACAAGGAAATACTGCCGGAGCCGGACGCGAACACTACGGAGGCGAAAGGTGGGCGCAACCCCGCCGTAGAGAGTCTTTAATGATTCAGAACCACGGTTGAGCCCCTTCGGCGTCGCCCGCGTCAGCCCAGGAGACGCAGGCCCTCCGGCAGCGATTCGCCGAAGATGCGGACGGCGGCTGCGCGGCTGCGCGGCACGTACGCGCGCAGGCTCTCAAGCAGTTCGTCGCCGACCCCCGCCTCCCGCAAAAGCCTGACGGCCTCCTGCCTGAACTCCGGCTCGACGTCGCGCAGCGGGTCGTCGGTTCGCGCCGCCAACTGCGAGACGGCCGTCGCGACGTGCGTCGTCAACTCCGGGAGTGAGAGGAGGGCGGCGGCCCACCTCGCCGCCGCGCCCGCCGGCACGACGCAGTTCAGAGGCCCGTAAAAGGGGACGCGCGCGCCGAGACGCCCCAGCGCCCACGTAAAGCTCTTGTTGCCGGGCTCCTCGCCGACGCGCGCGAGCAGCTCCTCGCCGAGTTCGACGCGGACGTCGGGCGGCAGGTGTTCGAGACTCGCGAGCAGGAGCAGCCCCTCGCGCTCTACCTGCCGGTTGAGCCTCCCCTTAACTTTCCTGCCGCCCAGCCCGAACAGCCCCTTGTGGCGCTCGTATATTTCGAGCTGCCGCCCCGCGTTGAGGCCGCCCGCCACGCGCTGCCAGAGGATCATCCACTCGACCTGACACTGCACGTCCTTATCGAAGAAGAGTCCCTCGTGGTAGACCTTCCGCGCGCGCTCTACGCGCCACTCGTCGAGCACCGCGCCGAAGCCGGGGCGCAGGCAGAAGCCGAAGAGGTTGAGCCAGCGCGCCTCGTAGTTGCGCCCCTTTTTGCGGCCGGCGGAGAGTTCCGCCAGCACGTCGCAGAGCTTGCGGATGGTCTCGGTTCGCCACGCGTCCTTGCGGTACCCGAGCGCGGCTTCGAGTCTCCCGGGCAGCGCCTCGGGCGACGGAGCCTCGCCCGCGGGGGCGTCGCGCGGGCCGCCGAAGACGGCGCGGAGCAGCTTCTCGGCCTCCGCCACGGCCTCGTCGGGGATGACGACCCGCGCGGCCTCCTCCGGCGGCCGTTCCTCTTCGCCCTCGGGGGCTTCCTCTTCCGGGGTCGCGCCCCTCAGTTGGAATTGGAGACGCCAGCGGTGGCCCGTCTTCGGTGACTCGCACCAGAGTTCGAGCGTGCCCACTTCGGTGAAGTGCGCCGTCAGGCTCACGTCAAGCTCGATGTGGCGCGAGCGCTTGCCGTAGCGCAGCACCGTGACGAGCGGCGCGTGGCGGTGCAACTCATTCTCCGCGAAGCGGACGACCTCGCCCTGCCCGTCCTGCCGCGTCGTCGTGCTGTAGAGGGTGAAGGAGACGGGGCGGTTCGTGAGCGCCGTGAACTCCCTGCCTCCGAGTTCGAGCCGCGTGCCCTCCTCGGTCCCGCGTGGCAGGACGCAGACGGCCGTCAGACTTTCCTGATTCGCGCCGGCGTGCCCGGCCTGCTGGACGCCGATGTAGTAGCCGCGCGCGCTCCCGCCGCTGACGCGGACGCCGCCCATGCGGCGCACGCGCGCGTAGTAGGCCGCGCCGACCGCGACGGCCGTCTCGGGCGTCTCGTTGTGCAGGACTTTGGGCCGCCAGCGTTTACCTCGCCCGGGGAACCAGCCCGCGACCGCCGCGACGAGGCGCTCGCGCGCCAGCTCCGGGTGGAAGAAGCCGCCGTTGAAAAGTATCGCGTCGGGTCGCGCCATCGCGCCGCCGCTCACTTCTTCGGTCGCGCCTTCGACCCCGGACTTCATCGCCAGCGCCGCCTGCGTGAGAAACGCGGCGAGGTGCTTTGTGATGGCCGGCTCGCTCGCGTAGGGGAGTCCCAGCTCGCGGAGTCCCGCGCGCCGCTCGGACGCGGGCAGGTCTTCGGGCGCGCTCGCGGGCAGGAAGCCCTCGGCCAGAACGTTTTCGACCTCGGCGCGCGCGAGCCGCGTGGTGAGCGCGCCGCCCACGACCGAGCGCCCGCCGCCGAGCACCGTGATCGGCGCGCTCTCCGCCGCATTGATTAAAGAGTCGCCGAGCAGAACTTCTTTGGCCGCGCAGCACTTACGCCGCAAAGCGTTCTGCTGCCTGAGCGACAGACGCGGGTTCCCGAGCTTCTCCCCGACCAGACGCGCGAGCGCGAGGTCAACGTTGTCGCCGCCGAGCAGAAGGTGCTCGCCGATGGCCGTCCGCTCGAATCGCACCTCGCCGCCTTCGACGCGGACGCGTATGAGGCTGAAGTCGGACGTGCCGCCGCCCACGTCGCAGACGAGGACGAGCTGCCCGTCTTTGAGGTGTCGCTTGAGCCCGCCCTTCTGCGCCGCTATCCACGCGTAGAAGGCCGCGAGCGGCTCTTCGAGCAGCGTCAGGTTCTCAAGTCCCGCCTCGCGCGCCGCCGCGACGGTCAGCTCGCGCGCCTCCTCGTCGAACGAGGCCGGCACGGTGAGCACGATTTGCTGCCGCTCGAACCGCAGCCCGTCCACGACAAGGCCGCCCTCGTCCGTCGCTTTTGAATGGTTCCACGCGTCGCGCAGGTGCGTGAGGTAATACGCCGAGGCGGCGACGGGCGAGCAGACCTTGTCGCCCCCCTCCGCGTCCCACGGGAGGAAGGCGTCCGTGCGGTCAAGGGACGGGTGGCAGAGCCACGACTTGGCCGAGGCGACCTGTCGCCCCGGGGCCAGCGCGCCGCGCTCTCGCGCTATCACGCCGACCAACGCGCCGTCCGTCTGCCCCTCCCACGGCAGTCGGAGGCCGGGTGCCGCGTCCTCCGCCTCGTCGGTGAAGTAGATAAATGAGGGAAGGGAAGGGAGCGCCCGCACCTCGCCCTCGGCGACGAGCTGCGGCACCTCGAAGACGCGGACGGGAGGCGGCGCGCCGCGCGCGGGCCTCTCCTCCGTGTCGACGTAGGCGACCGCCGAGTTCGTCGTCCCGAGGTCGATGCCGATTAAAAAACGGCCTGACGCTTCCATCTCATGATTTGAAATTTCTAATCTGAAATTTCAAATTAATTTTCGTCCGACTCCCTGATGTTGAACTCAAGCTTCCAGCGCTGCGAGCCGTCGCGCGAGACGCACCAGACTTCGAGCGTGCCGACCTCGGTCACGCGCGTCTCAAGGCGGACGGGCAGCACCGTGTCCTCTTTGCCCTCGATTTTGAGCGTGACTTCGAGCGGGCTCGACTCCTCTATCTCGTCGCCCCAGTCCTCGACCACCGCGCCTATCTCGTCGCCCTTACGCACCGTCGAGCTGAGGAAGCGAAACTCGGCCGGCTCGCCGACCACCAGCCCGAACTCGCGCCCCGGGATGGCGGCCTCCGTCCCCTCCTCCATGCCGAAGGGCACGACGCACAGCGCCTTGAGCGGCGCGGGCAGCCCCGGCACGGCGGGCATGGCGCTCTCGACGCCGATGTAGTAGGTGCGCGGCGCGCCGCTGCGGATGCGAACGCCGCGGCCGCGCTTGGCCCTGCCGTAGTAGGCCGCGCCGCGCGCGACCGCGTGGTCGAGGTCGGGGGCTTCGAGCACGCCGCGCTCGCCGAGCGGCTCGAAGCCTTCGGCCTGTAGCCACGCGTCGAGCACCGCGACGACGCGGTCGCGCAGCACGCCGGCCTTCATCACGCCGCCGTTAAAGAGCACGTGCGTCGGACATGCGAAGCCGCTCGGGCCGCGCCGGATGGCGTCGCCTTCGGCGCCCCCCGCCTGCTGCGAGAGGAAGCGCGCGAGGTGCCTGGTGACGGCCGGGTCGGCGGCGTACGGGAGCCCCAACTCCTGAAAGCCGATGCGGCGCGCGCGCGCGGGCATCTCGTCGCGACCGACGGGGGGGAAGAAGCCGTCGGCGAGGACGCGCTCAAGGTCTTCGCGGCGCAGCTCCGTCTTGACCGTGCCGCCGACGAGCTTCGAGCCCTTGCCCAGAAGCGTGACGGGCTGCTTCTGACTCTTCGGGTCGGCGAACAGCTTCTCCTTCGCCAGCCGGCACTGGTGCCAGAGCCCCTGCAACTGCCACGTGTCTACGCGGTGCCCGTCCTCTTCGAGGCGTTGTTGGAGGAGGCGCGCGAGCGCCAAATCCATGTTGTCGCCGCCGAGCAGGATGTGCTCGCCGACGGCGACGCGCTTGAGCGATAGCTCGCCGCCCTCTTCCGAGACCGTGATGAGGCTGAAGTCGGTCGTGCCGCCGCCCACGTCGCAGACGAGGATGAGGTCGCCGACGCGGACGCGCTTGCGCCACGCGTCGCCCTGCGCGTCTATCCACGCGTAGAAGGCGGCCTGCGGCTCTTCGAGCAGCGTCACGCGCGTCAGGCCCGCCGACTCGGCCGCGCGCAGGGTCAGCTCGCGCGCCTCCTCGTCGAACGAGGCGGGCACGGTGAGAAGTATCTGCTGCGCCGCCAGCGCCAGCTCCGGGTTCTTCTTCGCGTTGACGCGCCCGTCCCACGCGTGGCGGAGGTGGCGCAGGTACTCGGCCGACGCCTCGACCGGCGAGAGCTTCCTCACCTCTTCGGGCGCGCCCCACGGAAGGATTGCCGACGCGCGGTCGACGGCCGCGTACGAGAGCCACGACTTGGCCGACGCGACGAGGCGCGTCGGGTTCTCCGCGCCGCGCTTGCGCGCGAGCTCCCCGGCGAAGACGTGCGGGTCTCGATCCCACGGCAGCGCGAGCGCGCCCTTCGGGAAATCCAGCTCGCCCGGCACGTAGAGGAAGGAGGGAAGCAGCGTCCGCTCCTCGACCTCGTTCGGGTTGGTCAACTGCGGGACGGGCTCAACAGTGATGGTCGCCGACTCTTCCGGCGCGCCCGTGTCGAACTGCGCCAGCGCCGTGTTGGTCGTCCCCAGATCGATGCCTACGATGAATCGTGTGTCCAAAAAAGTTCACCTCTGCAAGAAGCTGTTAGCTGTTGGCTGTTAGCTCCGTCTGTCAGGGACGGTCGAAGCTGAGGCTAAAAGCTAAGGGCTAACAGCCGACAGCTTTCCTTACTGAATTTCCACTTCGGCCGGGGCCACGACGGCGCGGCCGGTTCCCTGCGGGGGCAGCGAAGGCAGGTTGATTCCCACGACGCGCCAGCCGCGGTGGCGGAGCAGGCCGCGCAGCGGCGGCCGCCCCGTCACGTTCCCGACGAGCTTGATTGAGGCCGGGTCGAACCCTTCATCGACCGTGACGGGTCTGTCCTCTTCGCCGTCGATGACCGGCTCAAGCGTGACGTACTGCGCGAGCGCCTTGCGGCAGCCTGTGTGCAGCTCGCGCACCGCCGCCCCTATCTGCTCGTCCTGATACGGCGCGATGTCTTCGCTGAAGAAATCGACCAGCCTCCCCTCGCGTTGAAGCAGCGCGAGGAGTTGGACGGCGCGGTCGGGTGAATCCTCCGCCGGGCGCGCCTCCGCACGCTCGGCGGGCGGCGGCAGCGGCGCGGGCTCCCGCTCGGGCTGAGGCGCCGCCCTGACCACTTCCGGGGCTATGTCCTCGGGCACCTCGCCGCGCGAGAGCACCGCGAAGAAGCAGCGGGCGGCGTAGGAAACTCTTTTGCCAAATCCCATCATGACGTTGTCTCCGTGTCTGCGAACAACAGGCGGTTCCCCGCCCGACAAAATAAACGAGTATGCTAATGGCTCACGGGTCTCTTTAGCAAATTGGCGGGGGACGGGGCGAACTGCGTCGCCCCGTCTCATTCGACGGGGGCGGGCAGTCGTATTCCGCACCCGACTCCTGCCGCCCCGCTGTCCCGTTGAGTTTGTTACGTGCTAAAAGATGAACGGGCGAAAGCTGTGCGCACCGCGCGGGCGCGCCCACGGCTTATCGAGTTAATTCGCTAAACATCAAGGTGACGAACATGGCACTGAAGCCGCCGAGCGTTTACGTCAAGGACACCGAGACGACGAAGGGCAGGGGAGTCTTCGCGGCGCGCGCCTTCGTCGCTGGCGAGGTGGTGGAGGAGTGCCCCGTGGTGCTCCTGCGCAAGCCCTACGAGGTGCTGCACAAGGAACTCAAGACGATAGTTTTTCACTGGGAGGTGCCGGAGGGGTCGGCGTCCACGCAGGCGCTGGCTCTGGGATACGGGAGCCTCTACAACCACGCCAACCCCGCCAACCTGCGCTACGTGACGGACGGAGAGTCCCTCGTCCTGCGCCTGGTCGCCGTCAGAGACATCCGCCCCGACGAGGAGTTGACGATCAACTACAACGCCGACGGGGGCGCGCCCGTGTCGGACGACGAATGGTGGTTCGAGGAGAAGGGCATCGAACTCGTAGCCGGTCAGTAGCCGTCGATTTTAATGTGAAGGCGAGGACGGGAGCCGTTGCCGGTTCCCGGAATCGTCGGCCGCTCATTCCAGAAATTGTCACCCCGCGGGTGACGAAATTCGTCCCCCTGACACGTCAAGCACGCCCTGCCCCAAGTCGTAAGGGGTAATCTGTGTATGCGACATTCAGGAGTTCTATCAGCACGGCGTGATAGGAGATTGCCTGAAAAGGCGAGAAGCCCGCTTTTTAAGCGGGCTTCGTTAGAAGCTTGATTGATAGGGATGCTCGGCGGGGGCTGGCGTAGCGGCAGGCCACGCTCAGGGCGGGGTGGCGGCGGGGTCACGGTTTAACTTCCTCCGTGCTTGCCGACGATGTATAGAGCACGACGCGTGCCACTATCACTTCCCTCCGTCCCGCACGTAGCGCTGGAGCATGCCGTCCTCTCGCATGAGGAGTTCGACGCCCTGAATGTCCATCGGCACGAACGTGGTGAGGACTTCCGCCTTACCCTCGCCGATGACGATCACGTCCTCAAGCCTGACGTAGATATTCTCTTCGGGGACGCGCAGCGCCGGCTCTATGGTGAAGACCATGCCGGGGCGCAG
>DASWNR010000296.1:0-1788 GCA_036399155.1 Pyrinomonadaceae bacterium
ATCCACGCCTCAAGCACGAGCGTGCGCCGCCATCACATTTCCTACGGCATACCTCTCGTCATCGACGCGCGCATGAAGCCCGGCTACCCCGAAGAGCTTCTCGTCCGCCCCGACATCGAACACCTCGTCACGCGCCGCTGGCGCGAATACTTCCCCGGAGGACTCGAAGCAGATGACGGCTGAACCATTAAAGACGGAGACGGCCTGTTGCGTCGTGGGCGGCGGGCCGGCGGGCGTGATTCTCTCGCTGCTGCTGGCGCGCAAGGGCGTCGCGGTGACGCTCCTCGAAGCGCACGACAACTTCGACCGGGACTTCCGCGGGGACACCATCCACCCCTCCGTCCTCGAACTGCTCGACGAGATCGGCCTCGCCGACTCGCTCCACAAACTCCCGCACGCCAGGATTCACACCGCCACGCTGATGACGCCCGGCGGCCCCGTCGTGCTCGCCGACTTCCGACGCCTCAGGACGCGCTTCCCCTACATCATGATGATTCCGCAGAAGGACTTCCTCGCCTTCGTCGCCGAAGAGGCGAAGCGGCACCCGAGCTTCCGCCTGCTGATGGGCACGCGCGTCGTCGAGCTGATAGAGGAGGGCGGCGTCGTGCGCGGAGTCGTTTACGAAGACGACAGTGGGAAGACCGAGCTGCGCGCGCGTTTGACGGTCGGCGCGGACGGGCGCGGCTCGCGCGTGCGCCACCTCGGCGGGTTCGAGCAGGTCAAGACCTCGCCGCCGATGGACATCCTCTGGTTCCGCGTCCCGCGCCTCGCCGAAGACCCGGACGGCGGCCTGGCCTACTTCGGCGGCGGCCACATGCTCGTCATGCTCAACCGGGGCGAGCAGTGGCAGTGCGCCAACGTCATCCTCAAGGGCGCCTCCGCGCAGGTGCGCGCCGCCGGGCTCGAAACGTTACGGCGAAATCTCGCCGCGGTCGCGCCACTGTACGCCGAACGCTTCGAGCACCTGCGCGACTGGAAGCAGGTCTCGGTGCTCTCGGTCGAGTCGAGCCTCCTCAAGCGATGGCACAAGCCCGGCCTGCTCCTCGTCGGCGACGCCGCGCACGTCATGTCGCCGGTCGGCGGCGTCGGCATCAACTACGCCATCATGGACGCCGCGGAGGCCGCCAACGTACTGGCCGGGCCGCTGACGAAAGGCACGCCCGACGAACGCCACCTCCGCGAAGTGCAGCGCCGACGCGAATGGCCCACGCGGCTCATACAGGCGCTACAGACGCGCATCCAGAAGCGCGTCATCGCCGCCGCCCTCGACCCGCGCGGAACCTTCAACCTCCCCGTCGCGCTACGCCTCGTGCTCCGCCTCCCAATCCTGCGCAACCTGCCCTCGCGCTTCATCGGCTTCGGCTTCAAACGAGTTCACGTCAAATAGGAGACGCTCAGGCAGGTAGTCGGAGCGTGAAGACCGCGCCGCCGTTCGCGGAGTTCGAGGCGGAGAGCGTGCCGCCGTGGTCTGTGGCGACGCGGTGCGCGAGCGCGAGGCCGACGCCGTGGCCTTTGGACTTGGTTGTGAAGAAGGGGATGAAGATTCGCTGCAAGTCCTCTTCGGCGATGCCGGCGCCCGTGTCTTCGACTTCCAACGAGACCCAGTCGCGGCCGGCGTCGTCGCGCACGACCGAGCCGCGGACGTTGACACGCCTCTCGGCCGCGTCGTCCGGGATAGCCTCGGCGGCGTTGCGGAGGAGGTTGAGGAGCGCGCGCCGGAGCATGGCCTCGTCGGCGCGGACTTCGGGGAACTCGCCTTCGACGGCGAGCGCCGCGCGGCGTTCTTCA
>DASWNR010000297.1:0-6229 GCA_036399155.1 Pyrinomonadaceae bacterium
TGACCTCCTCCCCTAAAAGAGGTGCAGCGATAATGAGAGTTCTCTCGTAAACTAACCGACGAGGAGAACCCATCATGCGCAAGCCCAGGTTCAGCGAAGAGCAGATTATTAACATCCTCAAGGGCGTCGAAGCCGGCCAGAGAGTCACCGACGCCTGCCGCGCCCACGCCATCAGCGAGCAGACTTACCACCGCCGGAAAGCGAAGTACGGCGGCCTCGATGTCAACGAGGCGCAGCGCCTCAAGCGGCTCGAAGACGAGAACCGCCGCCTCAAGACGGCGGTCGCCGACCTCACGCTCGACAACCGGATGCTCAAGGACGTGCTGTCAAAAAAGTGGTGAAGGCCGCCTCCACGCGCGAGGCGGCCTCTTACCTGCGACAGACTTATCAGGTGTCGGAGCGGCGCGTCGGACGGTTGCTCTCATTGAGTAACTCCAGCCTGCGCTATCGCTCACGCCGCCCCGCCGCCGAGGAGTTACGCCGGCGCTTGCGCGAGTTGGCGGCCGAGCGCCCGCGCTATGGCTACCAGCGGCTGTGGGTCCTGCTGCGGCGCGAAGGGTGGCAGGTCAACCATAAGCGAGTCTACCGGCTCTACCGCGAAGAAGGGCTGAAGCTGCGCAAGCGCCGGCGGCGCTCCCGCGCCCGGGTCGGGCGCGTGCCGCTCTCGAAGCCTTCGCGGGCCGACGAGCGGTACCCGATGGACTTCATGCGCGACACCCTGGCCGACGGCAGGGTGTTCCGCACCTTGAACATAGTCGGTGATTACACGCGCGAGTGTTTAGCCATCGAAGTAGACACGTCGTTACCGGGAGCGCGCGTCGTGAGGGTCCTTGAGAGACCGGCCGCCACGGGGCGGCAGCCGCTGCACATCGTGGTGGACGACGGGCCGGAGTTCGTGAGCAAGGCGGTGGATCAGTGGGCGGCTAAGAGCGGCGTCAACCTGCGCTTCATCGACCCGGGCAAGCCGATGCAGAACGCCTCCATCGAGAGCTTCAACGGGAAGTTCCGGGACGAGTGCCTGAGCCAGCACTGGTTCATCAGCTTAGAGGAAGCACGCAGTGTGAGCGAGGAGTGGCGGGTGGATTACAACGAGCGGCGTCCGCACCGGAGCCTACAGCAGCAGACGCCGGCGGAGTTCGCGGCGAAGTGCAGCTCTTATCAAGCGGCGAAACTCTCGTTATGATTGCACCTCAATTGGGGAGAAGGTCACGCCCTATTATTAAAGAGACACGGGTACCGTTATGGGTTCTAAGATTTGCCCCCAATGCTTTACACGATCCGACTCGCTCGGCGCTCTCGTGTCATGCCAGGCTTGCGGTTATGCTGCCTGGCGCTCTAACCTTCACTTATTGTTCGGCCTTGCCGGCTGCCTCTTCACCCTGTTGGCTCTAATCCTCGGGGCGGTTTCCACTTATTATTATCGCGGGTATCACCTCTGATGGCCGTGCCACGGGCGGTGAAGCATTCCCCCGGCGGGGCGACCTGACATCAAGTTTGAAGTGCAACACTGACTAAGACTCGTTGTAGCATTCGAGCGGCGTCCGGAAGCCAAGCCGCTTCCGGGGTCTGGTGTTAAGTCTCTTGGCGATGGCGTTGCACTGGTGCTGACCGGGCCCCGCCATGCTCTCGCCTTTCGGGAGGTACTGGCGGATGAGACCGTTGGCGTTCTCGTTACTCCCGCGCTCCCACGAGTGGTACGGCCGCGCGAAGTAGAAGGCCGCGCCCGTCAGCCGCTCGACCCTCCGGTAGTCGTGGAACTCGGTGCCGTTGTCCGCGGTCACGGTCTCGAACTTCGCGCCGGGCCGGCGCATGAGGCCGACCGCCCTCCGGCTCAGCCCCTCGGCCGCCCGGTCGGCGAGCTTGCCGATGAGCACCAGCCCCGTCTTCCGCTCGACGAGCGTGACGACGCAGTCCTTACGGTGGTGTTGCAAAAAATTCTTTCAGCCCCAATATCTTGGGATGTATGGATAGCTCCAAACGCAACTTATTGTGGCCAAAATATTTTTTGCAACACTACCGGTTGATGAGACTGATGTTAGTTTCTCGCCCCGGATTGCGCTGAAGCCACCGGGGGACTCTTCTCGTTTAGCACCGCACGGGCGATGGCGATGGTGGCGTTGACGCGGGGCGCTTCGCCCTGGAAGCCGCGCGCCAGTTGGACGGCTCGAAAGTAATCACTACTCGCCAGCTTGCCGAAGATTCCGCCCACGTCGAAATCGGGGGCCGGCTCCGTCCTTCTCGAAATCAGGCTCTTGCTGTTGGCGCTCATGCTTAACGCTCCCCCTTCGCCCGTGAATTTATCAATCGAGGTCGCCGCTTTGATCGCTTCCTGGGCGGCGCCCCACGCCCGCGCCGGGTCAAGCAGGGCGAGAGCGTTGGCAGTGGCGAGCAGCCCGCGCGGCCGGTCCGGATCGGCGTCATCAATACGCCCGACCTCGGCGGCCGCTTCGTCAATTAACGACAGGGCTCTTTCCCGGTCAGTCTTCCCTAACAGCTTCGCCGCCTGAGTCAAGACCCACACACGCTGGATGTGGGTCAGCTCCCCCCTGCGGGCGAACTCCAGCGCCGGCTCAACCTTCTTCTTCTGGATGGCGTTGATGGCCAGCCCGGCGTCAACCCACGCCCGCGCCCCTTTGCGCAGCCCGTCCTCGCTAATCCTGTCCGCGTAGTCGCGCGCCTTCGGGTCGTCTTTGCCCAGCGCGAGCGACGCCAGCTGGAAGTAGAGGTCGTCACGCTCGTCAGAAGTCTTAGCGCCCTCCACCCTGTCTAGCAAAGAGTGCTCCCGCTCCCCGTGGAGCTGCTCGGTGGAGGTGATGCCCTTTTGCAAAGACTCGTCCCGACTCTGGCGCACGGCCTCAGTCACCTGGGCGCTGAGCGCCTCGAACTGACCCCGCATCGCCTCGGCGATCTCCCTCGGCGCCTGCTGCGAGAAGAGCGGCATCAGGCGTTTAAGCGCCATGTATCTGGCGACAACTCCCGCGCCGCCCTGACCCTGTTCGGGCTGAGGCGGCGGCCGCAACAGGACTGTGCCGGCGGTCTGAAAGAAGGCCAGACGCAGCTGTGGGCCGACATTCGCCGGCGGGAACACAGTGGACATCGACGCGGTGTCGGCCCCGCCCGCGGAGTTGAAGATAACGTAAGTATGAGGCGTGAATATGTAAGACGAGAGCACCGAAATCGCGTTCGCGTCCGTCTGCACGTTGGCGCCTGCGTTCGCCAGCACTGCCGCGTAACGCTTGTCCGCGGGGGCGGGGTGTTTATCACGAAGGAGGGTGAGAAAGTCTATCGTCGAGATGGTGACGCTGCCCAGCACGGGGTCGGCGAACTGGAGAGCCCGTTCAACGTCGCCGGTGGCGAGCAGATGTTCCGCCAACTTCAATCTTTTCTCCGCCGCCGGCGGCAACTCCCACAGGCTGCCTCCCGCAGGCGGGCTGTTTCTTACGGACTCGGTTGTGGCCTCCTGTTCAGCCGCCTTCAGCTTCTGAAGAAACTCCTCGGCGAGGAGGCGGTCGCGCTTGGCCGCCAGCCTCAAGACCCCTCCGCTGAGGTTAAGCCGTCCCGCGGCCTCCCGGTCGGCCTTCTGCGCGGCGTCCCACGCCTCGCGGAAAATCGCGCGCCCCTGTTCGGCGTCCACATCCCACAGGGCGTCCGCGATTTTCGCCAGTGAGTAGGCGCGCAACCGCTGGTTACGAAAATCGCGCGCGTCGCCGCTCAAAGCGAATAGCAGAGCGCGCGCCTGCTCCTGGCGGGCCTGTCGCATCCGCTCGGCCTCCGCCTTGGCTTCGGCTTTACTCTCGCCGGCAGCGGGTTTCGCCTTCGCGCTCCCCATCTGGGCAGAGGCGGGGGGCGCGAACAGGAGTATTCCCACGCCGATGATTAAAGACACCCGGTTCATGATCGCTCCTCGCCGCCGTATGAGTTTACTTATGCGGCCGGCCCGAGGCCCCCGCCACGTTGCCGGCGTCGGCCGCCCCTCGAAATGTATGGGACTGCTTACGGCCGGGTCAAGCTATACGCTGTCCAGCCACGCCTTAAACTCCGCACGCTCTTGGTCGGAGCTTGTCGCATCCAGCCAGACCTTCTTGATGACGCCGTCTTCGAGGAAGACCTTTATCGGCACCTGGTATATATCCAGACTCCGGCTCAGGTTAGATCCCCTGTCGTAGAATGGGGCCAGCGCGTACTTGGCCTGCGCCGTCTTGAGCCCCTCGGCTTTGTTCCCGAACGGGATGACGTAAAGAAACTTAAGGTCTTGGTGGCTGTCCGCGACTGTCCTGAGGAATGCGTTCTCCCGGTCGCAGGGTTCGCAGTCGGGCATCATGAAGACCAGAACCTTCTTCCCCCGTCGGAGCTCTTCGTCCGCGAGTTTCTCGTCGGAGATGTTAACGAGGTCGGCCTTCGGCAGCGGCCGGTTAAGAACGGCCTCCGTGAGGATCAGGTCTTGGTGTGCCGGCGGCGCTTTTTTCTGCGCCCGCCGGTAGAAGAAGTAGAAGCTGCCACAGAAAATGGTAAGCAGGAGGAATCCGAGCGCGAGAGTTTTCGTCGGTGCTCTCATGAGGCTTACAAGGCCGGGCGGTCGCGAGGCCAAGCTCCTTTAGAATGGAATTTTGTTGCAGGGCTTCACGGAAAATAGCCCCCTCGGTAAAAATTGCCTCGGGCAGGCGGGAGGAACGACGGCCGAAGGACCAGGCAATCGAAAGCACGGCCTTCGATTGCCTGGCGCCGGCTTCGCGCGACCGCGGTGGAGTCACTTAAGGACTCCCGGTGAGACTCCGAGGCCAACCTCGTTAAGGGTTGACGAGTTTCTCCGCCGAGGCGGAACGCCCGCATGGCGGAGGCCGGTCTGCTACTCAAGCAGCAGTTCCTCGCCGCCACCGCAGTTCAGGCAAGAGCGGTCATAGTCGCATTTGTTTCCGTTTACCGTCCCTTCACAGCTGCGGAGTTTTCCGCCGCAATTTACTGATAGGGTCGGACATGACTGTGCGTTAGCCACGAAGGGGGCTGCCACGGCCGAGGCGAGAACCATCAGCCCGCAGAGGGCGAGGAAGCGAACCTTGAAAATGTTCATCGATGTCCTCCGGCTTAAAGTCGTTATAGTCCGAAACATCCGGGTCGGCCACCACATGAAATCGCTGAGGCGGCCACGAGGCAGCGTTTAGTCTCCTACTCAAGCAGCAGTTCCTCGCTGCTGCACTTACCGCCGTTGAGGCAGTCGCGGTCGTAACTGCAATTTGTTCCGTTGGGGGTTCCGGCGCAGCTGGTCTCCTTGCCGCCCGAACACCTCACGACGACTAACGGGCATTGAGCGCTAGCTACGAAAGGCGCGAGCGCGGCCGAGGCGAGAACCATCAAACCGCACATTGCCAGGAAGCGGGTGGTGAAGCGTTTCATGCATGTCCTCCGTTGCTAAGTTGCGGTCGAAAGGTGAGCGACCACCGCGCGAGGTCGAGAGGAGGCCGCAGGCTAAAGGCGGAAATACTCCATCCAGAAGCCGCTCAAAGGCAGGCGAGCGACACGCCTCCGACCGGACAACTCCCGGCCGGGTCACGATTCATAACGGCGCTTAATGAATCACAACACCGGGACGTATGGCGGGCCCGCGGCGCGGGCTCACGTCTGCCGTTCTTCTGTCTGGTATTGACGTGAGGCTACTGTCCTGTGGGCGGTAGCCTGAACAGTTAAACCGGTGTTGAAGTGCTCGGTGAGATGAGAACCGAACTATCTTCGACCGGGGGACGCGCGGAAGATTAATTCAGTCCGCCACCCCCGTCAATGAAAATTTCCGACCATGTGTTGCCCAAGCGAAAATGTTAATAGAGTACCTATGCCGCAGGACAGGAGGCACATGGATACTGATGATGAAAGACCGGCAATGTGTCGATCTCATACGACAGACTCAGCGCCACGTAGGCGTCACCGAGCTTATGAAGTAATGAGCGCCAAGCTTGGCGTCTGTATAGTCGAACCCGGTCAGACAGACCGTTTGAAGTGACCAATCGAATGGTGTTGGTAAGCCCCGTAAATCGTCTCTCATCGCATATAGGTTATAACGAGCTGTTGTACCGTACTGCTCGTCCCACAATCTTCATAGAAGTAGCTACAAAATATTGAAAACAAGCTGTTTAATGCATTTCGCTCTTTGGATATTTTACGAATAAAGTGTTGACGAAAGAAGGGGATTGAGCGACCATTTACCCGAATTTCGCTCGTCAAATCCCCTAGCGAGGCT
>DASWNR010000298.1:0-23209 GCA_036399155.1 Pyrinomonadaceae bacterium
GGTTGCTCGCGCAGGTGGACGAGACCCGCGCTCGCGTGCTTATAGAGGAGAAGAACTTCGGTGAAGCGGAAAGGGTAATAAATCGCGCGGTGCAGACGTTGGAGACCGGCGGCGCGGCTGCTTTGCTGTCCGAGGCCCTGACGACTCAAGGCGTGGTCTGGGCGAGGCGTGGGAAGAACGAAGCGTCCATCAACGTCCTGCGGCGAGCCATTAAGGTGGCAGAAGAGGCCGGCGCGCTGTGCAACGCGGGATTGGCGGCGCTGACGCTAATTGAGGAACACGGGTCGAGGCGTGTGCTCCCGCCCGAAGAGGTTTACGAACTCTACCGCAGCGCCGACAGGCTGCTAAAAGACGCGCAGCACGCGGAGAGTGCCGCGCGGCTGCGGGTGTGCGCGCGGATCGTCATGCGCCGGATGGCGGGCGTGCAGTTAGGTGACAAGAACTTCACGATCTTCAACGCGGTGCACGAGCTGGAGGCCAAGCTCATCACTCAGGCTTTGGAGGAGGCCGGCGGGAGTGTGACCCGGGCGGCGCAACTGCTCGGCATCCGCCACCAGACGTTCCTCTCCATGCTGAACATCCGACACCGGAAACTCCTTGAGAAGCGGAGGCCGCCCGAGAAGCGTCTGCGGAGCATCATCAAAGAGGTTAAGGAGTGAAGGCCCGCGCGATTAAAATAGCAGTTGACAAAGTGGCAAACCGTGTTTAACCCCCCCCTCGTATTGGGGAGCGCCGCCGGACCCATCCGGTTAGAAGGTAAGAGCGGGGTCGTTACCGTAAATGTCCGGCGCGGGCGGACCCAGCCTCTGCCCGCATCCTGCGCGCCGCGCGAAAGACGCCCGCCGGGCTTTCAAAACCTTTCAAAACCTTTCACCGCCGGGGTGCAGAAAGGGAGGGGCGGCTCACGGCGGCCGCCCGGAGGTTTTCCGGAAGCGCAGTGCCCCGTGAGAGAGCGCCGGGCGTTAAAATCCCTCCCCCAATTAATCCTCGATCTTGGGATCGCAACGAGACGGCAAACTTCTATACAACCGGGCCTTCACGGCAAATTCACTCGAACGGGTATCGGGTGAGAGTGAACGAGGGGGACGCGGGGACACGGCTAAAAGCGATGTCTCCGCGCCCCCGTCGTTCATTCCCTCTCGGGCACGCCCGGTGCCGCAGCAGTCCCTCCGCGGCCTCCCCTTTAGCGCGACGTGACGAGGGGCAGCTCGACGAAGCTGGCGCGGCCGGGGGCGTGGTAGACGCGCTGTGTGGCCTTGCGGTAGTCGGATGGCTTGGCCCAGAAGATGTTGGGGACGAAGGTCTGCGGGTTGCGGTCGTAGAGGGGGAACCAGCTCGACTGCACCTGCACCATGACGCGGTGGCCGGGCAGGAAGACGTGGTTCGCGGTCGGGAGCGCGAAGCGGTAGGGCAGCGGCTCGTCGGCCTTGATTGGCTTCGGCGTCTCAAGGCTCTCGCGGTAGCGGCCGCGGAAGATGTCTGCGGAGACCATCAACTGGTAGCCTCCCATCGCGGGCTGGCCGGCGACCTCGTCCGGGTACACGTCGATGACCTTCACGACCCAGTCGGAGTCGGTGCCGCTGGTCGAGGCGACGAGGTTGGCGACGGGGCGCCCGCTAATCTTTAACGGCTCGGTCAAAACGTCCGAGACGAACGTCAGCACGTCCGTGCGGCCCGAAGCCTCGCGCTGGTCGTCCACGAGCCACTGTCGCCAGGTGCCGTCCGACGCGCCGACGGGGCGGATGGGGCGCGCGCGGAAGGGGACGGGCTTCGAGGGGTCTGAGACGTACTCGGCGAACTGTGCGTCGCCCGCGCGCGGCGCGTTAAAGCCCGCCTTCATCCCCGCGGAGAGGTAGAGCGGGGCGGGGCGCACCGCGCACCCGGAGGGGCAGCCGGCCGGCCACGCGTTCAGACGCCGCCACGTGTTCGTCCCGGTCTCGAAGGCCGTCACCGGCGCGATGTCGGCCTTGGGCGCGCCGTCCTTCAAATACCGGTCGAGGAACGGGCGGAGGATTTCGCGGCGGAAGGTGAGCGACGTGTCGCTGTCGAATCTCAGAGCGCCGAGCGAGCTGCCGTCGCGTATCATCTGGCCGTGGTACCAGGGGCCGATGACGAGAAAGACCTTGTCGTTCGCGGCGTCCTTCGGCTCGACGGCCTCGTAGACGGCCGGCGCGCCGTAGATGTCCTCCTGATCCCAAAGGCCGTGGACGAGCATTACCGGCACCTTCAAGGGCTGCGCGGCGAGTATCTTGTCCATCGCCTGCGCGCGCCACCAGTCGTCGTAGGCCGGGTGTTCAAGGAGCTTGCGCCAGAAGCCCACCTGCTCAAGCCCCCGCAGCCGCCCCAGTTCGCCGGCCGACCCCGCGGCCAGGTACATGTCGTAGTCGTCGAAGTGGCTCGTCCACCACTTCAGCTCGGACTTGCGCGTGGCCTGCTGGTCGTAGATGAAGGGCATCATCTGCTGGCGGAAGGCGCCGTTGTGGAACCAGTCGTCGCCGAGCCAGCCGTCGACCATCGGGTTCATCGGCACAGACACCTTGAGCGCCGGGTGCGGGTTGACTAAAGCCATCAGCGGGAGGAACCCGTTGTAGGAGATGCCGAGGATGCCGACGCGGCCGTTCGACTCGGGCGTATTCTTCACGAGCCAGTCGATGGTGTCGTAGGTGTCGGTGGCGTGGTCTACCGCCGTGGGGTTGAGCGCCCCGCGCAGCGGGCGGTTCATCACGTAGTCGCCCTCGGAGCCGTGCTTGCCGCGCACGTCCTGCACGACGCGTATGTAGCCGCCCTCGACGATCACGTCCGTCGCGTTGTCGTAGCCGTAGAGGGCGGAGCCGAGGTGCGAGCTTTCGGCGTGGGTCGTGAGCGCGGTGGCGTCGTAGGGCGTGCGCGTCAGCAGAATCGGGGCGCCCTTCGCGCCCTTCGGCACGAGGACGACCGTGTGGAGTTTCACGCCGTCGCGCATCGGGATCATCACGTCGCGCCTGACGTGGTCGAAGCCGTGGTTCGTCGGCTCGAACTTCGCGGGCGTCTCGCTCTGCAAGGTCGCGGGAGTCTGCGCCGTGGGGGTCTGCGCCGCCGCCGGCCCGAAGGTCAGCGGCAGTGCGGCGAGCAACGTCAACAGTGACGTAAACGTGCGAACGCTCTTTGTCATCATCAATCGGCCACCTGCTTAAGAGTTTCTGCGGGGACGTGGAAGGGGCGACCCGCGGGTCAGAGTCGGAACCGGCACATTCTACCGGCCGCCCCCGCGGCGCACAAACGCGGGCTCCCCTTTCGTCACCCGCCGGTCGGCGCAGGCTGATTTTAGAGGCCGGGGAAGTCGTACCGTCCCACGCCCCGGTAAGACTTTAAAACAAGCGCGGGCGCTAAAGCGTAGTATGTGCCGAAGCTAGGATTCTCACAGCCCGTTCGCGGAGGCTTTAAATGGCAGACCTGGTCGAAGAGGTGGACGGAAGCCGCGGGATTTCGCGCACCGAACACGCCTTAAGAAGCGTGCTGAACGACGACATCGAGAGTGTGCGCCGCCGCCTCGCACGGGCGCTGGAGAGGCTGGGGTACAACGTGATCTCCGACGAGCCTCTCTACGCGCGGCGCGCGGCGCGCGGGAGGGCGACCTACTACTGTTCGGCGGACATTCTTGAGTACCCTATCAAGCTGACGGTCGGACTCAGGCAGTTGAGCCCCGGCGCCACGCTCGCCACTTTCGACTATACGGTCGAGCATTTCGGCTCGGTCTCTTTTAAAGGCGACCAGCGGACGCTCAGGCGGGAGGCGGAGGCGATAATCGCCCTCGCCGCGTCCGGCACGACGACATCGGTCTGCGCGGCGTGTGGGACAGGGCAGACAGACGACGCGCGGTTTTGTCGCGTCTGTGGCGCGCCGAACGCGGGCGGAGCCCCCGCGGAGGTTGAAGTGTTACGGCTGACGGCCGGGGCGCGTGCGGGACAGCATCTCATCGTCGCGGGGGCCGCGTGGGCGGCCGTGAGCCTGCTCCTCGCGCTGCCGTTCATCTTTTTAAGTGGAAAGCCGGCGGGGTGGGCGGCGGTGTTTCTGCTGACTCAGGTCGTCGCCGGATTGCTTTTATTGTTTGTGGGGGCGCGCAGCCTGACACGAACGCTCAACCCGGCCTCGTCCCGACACCCGGCGCTTCCGGCCGCGGCACCGCGGGCGGACTCTCTGAAGGAGCCCGCGACTTTCCCGGCCCTGCCGGCTCGAACTTCTGTCTCGGATGGGACTACGGAGCTGCTGGCGCAGAAGGTGGGGGAGAGAGAGAAAGAGCCTGTGCATCGGAAGGGGAGAGATACTTCACCGACGAACATGTGAGCGGCGGAGGGCTACGGCTGACAGGTTTGATGCGGACACTTCAGTCGCGGACGAGGCGGCATTCGTCGCGCAGCACTCTTTGATAAAGTCCTTCCGCGGCCTCACACAGGCTAACAGGTGAAACGAGCGGGCGGGTATGATTTGATTCACGCCCGGGCTCGGCACGAAAGCCTGGACGGCGGAGACGCCGGGACGAAGGAGTTCATCATGAGGCTCAACGCACGAGGGTTAGTCGCCGCGGTTCTGGCCGCGGCCGTCGCCGGGCAGGTCGCGTTTGTCCGGGCCGCGGGCGCGCACGGCGTCGGGCGGCAGGCGCAACAGTCGCAGACATCCGACGCCGCGCGGCTCGCACGGTTGGAGACGCTCCTTGAGGGCCTGAGGCAGGAGCTGAAGATACCTGCCTACTCCGCCGCCGTCGTGAAGGATCAAAAGGTGCTTTGGGCGAAGGGGTTCGGCCACGCCGACCTGGAGAACAAGGTGCCGGCGACCGAGCACACCCCGTACCACCTCGCCTCGCTGACCAAGACGTTCGCCTCCACGATTCTGATGCAGCTCGTGCAGGAGGGAAAGCTCAAGCTGGACGACCCCGTCTCGAAGTACGGCGTCCTCCTTGAGAGCGACGGCGTCATCAGGGTGCGGCACCTTTTGTCGCACACGTCCGAGGGGAACCCGGGCGAGCAATACCGTTACAACGGCAACCGCTTCGCGGAACTGGACAAGGTGGTTCAGAGGGCCGGCGGCAAGTCGTTCGGCGAGCTTTTGATAGCCAACATCCTCGAACCACTCGGCATGAACGAGACGGCGCCGAACGTCCCCAAGATAGTCGGGACAAAATCGCCGGGCGCGGCCGACGCGGCGGCCGAAGGCGAGGTGAAGGCCGCCGTGCTGGACATCGTGGAGGGCTTCAACTCCGGCGACGTGAACCGAATCGAGCGGCGTCTCGCGCCCCACCACAACGTCTTTCAAGGCGAGGGGGGATTCTTAACCTCTTTTATTGACGCGGCGGAGTTGCGCGGGGCGTTCCAGGCGGGCTTCAAGTTGAAGTTCGAGGTGCAGGAGCTTGAGGCGGCCGTCTACGGCGACACCGCCGTCGCGACCTTCTTCGTGAGCGGCACCTCCACGCCCCCGGGCGGGCGGCCGCGCGCCGAAGGCCCATGGCGGAGTTCGTTCGTCTGGAACAGGCACGGTGGGGACTGGAAGCTCATCCACTCTCACCAGTCGCCAATCAACAGGGCCGTCATCACGGATAAGCACCGGCAGAGATTCGACGCGGTCTCGAAGACGCTGGCCCAGCCGTACGCGCTCGACCGCGAATCCAAGACCACGAAGATCAGCTACCCGCAGGGCTTCAGCACCTCGGCCGGGCTGATCTCCACGGTGCTCGACATGGCGAAGTACGACATCGCGATAGACCAGAATAAGTTTCTCACGAAGGAGACACAGCAGCTCGCCTTCACGCCCGCCCGTTCGACCAAAGGCGGGGAGCTTCCCTACGGCCTCGGGTGGTTCACGCAGAACTACAAGGGGACGAGGCTGCTCTGGCATTACGGGTACTGGACGGGCAACTCGTCTTTCATTTTGAAAGTGCCCGAGCGAAACATGACGTTCATCATCATGGCCAACTCGGACAACCTCAGCCGCCCGACAGACCTCGGCTCCGGCGACGCGCTGACCTCCCCCGTGGGCATGGCCTTCTTAAAGACTTTCGTCTTCCCGGAGAAGTTCGGCGAGACCTTGCCCGAAATCCGCTGGGACGCGCCCGTCGCGGAATTGAAAGAACAGCTCAAAACGGTCGCGGGAAAACCCTACGCCGACCTCTACCCCAAAGAGCTGGTGACGAAGTTCCGAATTAACCAGAGCACGGGGCGCGCGGCCGACGCTTCGCGCCTGATGGAAATGTACGGGGAACTCTTCTCCAGCCCGATGCCCGAAGACCTTGCGAAGCTGCCGGTCGTCGCGCGGATCGAGCGGGTGCTCGACAACGAAGATAAGAGCGTGGCGTTCAGCTTGGCGGGCAGCGGGGAGGTGCGTGTGTTCGCCATCGGCGAGGGGCAGGCCGGCCAGATGTTCGACTACGGGTGGATAGAAAACGCCGACAAGGGGTTGCCCGTGTGGGAGATGCAGGAGCCGAAGACGACACACGCGGGCGGCGCGGCTAAGAACCGGAAAGTTGACGTGGTCATCACCCTGCCGGCGGGGAACTACAGGCTGCGTTACAAGTCCGACGACTCCCACGCCTTCGGCCGCTGGAACAGCCTGCCGCCGGACATTAACTTCTGGGGGATTGCGGTCTACAAGAAATAATCTGCGAGGCACCGATGACCAGAAAGATATCTGCGCCGACGCTCCGGGTGATGGCGACTTCGGTGCTTTTGGCCCTGAGCGCCAACGCCCGGCAGGTCGCCGGCAAGTCCTTCAAGCCGCCCGTCCCCGACCCCGCGTACCGGCCCGGTAATAAAGCGTCATGAGAATCGTATCCGTCAACGTCGGCCGGCCGCGCCTCGCCGTGTGGAACGGACAGACCGTCTCGACCGGCATCTACAAGACGCCCGTCGAAGGCCGGGTCGTGCTCGGCACGCTCAACCTCGACGGCGACCGGCAGGCCGACCTGACCGTCCACGGCGGCGTGCACAAGGCGGCCTACGCCTACCCGTCGGAACACTACGAATACTGGCGGGGAGAGCTGCCCGGCGCGGAACTCCCGTGGGGGGCGTTCGGCGAGAACTTCACCACCGAAGGGCTGGACGAGTCGGGCGTCCGAATCGGCGACCGCTTCCGCATCGGCTCGGCGGAGGTGACGGTCACGGTGCCGCGCATGCCCTGCTACAAGCTCGGCATCAAGTTCGGCCGCGCCGACATCATCAAGAGGTTTCTGGCGAGCGGGCGCACGGGGTTCTACTTCTCCGTACAGCGCGAAGGCGAGGTCGGGGCCGGGGACGAGGTCGAGCCGCTCGGGCGCGACGGCGGCGGCGTCACGGTCGCCGACCTCTTCCGGCTGTACGTGCGCGACAGCGACGACGGCGAGCTGCTGCGCCGCGCGCTCGCGGTCGAAGCCCTGCCGGAGAACTGGCGCGACCGCTTCCGGCAACGACTGGCCTCCCGCGAAAGAGGATGAGCGCCGGCAGCAAAGAGGGCGAAGAGGGCGTCGCCGCGAGGGGGCTGTCGGCCGTCGTCTTCGCGGGGCTCGTCGCCGTCGTCCCGCTCTCCGCCGTCCCTTACGGCTCGGTCGAGCCGCACTGGACTGCCGTTTTCGAGGCACTCGTCTTCCTCCTCGCCGCGCTGTGGGCGTTGGAGGGCGCGCTCTCGGGCGGCTGGGTCTCGCGCGCGCACACGCTCGCGCTGCCCGGGGTCGCGCTCTCCGCCTACGCGCTGCTCCAATCTTTGCCCGGCGGCGGCGGCGCGATCAGCTACGACCCTTACGAGACGCGCCTCGCGGCCGTCGAACTCCTCGCCTACGCCGCCTTCCTCGCGCTCCTCTTACGTTACACCGACGGCGAGCGGCGGCTGCGCGCACTCCTCTACGCGGTCGTCTCGGCGGGGCTTGCCTCCTCGCTCTTCGGCATCCTGCGTCAGACGACGCACCGGGGCGAGGGGGGCTTCCTGCTCGAATACCTGCGCGCCGGGACGGGCTACGCGCAGTTCATCAACAAGAACCATTTCGCCTACCTCGCGGAGATGGCGCTCGGGGTGCTGCTCGGCCTCGTCGCGGGGCGCGGCGTGGCGCGCGCCAAAGCGCTCGTCCCGCTCGCGCTCGCGCTCCCGGTGTGGGCCGCGCTCGTGCTCTCGAACTCGCGCGGCGCCGTCTTCGCGATGCTCTGTCAAATCATCTTCCTCGGCGCGACCTTCGGCGTGACGCGCGCGCCCGGCCGCGGAGACGACGACCGCGACAGTCGCGCGCGCACGCCGCGCGCGCCCTCCTTCCTCGACCGCGCCGCGCGCTCGAAGGCGGCGCGCGGCGGCCTCGTCGCCGCGCTGCTCCTGACGATTATCGTCGGCATGGTCTGGCTGGGCGGCGACGCGCTGGCCGACCGCGTGGCCTCCGTGGGCGAGGAGGTGGCGGCGGCCGACTCGACCGACGCGACGCGGACGGGGCGCAAGGACATCTGGGCCGCGACGTGGGAGATGTTCGGCGCGCACGCGCTCACGGGCGTGGGGTTCGGCGGCTACTGGACGGCGGTCAGCCTTTACCACAAAGGCTCGGGCGGCTCCGTGCCGCAGCAGGCGCACAACGACTATCTTGAGGTGCTGGCCTCCGGCGGAATCGTCGGCGCGGCGCTCGTCGGCCTGTTCCTCTTCCTGCTCGTCAAGGGTTCGCTCCCGCGTCTGCGCGAGGGGAGCCCCTTCGCGCGCGCGGCTTGCCTCGGCGCTCTGACGGGGCTTTGCGGCGTCTGCGTGCACAGCCTCGTCGAGTTCGGGCTCCACGTCCCCTCGAACGCCCTCGCCGCCGTCGCGCTCTGCGCCGCGGCGGCCGCGCGGGTCAAAAATGGTCAAAAAACTAACCCTTCTGAGTATTGACCCCGTTCGGTCGAAGACATAGACTCGCGCTGATTCCAGCCTCGGGCGGCGTGTCTGCCGCACGAGGCCGCCCTTCAGAAGTCCCCGAGAGGAAAGTCATGAACACCCTCAGGAACAGAGTCATTAAAGCCACGGCGCTCGGCCTCGCGCTGGCCGTCTCGCACGTCTTCCTCAGCGCGGAAATCGTCCGCGCCGCCACGTCGCGGCTCGTCGCCGCCGCCGTCCCGGCGCAGGGCGCGACGCAGGGGCGGCTCACCACGCGTGGCAACAACCCCGTGACGGTGGGCGGCAACAGCGCGCGCTCGGGCGAGACCGTCTTCTCGGGGCAGTCCATACAGACGCCCGCGGGCGTCGGCGCGACGGTAAACCTGCCGGGGCTCGGGCGCGTGGACATCGCGCCCGACTCAAACGTGACGCTCTCGTTCGAGGCCGGGAAGATCAACGTCACGGTCGTCTCGGGGTGCGCCGTCCTGACGGCGAACAGGGGGACGGCGGGGACGCTTGAGTCCGGCGGCACGACGCGGCAGACCGACGGCGAGCGGGGCGGGACGCTCGACACTTGTGATTCGACGCCGGGCGGCCCGGCCGCGGCGGGCGCGGGCTCCGGAGCCGGGGCCGGCGCGGCGCCGGCCGGGGCTGGTACGGTGGGCGCGGGCGGTCTAGGTACCGGCACCTCGCTCGCACTCATGGCGGCGAGCGTGGGAACCTTCGCCCTCGTCTCGAACAGAGTGATCAGCACACCCTGCCGCCGCGGGCCGAACCCGAGCCCGGGCACCCCGCGCGGCCGCAACGACGAGTGCCGCGACTAGGACTTTCGGAGCGCGTCTACACTCACTTCATCCTGCTTACCTGTGCCCTCAGAACATCGCCTTCTGGGGGCACGATTTTTTTCTGAGCCCCCGGCATGAGCCTTCGAGCCCCCTCTCCGACAGACGGAGTCAGACCCGGCGCGCGGCGCCCGCCCGCGCCCCTCATGCGCGCGGCGGTCGCTTCGGCCGCCGCGGCCTTCTTCCTCTGGTGCGCGTGGGGGGCTTTGAGCGCGGGGGCTTCGCGTATGCTCTCGGACTACGCGGGGCGTGCCGCGGTGTCTGCGGCGGCAGACGCCTCCGTCGCCCTCGCGCCGTCAGACCCCGAGGCGCACTACGCGCGCGCGAACCTTTCGGCCGACGCGGGCGACTACGCCACCGCGGCGCGCGACTACGAGGCCGCGCTCAACTTACGCCCGCGCGACTACGTCCTCTGGGTCGAGCTGGGGAAGGCGAAGGAGGAGGCGGGCGACGCCGAGGGCGCGCTCGAAGCGTTCAGGCGGGCGGTCGGCCTCGCGCCCTTCTACGCGCGGCCGCGCTGGCAGTTGGGGAACGCGCTGCTTCGCGCGGGGCGGCGCGAGGAGGCCGTCGAGGAGATGAGGCGCGCCGCCGGGAGCGACCCGCGCCTCTACCCGAACCTCGTCGAGACTCTCTGGCACGTGGGCGGGCGGAACCCGCATGCGCTCGCGCGCGACGCGCGCCCCGCGACGGCGGAGCAGTCGCTCGCCGTCGTCAGATTTTTGATTAAGGCGGGCGCGGGCGCGGAGGGACTGCGGCTGCTGCGCGAGTCGGGCGCGACACTCTCGGCGGAGGCGCGGCAGCGGCTCGTCGCGGACTTGCTGGCGGCGGAGGATTTCGCGGGCGCGTACGAGGTCTGGGCCGAGGGGCGCGCTGTCGCGCGTCGCGGTTCGTTCGCCGACGGCGGGTTCGAGGGCGAGGCGCGCACGGATGAGGAGGGCTTCGGCTGGCGCTTCGCTTCAGGCGCGCGGGGCCTCAGGCTCTCGCTCGACGCCGAGTCGCCGCGCGAGGGCGCGCGCAGCCTTCTGGTCGAGTACGCGGGCGCGTCGGGGCCGGCGGAGCGCGCCGTCTCGCAGCTCCTTCTGGTCGAGCCGGGCGCGCGCTACCGCCTGACGTTCGCGGCGCGGACGAAGAGTCTCGTGACGGGAGGGCCGCCCGTCGTCGAGGTCTTCTCGGCGTCGAAGCCGGGCGCTGCGCTGGCGTCCACCGCGGCGCTCCCGCCCGCGACCGAAGGCTGGCGCGACTTCGCGCTTGAGTTCGACGCGCCGGCGGGCGGCGCGGTTCGCGTCGCACTCCGCCGCGAGCCCTGCGCCACGTCGCCGTGCCCCGCGTTCGGCAACGTGTGGCTCGACGCGTTCGAGTTGAGAAGGCTCGGGTGATTGGTTATAAGGTCGTTGAGCGTGCGGTCTTAAACTTTGAAGCGCGACGGCGAAGCGCGGCGGTCGGAAAAGATGAGAACACTTAACGGACGAACTTTCTTCCACGGCGGGCGGCGGCTCCTCCTCTCGCTCATCCTGCTTTCGGCCTCGACACACGCGGCGGCCGCGCGCCAGGCGGCGCCGAAGCTCGACTGGCGTGAGTTCACGTCCGAGGCGGGCGGCTTCACCATCAAGTTCCCCGGCGAGCCGCGCCTCAGCCACCCGCAGGAGGTTCGGGGGCCGTACACCGTCCGGCGCAACGTGCACGAGGTGGCCGTCGGCAACGACTACACGTTCCTGCTCGACTACTCGGACTTCCCGGGGCCCTACAAGGAGCCCGACTCGGCGTTCGAGGGCGGCATCAGCGCGCTGACGAACCCGATGATCGCGCGGGGCGGGCGCCTGCTGACGAAGGAGAAGGTGGAGCGCGGCACGTGCGTGGGGCGCGAGGCGACCGTCTCGACGCCGATAGTCCCCGGCAAGACAGGGTTCGTGCAGGGGCGCGTCTTCAACTCTGGGCGGCGCTTCTACATGCTCATCTTCGTCGCCGCCGAGGACAGCCCCGCCGCGCGCGAGATCGGTCGCGCCTACGTGGACTCGCTCGTCATCAGGGACGGCTGCCGCACGCCCGTCGCGCCGGCCGCCGCGGCCGAGCCCGCGGCCGAGCCCGTCCGCCGCACGGTCGAGGGCACGCCCGACGCGGCGACCGGCTGGCGCAGGATAGAGAGCGCCGAGCACGGCTTCGGCGTGCTCATGCCCGGCCCCGCGGCGCTCCTGTCCTCGCAGCCGCGCGTGGAGGACTTCACCGTCGCGCGCCACGAGTACGTCCACGAAGGCGCCGAGGCGATCTACACGGTCGAGGTGAAGGGCGACTACCCGCAGGGCTTCTTCACCGGCGCCACCGCGCACGAGACCATGCTCGACATCGGCATTCACGGCGTCAAGAAGGGACTCGCGCCGCTCAACGCCACCTTCGGCGAGCCGCGCAAGCTGAGCGCAGGCCCGTACCCGGGGCGCGAGTACGCCGTGACGAACGAGCAGACGGGGCTGCGCGGGCGCGTGCAGCTCTACGCCACCCCGCGCCGCACCTACGTCTTCTTCGCTCTGGCACGCGGCAAGGGCGCTTCGGCGGCCGACCTCGAACGCTTCTTCTCGTCCGTCAAGGTCTCGCCTAAGTAGGCGGCCGCGGGCGTTAATCGTCCTTGAGGTCTGAAGGGTTCAAATGGGCGAAGGGTTGAAGGCGGTCTTCATCGCGGGCGGGGCGGGGACGCGGCTGTGGCCGCTGTCGCGCGAGTCGCGCCCGAAGCAGTTCCACGCGCTCGCGGGCGAGGCGTCTTTGATGAGGCAGACGGTCGAGCGCGTGCTGCCCGTCATCCCCGCGTCGGACGTGTGGGTCGTGACGGGCGCGCGTTACGCCGCGCGGACGCGCGAAGAGCTGCCCGAGGTGCCGCCCGGTCAGGTCGTCGGCGAGCCGTTCCCCCTGGGGACGAACCTCGCCGTGGGCCTGGGCGCGCTCCACGTCGCGCGGCGCGACCCCGGGGCGGTTCTGTTCGTCGGGTGGGCCGACTCTTACTTCCGCGACGGCGACGAGTTCCGGCGCGCGCTGCTCGCGGCCGCGCGCGTGGCGCGCGAGACGGCCGGCGTCATCGTCGGCGTGCGCCCGACGCACGCGGCCACGGGTTACGGCTACATACGCGCGGGCGCGGCGCTCGACGCGGGCGAGGGCGCGTACCGAATCGCCGGCTTCGAGGAGAAGCCCGACGCGGCGCGCGCGCGCGGGTTTCTGGCCGACGGCTCTTACTTCTGGAACCCGGGCGTGAGCGTGTGGGTCGCGTCGCGCCTGCTCGAACTCATACGACTTCACAAGCCCGCGCACCACGACGCGCTGATGCGAGTCGAGCCACACCTCGGGACGGCGAGAGAGCGCGAAGCGATGGAGGAGGCTTTCGCGGGACTCGACCGCGAGCCCATCGACACCGCCGTCTTCGAGAAGGCCGAAGGGCTGGCCACGGTCGTCACAGACCCGGGCTGGAGCGACGTGGGGACTTGGGCGGCCGTCTACGAACTCGGCGCGGCAGCGGGCGGCGCGGGCGCGGGAGGCGAGGGCGCGGGCGAGTCGAACGTCACGCGCGGCGAGGTCTTCGCGCTCGACACCGTGGGCTGCCTCGTCCACGCGGCGGCCGGCCGCCCCGTCTTCACGCTCGGCGTCTCAGACCTCGTCGTCGTGGACGCCGGCGACTGCCTGCTCGTCGCGCGCCGCGACCAGGCCGAGCGGCTCAAAGAGCTTCACGCCCTCGCCAGACGCGACGGCCGGGCCGACCTGCTCTAGCCGTCGCGGCCCTGAAGCGCCGGGCTAAGCTCGGCCGCCGCCGGCGCGGCCGCACGAGCGCGCGCCCAATCGCCCGCGCTCGTCCCGAGCACGCGCAGCGCGACGAGTCCCAGTCCCGCCGACATCCCGACGCCGCTCCCCATCACCGCCCACTCGAAGCCGCCGATGCGCCCGACCGGGAAGAGCAGCGCCCCGAGCGCGAGCGCCGCGACCGCCACGCCCGGCACGGCGCGCGCGCGCCGGAGCGCGTAGGCGAGGACGAGGAACCCTATGGGGAAGGCGAGCCCCGGCAGCGGGTAGAACAGCACGAAGCCGCCCACGCCGCTCGTCTGCAACGCGGTCTCGACTGCGCCGGTCGCCGCCGCGTCGAGCCCCGCCGTGTCGATTGAGCCGAGCACGGCGTTGGCCGTCAAAATCCCCGAGCCTGCCAGACACCCGACGACGGCCAGAGCCCCGCCCACGAGCCCCGCGCGGTCTGCGCGCTCGCTCGTCAGCCGGACGGCGGCCAGCGCCGCCCCGACGAAGAGCGCGAAAGCGAGCTTGGCCATCACGAGCCACGCGCGCTGTGCTCCTCCCAACACTCTCAGAACGTCGCCCGCCAGCATCAGCAGCGGCGCGGCCAGCAGGCACGCGGCCGCCCCCGCCCTCCTCCACTCGGTCGCCGGTTGTGCTCTCATCTCGATTCTCCTTCCGATTCTCATGAACGTTTAAAGGCCGTGCTTCGCCGCGAAGGCGGAGGCGAAGCGCCCCGCGTCGTGCGCGGCGAGCGCGGCCAGTGTGTAGCCGACGGCGAACACGCAGGCGGCCGCCGCGAGGTAGCATGCGAGCGTCACGGCGACCAGCAGGCAGGTGCCTGCGCGAGTCCTCTTGGTGTCTGAGCTTCTCTCCGGGCTTCTCATCGTCAATCTCCCCCTTCACTGAGGAGAGCGACGCGCGGCGGCGAAAGTGTCCACCCGGGGCGAAAATTTTTTCGCGCGCGCGCGATTCGTCTCAGGCGGCGGCCGCCGGGGTGGTAGAATCCGCGCCGCAGTTTTCGCCTTACTTCCGTAAAGCCGCCGGGACAGAGAACACGCCGAATGACGACCCCTTCCACGCAGGAGATAACGAGGCTGCTCGCCGACTGGGGCGGGGGCGACGACGCCGCGCTCGAAAAACTCACGCCGCTCGTCTACGCGGAGCTGCGCCGCATCGCGCGCCGGCAGATGCGCGACGAGCGCCCCGGCCACACGCTACAGGCCACGGCGCTCGTCAACGAGGCGTTCCTGCGGCTCGGCGGGGGCGAGGGCGGAGACTTTCACGACCGCGCGCACTTCTACGCCGTCTGCGCGCAGGTGATGCGCCACGTCCTCATCGACCACGCGCGCACGCGCACGCGGGACAAGCGCGGCGGCGGGGCCGCGCACGTCGCGCTCGACGAGGCGGCCGTCGTGCCGGACGGCGGCGGGGCCGACGAGCTGGTCGCGCTCGACGAGGCGCTGCGCGGGCTTGAGGAGTTCGACCCGCAGAAGGCGCGCGTAGTCGAGCTGCGCTACTTCGGGGGCTTGAGCATCGAGGAGACGGCCGAAGTCCTCGGCGTCTCGCCGACGACCGTGAGGCGCGAGTGGCGGCGCGCGAAGGCGTGGCTCTACCGGGCCATCTCGGGGGAGGGCGAGGGCGAATGAAGCCGGAACGCTGGCGTCGTGTGGACGAGCTGTTCGGGCAGGCGCTTGAGCTTGAGGCGGCCGAGCGCGCGAACTTTCTCGACGCGGCCTGCGCCGGCGACGCGTCGC
Organism: Pyrinomonadaceae bacterium; assembly: GCA_036399155.1. Taxonomy (GTDB): domain Bacteria; phylum Acidobacteriota; class Blastocatellia; order Pyrinomonadales; family Pyrinomonadaceae; genus QHXN01. The sequence continues at coordinate 15,179 of DASWNR010000298.1, forward strand.
TCAGGCGCGAGGTCGAGAAGATGCTGCGCTTCGACGCGCGCGCCGAAGACTTTATCGAGACGCCGGTCTTCGGCGTCGCCGCCGCGCTCATCGGCGCGCCGCCCGATCCGGCCGCGCGCACGCCGCCCGGCGGGGTTGCCGGCGGCGCCGCTTCACCGGGCGGCGCGCGGACGCCGCGCACGCCCGCGCGCGGCTCGCAAAGCCTATCCTCCATCGACGAGTCGAGGTTCGTCCCCGGCGACGTGCTCGCCGGCCGCTACCGCATCGCGGGGCTTCTGGGGCGCGGCGGGATGGGCGAGGTCTACCGCGCCGACGACCTCAAGCTCAAGCAGCCGGTCGCGCTCAAGTTCCTGCCCGAGTCGCTCTCGACCGACGGCGCGTCGCTCGCGCGCTTCTACCAGGAGGTGTCGGTCGCGCGGCAGATTTCGCACCGCCACGTCTGCCGCGTCTACGACGTGGCGGAGGCCGAGGGCTACCACTTCATCTCGATGGAGTACGTGCGCGGCGAGGAGCTGTCCTCGCTCCTCAAGCGCATCGGCCGGCTCCCCGGCGACAAGGCCGTCGAGACGGCGCGGCAGCTCTGCGCGGGGCTCGCCGCCGTCCACGAGGCAGGCGTGCTGCACCGCGACCTCAAGCCCGCCAACGTCATGATCGACGAGCGCGGCGACGTTCGCATCACCGACTTCGGCATCGCGGCGGTGGCCTCCGAGGTGCGCGGCCGCGAGGCGCTGGCCGGCACGCCCGCATACATGTCGCCCGAACAGCTCGAAGGCGGGGAGCTGACGGCGCGCAGCGACCTCTACTCGCTCGGCCTCGTCCTCTACGAAATCTTTACGGGCCGGCGCGCCTTCGACGCGGCATCGCTGCACGAGCTGCTGCGCCTGCGGCGGAGCGACACGCAGCCCTCTTCGCCTTCGAGCCACGTCAAAGACCTCGACCCGGCGGTCGAGCGCGTCATCTTCCGCTGCCTTGAGCGCGACCCGGAGAAGCGCCCGGCGACGGCCTTGCAGGTCGCGGCGTCGATGCCAGGCGGCGACCCGCTCGCGGCGGCGCTCGCCGCGGGCGAGACGCCGAGCCCCGAGATGGTCGCCGCCGCGTCGAAGGAGGGCGGCCTGCGCCCCGCGGTCGCCGCCTCGCTGCTCGCGGCCGCGCTCGCCAGCCTCGCGCTCGTCTTCCTGCTCTCGGGCAGGATTCTGGTCACGAGCCGGGAGCCTCTGAACAAGCCGCCCGAGGTGCTGGCCGAACGCGCGCGCGCCGTCGTCCGCTCGGCCGGCCTGACGGAAGCGCCCGCCGACACGGCTTACGGGTTCGAGTACGAGCTGGAGTATTACCGCCACGTCACCGAGCACGACCAGTCGATGACGCGCTGGGACGGACTGAAGTCGGGGCAGCCCGGGACCGTGCAGTTCTGGTACCGGCAGAGCCCGCAGCCGCTTGAGCCGGCCGCGGGCGCGGAGGTGACGTCCACAGACCCCGAGCGACAACTCTACACGGGGATGGCCGACGTGCGGCTCGACACCGAAGGCCGCCTCATCGAACTTTCGGTCGTGTCGCCGGAGGTCGAGGAGCCGGGCGGGGCGGCGGCCGAGTTCGACTGGGTGACGCTCTTCGCGGAGGCCGGCCTCGACATCACGAAGTTCAGGCCCGCGGAGCCGCGCTGGACGCCGCCCTCTTTCGCAGACCGGCGCGCGGCGTGGGAGGGCGTCTTCCCGCTCCGGCCGGAGACGCCGCTGCGCGTCGAGGCGTCGAGCTATCGCGGCCGCGCCGTCGCGTTCAAGCTCGTCGCGCCGTGGAGCAAGCCCTACCGGATGCAGCCCTACCTCACCGACCCGGGGTTGCAGAGGCTCCTGATGTTCATCTTCGCGGTCTTCGTCACGCTGCTGCTGGCGGGCGCGTGGCTGGCGTGGCGCAACTTCCGGATGGGGCGCGGCGACCGGCGCGGCGCGGCTCGGCTGGCGCTGTTCGTCTTCTCGGCGAACCTTGTCGCCCGGCTCGTCGGCGCGAGCCACGTGCCCACCTTCTTCGGCGAGGTCGGCGTGCTCTACTCGGCCGTCAAGCCGGCGCTCTTCTTCGCGGCGCTGCTCTGGCTGCTCTACATCGCGCTCGAGCCTTACGTCAGGCGGCGCTCGCCGCACCGGCTCATCTCGTGGACGCGGCTGCTCGCGGGCGACTGGCGCGACCCGCTGGTCGGGCGCGACGTGCTGGTCGGCGTGCTCCTCGGCATCTGGATGAACCTCTTCGGGTGGCTCGCTGAGATAACGGCGCGCTGGGTCGGCATCCCGCCCGACCTCCGCGGGGTACAGCCCGACACGCTGCTCGGCGTCCGCGGCATCGCGCCCTTTTTCCTCGGCCTACAGCCCGCCGTCGCGCTCCTCCACGGCCTCGGGTTCGTCTTCCTGCTCTTCCTCCTGTCGCGCCTCCTGCGGGGCGAGCGGCGCGCGGCCTTCGGCGCGTGGGCGCTCTTCTTCACGGCGCTCGTGCTCGGGGGCAATCACCCTTACGTGATGCTCTTCTCGGGCACGCTCGCCGCCTGCTACATCTTCGTCGCCAGCCGCTTCGGGCTGCTGGCGATCACCGTCGCGCAGTTCGTCTTCTTCATGGTGCAGTTCTACCCGTGGACGACCGACCCGTCCGCCTGGTACGCGGGCGTCACGCTCTTCGCCGCGTCGGTCATCGCGGCGCTCGCCGTCTACGGCTTCCGCGTCTCGCTGGCGGGCCGGCCGCTGCTGCGCGGGCGTCTGCTTGAGGATTAGGTTGTGGGGAAGGTCGAGGGGCGAGGGGCGGCGCGCTTCAGCTCCCACCGAGCACGGCCACGAGGTCGTCGCGGTGTGTCGCGTCGGCCGCCCCCGCGCCGCCGGCCCACGGGTGACGAATCTCGTTCGACTCGGCCGCGGCGTGCCCGTTCTTCGGCGCGACGTGCGCGGCTATCACGCGCCTGTAAAAATCGGTCAGCAGCGGCATCACCGCCTCGGAAGTGAAGAGCCGCCGGTACTGCTCGCGCGCCGCGACCCCCATCTCTCTGCGCAACCCCGCGTCACCCGCGACCCTCTTCAAAGCCTCGCCCAGCGCCTCAGCGTCGCCCGCCGGGACGAGCACGCCGCAGTCCTCCGTGACGAAGTCGGGCAGGCCCCCGACCGCCGTCGCGACGACGGGCAGGCCGTGCGCCATCGCCTCGACGACGACGTTGGGCGTCCCCTCCGTGAACGAAGGGTGGACGAAAACGTCCACGTCGCGCATGAAGCGGCTGCGCGCTTCGAGCGAGGTGTAGGTGCCGACCATCCGGCACTTCTCCGCGAGCCCGTGCCGCCTGAGCGCGGCCACGACCTGTTGCCGCTGCGAGCCCTCGCCCGCGACCCTCATCTCCATGTCGGGGTGCGCGCGGTGCGCGGCCGCCGCGCCCTCGACGAACTGGAGCGGCCCCTTCAAATGTTCGAGCCGCGAGGCGAAGCCGAAGCGGACGGGCGAGCCTGCGGGGCGCGCGGCGCGCGGGAAGTGGTCGGACGGGTCGGCCGCGTCGGGCGCGATGAGCGGGACGACGCGCGGCTCGCGCGCGAGGCTCGGCACGGCGCGACGCAGCTCGCGCGCGAGCGCCGGCGAGAGCGTGGCGACCTCCGAGCAGAGCGGCAGCACCTTGACGAAACGCTCGTAGACCTCCTCGAAGCCCGGCGGGTGGAAGGGCGTGCCGACCTCCTGGTAGACGACGGGGACGCCGGCCGCGTGCGCGGCGCTGACGAGCATCACCGCGCCCGGGTCGGGCGTGATGACGTGAACCACGTCGGGCCTTCGGCGCGCGAGGTGTTCGCAAAAGGCGTCGTGGTAGCGTTGCAGCAGGTCGTGGACGATGCGGCGCGAGTTCGAGCGCAGAACCTTCCCCGCGGGCGAGAAGGCGCGCATCGCCGCGAGCGCGAGCTTGCGCCCGGCGGCGAGCGAGGCCGTGAAGCGGGGCGACGCGAGCGTCGTCAGCTCGACGCCCGCCCCCGAGAGGCGCGCGGCCAAAGGGTCGCCGGCCGCCGGCGGCTGCACGAGCAAGACGGACGCCCCGTGACCCGCCGCCTTCAGCTCGGCGGCGTAGTTGACGGCGATCTCGTCGGCGCCGCTGATCGGCCCCGCGAAGCTGTTCTTTGAGAGCAGAATGTTCATCGTCCGAGGTTCTTCCCGGCCGCCACGCGCCCCACGCGGCGCGCCGCGAAGCCGAGCGCCTTTCCGCCGAATCCCAAAGGGTACATGCGCGCGCCCGCCAGCGCCACCCGCGCGAAGCCCCGAAAGCTCCCGGCCTTAAGCCCCTCGGCCGCCTCCCACACGAGGAGCCGCGACTCGCGCTCGGCGAAAGACCGCGCGGCCTCGCGCCGCACGTCCGCCCCGGCCGCGGCCGCGCGCGGCAGCCGCAGCCACTTCTCGCGGTGCAGGCGTCGCGCCAGACGGTGGAGCCGCTCGGGGCGCGAAGTGAACTGACCCGACTCGCCGGTCGGCCGCCTCCACACCGCCACCTCACGCTCGTCGGAGAGTGCCCCGTACTGCTCGGCGATGCGCACCCACAAGTCCCAGTCCTCGACGCCGGGCGCGTCTTCGTCGAGCAGCCCGATTCGCAGCAGGCACTCGCGCCGGAAGACGACCGCCGGGCAGGGGATGAAGTTACGACGTAAGAGCGGCCAGAAGATGTCCCCTCGCGGACACTCTTCGGGGTACGAGCCGCCCGTCGGGCGACCCTCGCCGTCGCCGTAGAGCACGCGGCCGTAAATAAGCCCCGCCCCCGGGCTCGACGCGAGCGCGGCCGCCTGCGCGTCGAGCGAGCCGGGCAGGCGCACGTCGTCGTCGTCGAGGAAGCTGACGAACTCGGCCGTGCTCGCGACGAGTCCGACGTTGCGCGCGCCGCCCGGGCCCAGACGGCGGCGCGCGCGAAGGTGTCGGACGCCGAGCCGCGCGCAGACCTCGGGCGTCGCGTCCGTGGACGCGTCGTCCACGACGACGACCTCCGCGCGGGCCCCCGCCAGCCGCGCGCTCTCGACCGCGCGCGGCAGGAGCGCAGCGCGGTTGCGCGTCGGGATGATGACGCTGACCGTGGGCATCCGTCCTGTACGCATCGCACGAAGGCGGCCGGCAGTCCCCTAGCCCCCGGGGGGCGACGCCCGCGCGTTCCGCTCGGCTAAGAGTGTGGCAAGTCCACGGAATAATACGCGAAAGTGCGTCGGGCGCGCAGCCCAGAGCGGGCTGATGCGGAGCGCGGCCGCGAAATTCGACGCCGCGAAGCGGAACGCGCCGCGCGGCAAATGCTCTGCGGCGCGCCAGCTCAAAGTGTCCGCGACGCGCCTGCGCGCGTTGCGTCTCGCGGCCCTTCGCCGGGCGGCCGGCGCGGCGAGCGCGCGCGGGAGCGAGAGCAGTTTCGACTGATGCCTGACGACCGCGAGCATGTGGCGGCCGAGCGCCGACGACCCCTGACCCGACCCCGGCGTCGGGGTGCGGTAGACGCAGACCGGGCGCTCGTCGAGCACGGCCGCGCGCGACTCCGCGAGCCGCGCCCACATGTCCCAGTCGTCCGTGCCGGGGGTGCGGCGGTCGAAGAGCCCGACCTCGAACAGACAGGCTTTGCGCACGACGACCGAGGACGGGATGAGGTGGACGCCCAGCTCGACCACCTGCCAGAACACGTCGCCGCTCTCGGCGCGCGGGACGGCCGTCTCGCCGGTCGGCACCAGATTCTGGTCGGCGAGCACGACGCCGCCCGCGACGAAGGCCGCTTCGGGGCGGGCTTCGAGGAGCGAGAGCTGCAAGTCGAGCGAGCCGGGCAGCCGCAGGTCGTCGTCGTCGAGGAAGGCGACGTAGTCGGCCGTCGAGGCGAGCAGCCCCGTGTTGCGCGCGCCGGCCACGCCCTGGTTGTGCTCCAGCCGCACGTAAGTTATCCCCCCGAGGCGGCGGCAGACCTCGGCCGTCGCGTCGGTCGAGGCGTCGTCCACGACGATGACTTCGACCGACGCGCCCGACGCGAGCGCGCTCTCGACGCAGCGCGCCAGCATGTGCGGCCGGTCGAAGGTCGGGATGATGAGGCTGACTCTGGGCATCGTCCGCCGTCGATTCTTCCCGAATCGTCGCCTCGGCGCAACGCGCCGCCGCAAACTAAAGTTGGCGACCCGAACCGCGACTCAAACTAAAGTTGGGGACGCGGCTCCAACTAAACGCCCGTGACACCGCCGCCGAGTTGTGTGGTAATACGCCGTCACGTTTTCCCATCCGCACCCGTCCGCAGAACAAGGCGACACAGATGAGAAAAAAGATACGGCAGTCGGCCGCCGCCGTGGCGGTCTGCGCGGCACTCCTGCTCTGGGCGCCGGCGCCCGCGCCGGCGCGACAGTCGGCGTCGGCGACGCTGCGCGGCACGGCGCGCGACCCGGCGGGCGCGGTCGTCGTCGGCGCGAAGGTGACGGCCGTCCACCCGCCGACCGGGGCCGCGCGCGAGACGCTGACGGACGACGAGGGCGCTTACACGCTCGCGAACCTCCCGCCCGGCGTCTACGAGGTGCGCGCCGAGTCGAAGGGGTTCAAGACGGCGGCGCGGTCGGGCGTCGAGCTGCGGGTGGGTCAGAGTCAGACGTTGGATTTGGGTCTTGAGGTCGCGGGCGTGGACGTGGTGACGGTCGTCGCCGACGGCGGGGGCGCGCTGCTCGTGGACACCACGTCCTCGAAGGTGGACACGGTCATCGGCCGGCGCGAGATCGAGAGCCTGCCGTTGAACGGCCGCAACTTCCTCGAACTCGCGCTGCTGACGCCGGGCAACGCGCCCGCGCCGAACTTCGACCCGACGAAGACCAACACGGTCGTCGTCTCGTCGGCCGGGCAGCTCGGGCGCGGCGGCAGCGTCACCGTGGACGGCGCCGACACGAACGACGACGTGGTCGGCGGCGCGTTGCAGAACGTCTCGCAGGACGCGGTGCAGGAGTTTCAGGTCGCCACCAACCGCTTCGACGCGCGTCTCGGGCGCTCGGGCTCGTCGGTCATCAACATCGTGACCAAGTCCGGGACGAACGAGTTGCACGGCTCGGCCGCGGGCTTCTTCCGCGGGAGTCTTTTCCAGGGCTTGCCCGCGACGCTCGACCGCACCGTCGGCGAGGAGCCGCCCTTCGACCGCGAGCAGTATTCGTTCACGCTCGGCGGGCCGGTCAAAAAAGACAGGGCGTGGTTCTTCGGCTCGCTCGAATACCGCAACCAGGACGGCGCGGTGCTCGTCGGCGCGCGCGACGTGGCGCGCCGCACCATCACGCGCTCGTTCGCCGACGCGCCGCTCGACGACCTGCTCTCGACCGCGCGGCTCGACTGGCAGCCGGCCGACACGGACACATTCACCTTCCGCTACTCCGTCCAGCGCGAGGAGGACGTGGCCGCCAGCACGCTCGTCCGCTCCATCGGCTCGGCCTCGCAGCGGCAGGCGGCGCGCAACCGCACGCACTCGCTGATGGCGCGCCACTCGCGCACCCTCTCGCCCTACAGCGCCAACGAGTTCAACTTCAGCTACTCGACCTTCTCGAACGTCACCGCGCCGGTCGCGCCGGGGGCGCAGCTCACGTTCCCCTCCATTCAGGACGGCTCGTCTTTCCGCGTGCCGCAGGCGACGAAGCAGCGCCGCTTCCAGTTCGCGGACAACTTCACGACCGTGCGCGGCGGCCACACGCTCCACGCGGGCGGCGAGTTCCAGCGCGTGCTCGCGGGCTTCGACCTGGATGTCTTCCGCGAGGGGCGCGTCGAGCTGATAGAGGACTTCCCCGACTTCGACCGCGACGGCGACGGCCGCGTGGACGACAACGACCTGCTCTTCGCCGTCACGCTCCGCAGCGCCTTCCCCGGCCGCTCGCTCAGTATCCACGACGCGAACAACTCATACGTCGCCGCGTACTTTCACGACGACTGGCGCGTCTCGCCGTCGCTCACGCTCAACCTCGGGCTGCGCTACGAGCTGGACACGGACGTGAAGAATGTGAGCCGCGTCGATGAGATAAACCCGCTCGTCCGCCCGTTCCTGCGGGGCGAGCGCGGGCGCGACGC
>DASWNR010000299.1:0-7682 GCA_036399155.1 Pyrinomonadaceae bacterium
CGACGGCCGACACCTCGACACCTTCGGGCGCGGCTCGCATCAGGGCGTGACGCGCGACCACTACGTCGAGCTTGAGCTTGACGACGACGCGCCGCGCGGGGGGCCGCTCTGGCTCGTCGCGCACGGCTGGCTACACCCGACCGACGCGTCCATCAACGTCGCCATCAGTCAGGGGAGCCGGCCGACGCCGCGCGGCCTGAGTCTCGAAGTCGCCGACGGGCGGGGCGGCTGGGCCGTCGCGAAGCCCGACCTGGGCTTCCCGGCGGGGAAGAACAAGACGATTCTCGTTGACCTTAAAGATGTCTTCAAACCGGGTGCGCCGCGCCGTCTGCGGCTGCGCACCAACATGGAGATTTTCTGGGACGCGCTCGAATGGGCGGGGGCGGGCTCGGGCGAGCCCGCGAAGATTCAGACGCTCGCGCCGGCGTCCGCCGAGCTGCGCTTCCGAGGCTTCTCGGAGATGAGGAGCGCCGGGCCGTCTTCGCCCGAGACGCCCGATTACGGCCGCATCGCCTCGACGGGGCAGCGCTGGCGCGACCTCGTCGGCTACTACACGCGCTTCGGCGACGTGCGCGAGCTGCTCGCGGAGACCGACGACCGCGTCGTCATCGCCAACGCCGGCGACGAGCTGCTGCTGCGCTTCGCGGAGACGACACCGCCGCCCGCGGGCTGGGCGCGCGACTACGTGCTCGTCGGCAACGGGTGGATCAAGGACGGCGACTACAACTCCGAGTTCTCGAAGACGGTGCTGCCTTTGCCGTCGCGCGATAAGGAGTATTACACTACGGCCCCGACACGTCTCGAAGACGACCCGGTCTACCGACGCCACCCGCAGGACTGGCAGAACTTCCACACTCGCTACGTCACTCCCCGTCTTTTCAAGGGCGGGCTGTGGGCGAGGTGACCGCACGGGAATTTGAAATCTGAAATCTGAAATTAAAGCATAGATGCGTAAGAGTCCCATCGCACGCGGCCTGCTCATCCTCTTCTTCGCCGCGCAGCTCGCGACGCCGTTCGCCATCAGGCGGTGGCAGGGTGATGGCGCGGCGCGCGCGGGCGCGCAGACCCTCCGCGCGGGCGACGTGGCGCTCGCGCGCTACGGCTTCCGTCTGGAAGAGGTCTCGAAGTCGGCGGGCATCGACTTCACGCACACCGCGCCGCGGCTCGACGCGAAGCTCGAACACATCATGCCGCAGGTCGCCTCGATGGGCGCGGCCGTCTCCGTCGTGGACTTCGACCGCGACGGCTGGCAAGACCTCTACGCGACGAACAGCGGCGAGGGGAGCCGCAACGCCCTCTACAGAAACGGCGGCGACGGCTCGTTCGCGGACGTGGCCGCGCAAGTAGGCGTGGCGGACGTGAACGGCGCCGGGACTGGCGTCTCGATGGGCGCGGTCTGGGGCGACTACGACAATGACGGCTACGAAGACCTCTTCCTCTACAAGTGGGGCCGCCCCGAACTCTTCCACAACGACGGCGGCAAGGGCTTCACGCGCGTGACGGAGAGGGCGGGTCTTCCCGCCTGGGTCAACGCGAACACGGCCCTCTGGTTCGACTACGACCGCGACGGCCGCCTCGACATCTTCCTCGGCGGCTACTACCCGGAGGACGTGAACCTCTGGCGCCTCAAAGACACGAGGATGATGCCCGAGAGCTTCGAGTACGCGCGCAACGGCGGGCGCAAGTACCTCTTGAAAGGTCGCGGCGACGGCACGTTCGAGGACGTGACCGCGGCCGCCGGCATCGACACGCGCCGCTGGGCGCTCGCCTCGGCGGCGGCCGATCTGCGCGGGACGGGCTACCCCGACCTCTTCATCGCCAACGACTACGGCGTCTCGGAACTCTTCCTCAACGACGGGCGCGGGCGCTTCCGCGACGCGGGCGAGGCGACCGGCGTCGGCTTCGCGCCCAAGAGCGGGATGAACATCTCGTTCGGCGACATCCTCAACCGCGGCGCGTTCGCCGCCTACGTCTCTAACATCTCGGAGGACGGCGTGCTCGTGCAGGGCAACAACCTCTGGGTGCCGCGCGAGGGCACCGCGGGCGACGGCCTCAAGTACGACAACCTCGCCGAAGAGATGGGCGTGGAACTCGGCGGGTGGAGCTTCGGCGCGCAGTTCGGCGACCTCAACAACGACGGCGCGCTCGACCTGTATCTCGTCAACGGCTACGTCTCTCTGGAGAAGGGGTCGAACTACTGGTACGACTTCTCGAAGATAGCGGGCGGCAACTCTCGGATCATCTCGGACGCGGCGAACTGGCCGCCGATGGAGGGGCGGAGCCTTTCGGGCTACCAGCAGAAGCGCGTCTGGCTGAACGACGGCGCGGGGCGCTTCGCAGAGGTCGCGCAGACAATCGGCGCGCGCGACACCTTCGACGGCCGCTCGGTCGTGCTCGCGGACCTCTGGAACCGGGGCGTGCTCGACGTGGTGGTGGCGAACCAGCGCGGGCCGCTCCTCGTCTACAGGAACACGGTCGCGCGCGGGAACGAGTGGGTCGGGTTCGACCTCGAAGGCACGGCGAGCAACCGCTCGGCGGTCGGCGCGCAGGTGCGCGTCTACTGGAACGGACAGGAGCAGGTGCAGGAGGTCTCGGGCGGCAACGGCTTCTGCGCGCAGAACCAGCGCCCGCTGCACTTCGGGCTGGGCAAGGGCGCGCGCGTCGGGCGCGTTCAAATCCGCTGGCCCTCCGGGCGAGTCCAGATTATCGAAGCGCCCGCCACGGGCACGGTTCACCGCGTGAAAGAGGCTTGATTTTCGCGCCGAATTTCGGGGTCAAGTTATGAGCAGCACGACAGTATCAGCCGTGCCCGTCGCGCCCCCCGCGGTGGCGGCGAAGCAGCCGCCCAAACTCTTCGGCGTCGACAGCCGGTTCGTCGCGCCCGTCTTCATCACGCTCATCCTGCTCGTCGGGCAGTTGACCTACGGCATCCTGGAGAGCTACGCGATGACGGCGCTGGCCATCGTGACGGCCGTCGCGCTCGAACTCGTATTGGGCCGGCTGCTCACGGGGAAGTGGCCGCACCTTGCGAGCGCATACATCTCGGGCATCAGCGTCGGCATCCTCACGCGCTCACCCTACGCCTGGCCCTTCGCGCTGTGCAGCGCCATCTCGATTACGTCGAAGTACGTCCTGCGCGTGCGCGACCGCCACATCTGGAACCCCTCGAACTTCGGCATCGCCGTGATGCTGATAATCGCGCCGTGGGCCTACTCGACCCTGAGCGTGCAGTGGGGCAACAACCTCTGGCCGATGCTCGTCATCTGGGCGCTCGGCGCGGTCATCACCTACCACGTCGGGCGGATTCACATCACCTTCACGTACGTCGCCTCGTTCTTCGCCTTCGCGTACTTGAGAAGTCTGCTGACGGGACACTCGTTCCTCGCGGAGGCCGCGCCGATTACGGGGCCGATGTACCAGCTCTTCATCTTCTTCATGATCACGGATCCGAAGACGACCGTGCGCTCGTCGAAGCGGGCGCAGGCGTTCGTTGGCTTCCTCGTCGCGCTGGCCGAGATGCTGCTGCGGCTCGCCGAGAACGTCCACGCGCCCTACTACGCGCTCTTCGTCGTCGGCCCCGCCGCCAACCTCGTCGAGATTTACCTGACCTCGCGGCGTGGCTCTAAATAATCTCAAATTTCAAACTCGAATTTTCAAATTCTAAGATGCACACCCCCCGGACGCGCCGTCCCACCCTAGTAACCGCAGCAATCGTCCTGTCGCTCGCCGTGCTGGCCAACGGGTGCAGGCAGGACCCGACGCAGAATCCCACGGTCGCGCCCCAGGCGCCCGAGGCGGGGGCGGTCGCGGGCCTGACGCCGGGCGCGAGCCCCAGCCCGAGCCCCGCGCTCGCGCCGCGCCCCGCGGGCCCCGTCGAGTACGCGGACGTGACGGCCGAGGCCGGCATACGCTTCAAACACAACAACGGCGCGGCCGGCAAGAAGTACCTGCCCGAGACCCTCGGCGCGGGCGCGGCCTTCCTCGACTACGACAACGACGGGTGGCTCGACGTGCTGCTCGTCAACTCGACGAATTGGCCCGAGAACAAGGGACCGGCCACATCGTCCGCGCTCTACAGAAACAACGGCGACGGCACCTTCCGCGACGTGACGCGCGAGTCGGGGCTCGCCTCGAACCTCTACGGCATCGGCTGCGCGGTCGGCGACTACGACAACGACGGGAACGTCGACGTCTTCATCACCGCCGTCGGCCCCGACAAACTCTACCGCAACGCGGGCGGCGGCAAGTTTCAGGACGTGACGGCGCGCGCGGGCGTCGGCGACCCCGGGTTCGGGACTTCTGCGGCGTGGTTCGACTACGACCGCGACGGAAAGCTCGACCTCTTCGTCGCCAACTACGTCGAGTGGTCGCCCGAGACGGACGTTCACTGCACGCTCGACGGGACGAGCAAGTCCTACTGCACGCCGCAGAAGTACAAGGGTCAGAGCCCGACGCTCTACCACAACCGCGGCAACGGCAGTTTCGAGAACGTCACCGAGCGCGCGGGGCTCAGCGACCCGACGAGCAAGTCTCTGGGCGTCGCGCTGCTCGACTACGACGACAACGGCTTCACAGACCTCTTCGTCGCCAACGACACCGAGCCGAACAGGCTCTACAAGAACAACGGCAACGGCACCTTCACCGACGAGGCCCTGACCGCGGGCGTCGCCTTCGGAGAGTCGGGCGCGGCGCGCGCAGGGATGGGCGTGGACGCGGCCGACTACGACGGCTCGGGCCGGCAGAGCTTGGTCATCGGCAACTTCACGTCGGAGAGCATGGCGCTCTACCACAACGACGGCGGCGGCCTCTTCACGGACGAGGCGCGCGCCTCCGGCATCGGCAAGATGTCCGAGCAGTCTCTAACCTTCGCCACCTTCTTCTTCGACTACGACCTCGACGGCCTGCTCGACGTGTTCGCCGTCAACGGCCACGTCTCCGACGACATACAGAAGGTGCAGCCGCGCGTCCGCTACGCGCAGCCGCCGCACCTGTTCCGCAACCTCGGCCGGAAGAAGTTTGAAGAAGTGACTTCGCGCGTCGGGCGCTCTCTGGGTCGGGCGGTCGTCGGGCGCGGCGCGGCCTACGGCGACTACGACAACGACGGCGACCTCGACCTGCTGGTGACGGCCAACGGCGGCCCCGCGCGCCTCTACCGCAACGACAACGCGAACCAGAACGACGTGTTGAAAGTTAAGCTCGTCGGCTCGCGCTCGAACCGCGACGCGATAGGCGCGCGCGTCACCGTCTCGGGCGCCGGGGGCTTCACGACGCGCAACGCCGTGCGGACGGGTTCGAGCTACGCCTCGCAGAGCGAGACGACGCTCACGCTGGGCCTCGGCAGGCCCGACGGCACCGACCGCATCTTCACCTTGGATATCGTCTGGCCGAGCGGCGAGAAGGCGGCCGTCCAGCAGGTGAGGGCCAACCAACTGCTCGTCGTTCAGGAGGGGCAGGGCGTCGTCAAGACCGAGCCGATAGTCTTCGCCCGCGCCGCGCCGCCCGCGACCCCGAGCCCGACGCCGGCCCCGGCGAACGCGGCGAATGCGGCGAGCGCGCCGCGGGGCCGCTAGAACATGAGGGAAGTCATATGAAGCCGTTCCGCCGTCTCCTGCTCGTCGCCTTCGCGGCCGTCCTCGCCGCCCACGCCTCTTCGTCGCGCCGGCCCGGAGCGGCGTCGGCTCCGGCGCAGATGCCGGGCGGCGGGGCCGCGCGCGAGGAGGCTTACCGCGCCAACAACCTCGGCGTGGCGCTGCTCGAACAGTTCAAGCACAGGGAGGGGGCCGACGCCTTCCGCCGCGCGCTCGCGCTCGACCCGAAGCTCGCGCTCGCGCGCACGAACCTCGCCATCGCGCTCTTCAACGTGCCCGACCTCGCGGGCGCTCAAAAAGAGGCGGAGGCCGCGGCCGCCCTCTCGCCCAACGCGCCGCAGCCCGCCTACGTCCTCGGCCTCATCGCGCGCCAGCAGAACCGCGTCGAGGACGCCGCCGCGGCCTTCCGGCGCGTGCTCAAAGTTGATTCGCGCGACGTGGGCGCGAACGTCAACCTCGGCCAGCTCTACGCGCAGCAGCGCAAGTACGCGGAGGCGTCCGCGGCGCTGCGCGTCGCGCTCGAAGAGGAGCCCTACAACGGCACGGCGCTCTACAACCTCGGGACGGCGCTCCTGCGTTCGGGGCAGCGCGAGGAGGGGCAGCGTCTGATGCAGCAGTTTCAGGCGCTGCGCGCGAGCGGCGCGGCGACGACCGTCGGCACCAACTACCTCGAACAGGGTCGCTACGCCGAGGCGCTCGTCTCGACCGGCGCGGAGCCGGACGTGGTTGACAGGCGCGTGCCCGAAGTCGCCTTCGCGGACGCGACCGCGGACTACTTCCCCGGGGCGGGCGGGGCGAGCATCGGGGCCGGCCGCGCGCTCCTCTTCGACTTCGACTCGGACGCAGACCTCGACCTCTTCGTCGCCGACGGCCGGAGACTCTTCCGCAACGACGGCGGCAAGTTCGCCGACGTGACGGCCGAGTCGGGGCTGTTCGTCGAGGGCGTCAGGGGCGCGGGGCTCGACGCGGTGGCGGGCGACTACGACAACGACGAAAGGCCCGACCTCCTGATACTAGGTTCCGGGCTCGCCCTCTACCGCAACGAAGGCGGCGGGCGCTTCCGCGAGGTGACGGCCGCCGCGCGCATCCCGCCCCAACAGCACATGCCGACCGCGGCCGCGTTCGTCGACCTCGACCACGACGGCGACCTCGACGTCTTCGCCGGCTCCGGGCTCGACATCACGAAGGGGCCGCCGGTGCCGGACGCCGTCAATCGAGCCGCGCCCGCCCGGAACCTGCTGCTGCGTAACAACGGAGACGGGACGTTCGCGGACGTGTCGGCGGCGTCGAAAGTGACCGCCGGGAACGGGGTGGCGTTGGCCGTCGTGCCGACCGACTTCGACAACCGGCGCGACGTCGACCTGCTCGTCGTCGGCGACGGCGGCCCGCCCGCGCTCTGGAAGAATCTGCGCGACGGCACGTTCCGCGACGTGGCGGCCGACGTGGGGCTCGTCGGGAAGGGCGGGATGAACGGCGCGGTCGCCGCGGGCGACGTGAACAAGGACGGCTTTACCGATTTCTACTTCGCGCGGGAGAAGGGCGACGGCGAGTTCGCCTTGAGCGACGGCAAGGGGCGCTTCCGCCTGAGCCCCGCCCCGGCGTCGGCGGCCGGCGGTGAGTTGGGCGCGCAGTTCATCGACTACGATAACGACGGGCTGCTCGACCTCGTCGCCGCCGGGGCGAAGGGTCTGCGCGTGCTGCGCAACACCGGCGACGGCTGGACGGACGTGAGCGAGCGGGCCGCGCGCGGCCTGTTCCCCGAGGCCGGGGACAACCCGTACGGGTTTGTGTCGGGCGACCTCGACGGCGACGGCGACGGCGACCTGATTATCGGCGCGAGGCGGCAGGGCAAGCCGGGCGGCCTCGTCGTCGCGCGCAACGAGGGCGGAAACAAAAATCGCTCGCTGCGCGTGTCGCTCGCGGGCAAGGTGAGCAACCGCGGCGGCGTGGGCGCTAAGGTCGAGGTGCGGGCCGGCAGCCTTCAGCAGAAGCTCGAAAGCTATTCGGCCAGCCCCGCGCCCGCGCCGTCGGACGTGGTCTTCGGTCTGGGTCAGCGCGCTTCCGTAGACGCCGTGCGCATCCTCTGGCCTTCGG
>DASWNR010000300.1:0-26485 GCA_036399155.1 Pyrinomonadaceae bacterium
CGCGAAGGCCCCGGCTGAACACAGCCGGGGCCTTCGCGGCGTTTGCCTTCCCTCCCCGCGAGCATTTATAAATTTCGCCATGAGAAAGAAGCTCCACCTTGTCGCGCCGGCCTGTCTCGCGGCGCTCTCACTCTTCACGCACGCCCCCTCGAACTCGGTGCGCGCGCAGGACGGCGCGAAGCCGGCGGCGCAGGCTCCGAAGTCCGACGCGCCTAAGTCACAGGCGGCGAAGGTCGACGAGAAGGCGCAGGCGGTCGTCGCGCGCGCGGTCGAGGCGCTGGGCGGCGCGGCTTACCTCGGCGTGCGCTCGGTCGTCTCGCAGGGGTACTACACGCAGTTCCGCGACGGCGTCGGCGGCATCCCCTCAACCTTCCGCGACTACCTCGTCTTCCCCGACCGCGAGCGCACGGAGTTCAAGGGCGCGGCCGGCCGCTCCGTCCAGGTCAACACGGGCGACACCGGCTGGCTCTTCGACGGCAAGAAAAAACTGCTCACCGACGTGACGCCCGAGCAGGCGGCCGACTTCCGCACCGTGATGCGGACGAGCGTGGACAACGTCCTGCGCGGCTGGTGGCGCGCGGAGGGCGCGTCGCTCGCCTACGTCGGCCGGCGCGAGGCGGGTCTCGCGCGCCGCAACGAGGTCGTGCGGCTCTCCTACGCGGACGGCTTCGAGGTGGAGTTCGAGTTCGACGCGCGCGAGGGGCTGCCGTCGAAGGTCGTCTACAAGCGGCCGAACGCCGAGGGCGAGACGGTCGAGGAGGAGGATCGCTACGCGCAGTTCATCTCGGTCGGCGCGGTGCGCTTCCCCTACGTCATAGACCACTACCGCGCGGGCGTCCAGACGAGCCGCGTCAACTACGACAAGGTCGAAGTCAACACCGCCGTCCCCGACTCGCTCTTCGCCAAGCCCGCGGACGTTAAGTCAATCAAGCTCTAACGCGATTTACAACGCGCCCTCAACGTCGGCCGGGCCAACCCCCTGGGGGCGCGGGCACACTGGCCCGCTTGAGCACGAAAGCCCGAAAACTTAGAGCCGCCTTACTTCAGGATTGAGGTAAGGCGGCTCTTCTTCTTCGCGCCTGCGGCGCTCACGCGGGCCAGTGTGCCCGCGCCCCCGGCTTTTAGGCCCGGGTATTCTTCAACACCGGCTCGTCCTGCGTGACCTTGGCGGCGGACGGCTCCGGGTGGGCGGGGGCCGTGGCGGGCGCGGGCGGCTCGACGCCGGCCATGCGCGCGAAGAGGCGCTCGTACTCGACGACGACGTGCTCCCAGTCGTAGCGCTCGCGGATGCGCGCCTGCGCGCGCTGCCGGTACTGGTTGACGACCGCGCCGCCGCGCAGGACTCTCTGCAACTGCGCCGCGAGGTCGTTAGCGTCGCGGTAGTGTATGGCTGCGTCGCCCGTCACCTCGACGTTCTCGGGCGTCGCGAGCGTGAGCACGCAGTTGCCGTAGCCCATCGCTTCCAGGAGCGCCGGGTGCGTGCCGCCGACTTCCGTCGCGTGGACGTAGCAGTATGCGTTCTGCTGGAGCGAGCGGTAGGCGTCGCCGAAGACGAAGCCGGTGAAGACGATGCGCCGGTCGCGCCGCGCCAGCGAGCGCAGGTGCGCGATGTACTCGTGCGCGTAGGGCGCGTCGCCGACGACGAGGAGCTTCTGCGGCGTGCGCACGCGGCGGAACGCCTCGATGACCATCTCGGCGTTGTTCTCGGGCTCAAGCCGCGAGACGTAGAGGACGTAGCGGTTGGGCTCGACGCCCCAGCGCGTGACGGCCGTGCGGTCCGTGCGGCGCTCGACCTCCGCGCCGTAGGCGATCATCGTCGAGCGCGCCCTGTACTTGGCGAGGTAGTAGTCCTGTATGACGCGCGCGTCGGTCACCGTCTCGTTCGGCAGCCAGACCGACAGGCGCTCGGCCACGCGGTAGTAGTTCTTCCCCAGCCAGTTCCACTTCCGGCGCTTGTGTTCGAGCCCGTCAACGTTGATGGCGACGGGCGTGCCCGAGGCGCGCAGGACTGGCGCGAAGGGCGCGTTGGCGGCGTTGCAGATGAGCGCGGCGTCGAAGCGGCCCAAAGACGCGGCGTGGAAGGCGGAGAGGCCGGCGTGAACCACCGTGTCGAAGTACTTGTGGCGGATGGTCGGGAGCACCTTGAGGCGGACGCCCTTGTACTCGATCTGCCGCGGGCTGACGTAGTGCGCGCGGCAGTAGACGGTCACGTCGTGCCCGCGCGCGACCAGCCGCGTCGAGAGCTGCTCGGCGAAAGTCTCGAACCCCCCGTAGCTGGCGGGAATCCCCCTCGTCCCCAGAATGGCGATTCTCATTAAGTGATAAGTGATGCGTGATGCGTGATGGGTGATAAGAGAGACCGGCCGCCTTTTTCTTATCAACCATCACCCGTCACTCATCACTCTCCTGTAAACCTGCAAGGTCATGCGGGCCGTGTCCCGCCAGTCGAAGCCGCGCGCCCTCTTCAGCCCACGCTCTCGGAGTTCGGCGCGCAGGGCGGCGTCGTCAATGAGCCGCGCGAGGCCGCCGGCCAGCGCTTCGGCGTCGAAGGGGTCAACCGTCAGCCCCGCGTCGCCGACCACCTCGGGCAGGCTCGTCAGGTTCCCCGTCAGGACGGGGGCGCCGCAGCTCATCGCTTCGAGCGGCGGCAGGCCGAAGCCCTCGAAGTAAGAGGGGTAGGCGAAGCAGAGCGCCCCCGTGTACAGCGCGGGCAAATCGCCTTCCCGCACGTAGCCGGTCATGACGACCGAGTCGCCGAGACCTTCCGCCTCAACCGCCCTCAACGTCTCTCCGTAGAGCCAAGCATTTTTGCCGACGAGCACCAGTTGCGGCAGATTACTCCTCCCGCGCGCGCGGCGCAAGGCCGAATAGGCGCGCACGAGCCGCCCCAGATTCTTCCGCGGCTGGATGGAGCCCACGGCCAGCACGTACTCGCCCGCGATGCCGTACAGCCTCCGCACGCGCGCCAATTCTTCCGCGTCATCGACGGGGCGGAAGTGCGGCGAGACGGCCAGCGGTATCGCCGTCACGCGCCCGGGGTCGAGCCCGTAGGTCTCCAGGAGGTCGCGCCGCGTGTACTCCGAAGGCGCGATGACGTGCGCCGCGCGCCGCGCGGTCGCGCGCACCGTGAGCCTGAGTTGTACACGGCTCCGGCGCTTGAAAGTTTCGGGAAGGTGCTCGAAGGAGAGGTCGTGGACGGTGGCGACGAGGGGGCACGGCGCGAGCGGCGGCGCGGTGTACTGCACGTGGAGCAAGTCCACGGGCCGCCTGCGCAGCTCGGCCGACAGCGTCAGCGGTATCCTCACCAGCGGCGTGTGCGGCAGCGTCCGCCGCACCGAGACGTTCGGCCAACGCCCCCCGAACCGCGCCTCGGCCTCCGGCCTCGTCACGTAGACCGTGTAACGGTTCTCCCCATCGACCTCCGCCAGCGCCTCGACGAGATTGGCCGCGTACGTCTCGTTCCCAGCCAACCCCGTCCCCACCGAGTGCGCGTCAATCGCTATGTGCACAGTTAAAGGATTCTCAGGCAGGCGAGTTCGCTAGTTCGGCTAAATCTTCAAAGTAACGTCGGTGCGTGCGCCGCAAAGCCCCTTCGCTCGCGGCCTCAAGCAAAACTACCTCGCGCTCTGTCCCAAGACGATTAAGTTCAAGCTCTAACTGAAGCCGCGCGTCTTCGGCCCACACGCGGTCTGCATCCTTAAAGGCTTGAAAGGTGATTATGCGGCCCTGACTGCGGTCATACTCAATCAGAAATATCATCACCTTCTCCTTTAAGCTTTTCTACAAACTCCATACTATCACGAAGATTTTGAACTAAATTTTGCCGGAGTTTTCGCAATTTAACTTTGACATCTATAAGCACCTGCTTTTTAGACTCGTCAGATTCATCTTCTGAGTCTACCTGCGCTGCCAAGTTGGCGGCTCTTGTTTCAAGCCTCTCCTGCTCTGCAACCAAGAAAGATGTCTCATCAAGAATTTCCCTAATATCCTTATCCCCTCCACCGTATTTTACTGCTGGGTCTACAATATCAGAGCACTTCTCCGAGAGTTCTGCCCATAGGTGTTGCAGCGCAGTCCGAACTTGTATCTCGATTAGCCTGTCATGAGCGTTGACGATGACGTGGACGGCGCGGTAGCCGTGGCTGGGTTTCTCGCGGCGGTCGCCGACGGTGGGGTGCTCGAAGAGGCTTGCGAGTGATTGGACGACCAAGTCTTGGGCGGCGATGTCGGCCACAATCAACCGACAGCCAGCGATGTCTTGGATTTGGCTGAGGCGAATGCTCTCGCGGCGTAGCTTATCGGAGATGGAGGTGGTTGACTTTGCCGGCCGGCCGGTCGGCTCAAGTCCTAACTCGTTCCGAATAGCTTCAACGACGCCCTCGTAAGCCTCGGAGAATGCGCGGCGATATTGGTCGAGGAGGCGCAGGTCGGCCTCGGTGATGTGGCCCTCGCGCAGGCGGTCGCCGAGGCGGTCAACCTGATTTTTGGAAAGTTGTGTTGCCATAACCCGCCGCGTTAAGTATGTTAGCACCTCGCGTTACGTCGCAGGTACAACGTTCTAACAGCCACTACGGAACGGAGACTTTCTTCCTAATCATGAGTGAAGCAATCGACCGGCCGCCGCAGGAGGCGGTCGAGGCCGTGCGGGACGTTGGGGGCCTCGGCGGGCACCCGAGGGGCTTGACGACGCTCTTCTTTACGGAGCTGTGGGAGCGTTTCAGCTATTACGGGATGCGCGCCATCCTCGTGCTCTACATGGTGGCGCCGGCGGCGCAGGGGGGGCTCGGGTTCGACGTGAAGGACGCGGCGTCGATCTACGGCACCTACACGATGTCGGTCTACCTGACGGCGCTGCCCGGCGGGCTGGTGGCGGACAGGTGGCTGGGGGCGAGGCTGGCCGTGCTCCTCGGCGGCATCGTCATCGCCTGCGGCCACTTCACGATGGTCTTCCGTTCGACCACCACCTTCTACTCGGGCATGGCGCTCATCGCCATCGGCACGGGTCTGCTCAAGCCCAACATCAGCGCGATGGTCGGGAGCCTCTACAGGGAGAACGACCCGCGCCGCGACAGCGGGTTCTCGATCTTCTACATGGGCATCAACATCGGCGCGGTGCTCGCGCCGCTGGTGTGCGGCTACCTCGCGCAGAGCGCGGGCTTCAAGGGCTTCCTCGCCTCGCAGGGTTTCGACCCGGCGTCGAGCTGGCACTGGGGCTTCGGCGCGGCCGGCGTCGGGATGATGCTCGGGCTCGTCGTCTTCCTCTTGCAGCGCGGGCGGCTGCGCCAGGCGGAGCGGAGGCTCGACGAGGCGGGGGGCGTCGTGGGCGGCGGAACCGAGGGGGCGGAGGCGGCCGGCCAGAAGCTCACGCGCGGCGACTGGAAGCGCATCGCCGCCATCTTCATCTTCTTCTTCTTCACGATCCTCTTCTGGGCCGCCTACGAGCAGAAAGGCGCGAGCCTCAACCTCTTCGCCGCGAGGCTCGTCGACACGCAGTTCTTCGGCTACACCTTCCCTTCGAGCTGGCTCCAGTCGCTGACGCCGTTCTACGTCATCATGCTCGTGCCGCTCTTCTCGATCATCTGGGCGCGGATGGGCGACCGCCAGCCTTCGAGCCCGGCCAAGTTCAC
The DNA here is from genome assembly GCA_036399155.1 of Pyrinomonadaceae bacterium. Taxonomy (GTDB): domain Bacteria; phylum Acidobacteriota; class Blastocatellia; order Pyrinomonadales; family Pyrinomonadaceae; genus QHXN01. The sequence goes on from DASWNR010000300.1 coordinate 5,628, forward strand.
GCTCGGGATGCTCTTCATCGGGCTGGCCTACCTGCTGATGATCCCGGCGGCGGCGCTCACCGCCTACGGCAAGGTCAGCCCGCTGTGGCTGGTCGGCCTCTACTTCCTCGAAGTGGTCGGCGAGATATGCCTGAGCCCGGTCGGCCTGAGCCTGGTGACGAAGCTCGCGCCGCTGAAGCTCGTCGGCATCATGATGGGCGTGTGGTTCCTCGCCGCCTCGCTCGGGAGCAAGCTCGCCGGCTACCTCTCGGGCTTCTTCGACGCCGCGAGCCCCGGCACGCTCGTCCGCCTCTACGGCGGCATCGCCGTCGGCCTCCTCATCGCCACCGGCGTCCTCGCGGCGCTCATCCCCACGCTGCGCCGCCTGATGGGCCGCGTGCGATAAAACAGTAGTCAGTAGCCAGTAGCCAGCAATAGGCGGCGCGTTCGGCCCGAAGGCTGAGTCGCGCCGCCTCTGTTTTTCTACTGACTACTGTCTACTGTCTACTTCTTCGCCCACGACGCCTCGGAAGGAGCGTCGGTGGATGGGGCAGCAGCCGTGGGCTTTGAGCGCGGCCCAGTGGTCGCGCGTGCCGTAGCCGACGTGGCGCGCGAAGCCGTAGTGGGGGAAGTGCGCGTCGTAGTCGCGCATGAGCGCGTCGCGGTAGGTCTTGGCGAGGACGGAGGCGGCGGCGATGGAGGCCGAGGCCGAGTCGCCCCGGATGATGGCCTTCTGCGGCAGGGGAGATTCGCGCAGTTGGAGCGCGTCGATGAGAAGAAAATCGGCGCACGGTTGCAGCTTCTCTAAAGCCTGCAACATCGCGCGCCGCGTGGCGATGAGGATGTTTGTGGCGTCTATCTCTTCGGGGCCGACGAGCCCGTAGGCGTAGCAGACGGCCGTCCGCCGCAGCTCCTCCGCGATGCGCTCGCGCTGCAAGGCGGTCAGCTTCTTCGAGTCGTCCAGGCCCTCGGGCGTGGGGGCGTCGGGGTCGAGGATGACCGCCGCCGCGACCACCGGCCCGGCCAGCGCCCCGCGCCCCACCTCGTCGAGTCCGGCCACGCGCCCGTAACCCGAGCCGCGCGCCTCCTCCTCGAACAGCGTGTGGATGAGTGACTCGCGCCGCCTCTTCATGGGAAGCCGGTGATGAGTGATGGGTGATGAGAAAAAGCGGAGGCCGTTTCCCATCACCCATCACCCATCAATAACGAGCTACTTGCTCTTGTTGGAGGCCGAGGCGCCCTGCGCCTGGCCGCTGCTGCCGGCGTTGGCCCTGCGCGTGTCCAGCTCTTTGATGCGCGCCGCCTTGCCGCGCAGGTTGCGCAGGTAGTAGAGCTTCGCGCGGCGGACGCGGCCGCGGCGAAGCAGCTCGACCTTGCCGATGACGGGGCCGTGGATGGGGAAGATGCGCTCGACGCCGACGCCGAAGCTGGTCTTGCGCACCGTGAAGGTCTCGCGGATGCCGCCGCCCGTGCGCGCGATGACCACGCCCTCGAACGCCTGGAGGCGCTCCTTCGTCTCCGACTCCTTGATGCGCACGTGCACGCGCACCGTGTCGCCCGGCGAGAAGGCCGGGATGTCCGTGCGCAACTGCGCGCTGTCAACACTGTCCAATCGATTCATGATGTCACCTCAAAAAGCAGTAGTTCAGTAGTCGGTAGCCAGTAGTCAGCGGAACCCGCTTCAATGCGCCTTTAGCTTCTGACCACTCGCGAAAATCCGTAAGCTCAAAATCAACCGTCCTCTTCGTCGAGCGCGGCGCGCTCCCCGTCGCTCAGCTCGACGTGCGCGAAGAGGTCGGGGCGGTTGCGGCGCGTCTTGCCGAGCGCCGCGCGGCGTCGCCAGCGGGCGACCTCCGCGTGGTGGCCGCCGAGCAGAATCTCGGGCACGCGCCGCCCGCGAAACTCGACGGGGCGCGTATAGTTCGGGAAGTCGAGAATCCCTTCGGAGAAGGACTCGTTGACCGCCGAAGTCTCGCTCCCCAGCGCGCCCGGCACGAGCCGCGTGACCGCGTCCACGAGCACGACCGCCGCCGGCTCGCCGCCCGAGAGCACGTAGTCGCCGATGGAGACCTCGTCTGTCGCCAACGTCTCGGCGACGCGCTCGTCAACGCCCTCGTAGCGGCCGCAGATGACGACGACCTGTTCGGCCTTCGCCAGTTCCGCCGCCGATACTTGCGTCAGAGAGCGCCCCTGCGGCGAGAGCAGCACGACGCGCCTTCCGGCCTCGCGGAACGTCTCGGCGCCTCCCGCCAGACCCGTCAAAGATTCGACCGCCTCAAAGATCGGCTCGGGCTTCAAAACCATCCCGTCGCCGCCGCCGAAAGGTCGGTCGTCGACGACCTTGTGCCGGTCGTGCGTCCAGCCGCGCAGGTCGTGCGCCGCTACCTCGACCAGCCCGGCAGCGCGCGCCCGCCGCACGATGCCGAAGTCGAACACCCCCCGGAAGAAGTCGGGGAAGATGGTGATGATGTCAAACCGCAGCATTCGTAAATCGCGAATCGCGGACGGCGGCGGGGGCTTTTATCTGTCCACGATTTACGACCCGCCGTTCACGGCTCTAAAAGTCCTTCGGGCGCGTCCACGCGGATGCGCTTGGCGGCCACGTCTATCTCGACGCAGATGCTCAGGGCCAGCGGGACGAGGTTTTCGCGCCCGGCTTCGTCGCGTATGACGAGGACGGGGGCCTCTCCGCCCGTGTGGAGCACCTCGCGCACCGTGCCCACGTCCCGGCCCTCGACCGTCTCGACGCGGCAGCCTTCGAGCTGCCAGTCGTAGAACTCGCCCTCTTCCAGCTCGACCGCCTCGGACTCGGGGACGGCCAGTTCGCAGCCCGCGAGCGCGGCCGCCGCCTCCGGCGTGTCGTAGCCCCCGAGCTTCAAGACGACGCGCCCGCCGTGGAGCCAGTGGCCTTCGAGCGCGAGCCGCTCGCGCCGACCGCCGGGGAAGACCGCTATCAACTCTTCGACCCGCCCGAAGCGGTCGGGGAAGTCGGTCAGCAGGTCGCAGGCAACCTCGCCCTTCAGGCCGCGCGGCTTGGCGACGCGCGCGACCAGAACCAGCTCCAACGCGCCCAGGTCTTCGCCCCTGCCCGCGCCGCTCATTCCACGATTTCGAGGACGTAGCGCCGGCCCTGCTTCTGGCCGGCGGCGTAGAGGAGCGAGCGCAGCGCCTTCACCGTGCGCCCCTGCCGGCCGATGATTTTGCCGACGTCCGCCTGCGCCACGCGCACCTCGATGACGCTCGTCGAGCGGTCGCGCTCGACCTCGCGCACGTCCACCGACTCGGCCTCGCGGACGAGGCGCTTGACGATCAACTCGACGGCGTCCTTCATCATAAGTTCCAAGTTCCAAGTTCAAGGTTCAAAGTTGGAAACCCAAGCTTTGAACTTTGAACCTTCAAACTTTCAACTTTGAACTAGGCGACGGGCTGCGCCTCGGCGGCCTCGGCCCTCGACTGGCGGCGGATGAGCTGGCGGACGGTGTCGGTCGGCTGCGCGCCGCGCGCGAGCCAGTAGTTGACGCGATCCATCTTGAGCCGCACCTCGGCCGGGTCGCGCGTCGGGTTGTAGAAGCCGACGTTCTCGACGTAGGCGCCGTCGCGCTTCGACAGCTTCTCCTTGACGACAACGCGGTAAGACGGGTTCTTCTTCGCGCCCATGCGCATCAGTCTGATTGCTAACATCTATCCTCCAAAAACAGTAGTCAGTAGATAGTAGTCGGTAGACAGTAGAAAAACCTCCGCGGGTCGGGCCAGCCTTGTCGTCGTCAACGTCCCCGGAGCGGAGCCTACTGACTACTGACCATCCGGCTACTGTCTACTTGCGTTTCTTGTGTCGCGGCTTCTTCTTACGGCGCGCGCCGCCTCCGCCTCCGGGCGCGGGGGGCAGTTGCGGCAGGCCGGCGTCGCCGCCGTCTTCGCCGCCGCCCATCATCCCGCTCATGTCGGGCATGCCCATCATGCCGGCCATCCGGCGCATCATCCGCCCCTTCATGCCGCCGCCTCCGCCGCCTCCGCCCGCGCCGAAGAGGCCCGAGCGCGAGAGCTGCTGCATCATCTGCCGCATCTCGACGTACTGCTTGATGAGCTGGTTGACCTCCGTGACGGTCGAGCCCGACCCGCGCGCCACGCGCCGCCGCCGGCTCGCGTTAAGTATCCGGTGGTCTTCGCGCTCCTCGCGCGTCATCGAGTCGATGATGGCCTCGGTGCGCTTGAGCTGCTGCTCCATCTCGGCCGTCTGCTCCTCGTCGAGCTGCGGCATCCCCATCCCGCCGAGGAGCTGGTCGGGCAGCAGCTTCATGATCTTCGAGAACGAGCCGAGCTTCTTGACCTGCCGGAGTTGCCCGCGGAAGTCGTCGAGCGTGAACTTGTTCTTCTGTAACTTCTCAAGCTGCGCCTCGGCCTCGGACTGGTCGACCTTCGACTGCACCTCCTCGATGAGCGAGAGCACGTCGCCCATGCCGAGGATGCGCTGCGCGATGCGGTCGGGGTAGAAGGGCTCAAGCGCGTCGTACTTCTCGCCGACGCCGACGAACTTCACCGGCTGCCCCGTCACCTGCCTGATGGAGAGCGCGGCGCCGCCGCGCGCGTCGCCGTCCATCTTGGTCAGGACGACGCCCGTGATGCCGACGCGGCGGTGGAACTCCTCGCCCGAACGCACCGCGTCCTGCCCCGTCATCGCGTCGGCGACGAAGAGAATCTCGACGGGTCTCGTCTCGGCCTTGATCTGAACCAGCTCCTCCATCAACTCCTCGTCCACGTGGAGGCGGCCGGCCGTGTCGATGAGCAGCGTGTCGTAGCCGGTCTGCTGCGCGTGCCTGAAAGCCTCGCGGGCGAGTTCGACGGGGTCGTTCGACTCGGGCTTTTCAAAAATCGACTGCCCCGTCGCCTTGGCGATGACGGCGAGCTGCTGGCGCGCGGCCGGGCGGTTCACGTCCGTCGAGACGAGCAGCGGCTTGCGCTGCTGGTTCTTCGCCAGCCACATCGCGATCTTGCCCGTCGAGGTCGTCTTACCCGACCCTTGCAGGCCGACGATCATCACGACGTTCGGGGTCGTCTTCGTGAAGACCAGCCGCGAGCTCGTGCCGCCGAGGAGTTCGACCAGCTCGTCGAAGACGATCTTGACGACCTGCTCCGAGGGCTTCAGCCCGTCCCAGACGTGCTGCCCCTCTGCCTTCTCCTTGACCGAGTTGATGAAGTCCTTGGCGACCTTGAAGTTGACATCGGCTTCGAGCAGGGCCAACCGGATTTCGCGCAGCGCGGCCTCGACGTGCTCCGGCGTGAGCACGCCCTCGCCGCGCAGATTCTTCAGCGCGCGCTTCAGCTTGTCGGATAAAGACTCGAACATAACTACACAGACGCGTCGGCCAGCCCCAGCCGAAAACAAGGATGATACCGGCGGGGTTAAATGGTGTCAAGGAAAGGGGGATACTGACCCGCGCGCGGGCGGCGCGGCGCGCACACTCTGAGGGATTCGGCGGGCGGAATACGCGTTAAAAGTCAGAGGGGAAATTCAAACGGACGGCTTCGGGAGCGCCGCGTCGGGACGACCTTCGCGAGAGGGGTTTGTGCGCGGAAGCGGACAGAACCCGCGTTGTAGAATTTCGGAAACGGTGTATTTCCGGCCCGCTCCGGCGCACTGTCCCCTTTCACCCCCGACCGCGCAGAACGACTTCCCCCGACCCCCATTCTTGTCCCAAACCGCACCCAAAGGGAGGTTCCATGCACCTACATCAGCGCCTCTGCACATTCTTCACCGCGGCGGTCGTCTGCGGCTTCGCCTTCGCGGGGCGACCCGCCGCCGCGCAGACACAGATACAGCCCGGACAGGTCGTCATCAGCGAGCTGCGCCTGCGCGGGCCGGCCGGCTCCAACGACGAGTTCGTCGAGCTGTACAACAACACCGACCAGAGCATCACCGTCCAGGCCACCGACGGCTCGGCCGGGTGGACCGTCGCCATCTCCAACGGGCAGATTACGGGCCCGCTCTTCACCATCCCGAACGGCATCCAGATACCCGCGCGGGGCCACCTGCTCGGCGCCAACGCGCAGGGCTACAGCCTGTGCAACTACCCTTCGGGCTACGGCCCGCAAATCATAAACCCGGTGGGGACGCCCACCCCGTGCGTCACGAACGGGGTGGGGGGGACATTCCCACACACGGCCCCAGACCGGACCTGGGAAGTTGACGCACCGGACGGCAGCGGCGTCGCGCTCTTCTCCACGACGAACGGCACCAACCTGACGGCGGCCACGCGCCTCGACGCCTTCGGCTACACCGTCTCGCCCGCGCTCTACAGGGAGGGGGCGGGCTTCCCGACCGTCGTGAGCACAGGCCTCGAACACACCTACTACCGCGACCAGCGCAGCACGCGGCCGCAGGACACGAACAACAACGCCGCAGACTTCCTGCTCGTCGGGACGACCACCAACCTGCAGATCACGCGGCTGGGCGCGCCCGGCCCCGAGAACCTCGCCAGCCCCGTCGTCAACAACACGACGGTCGCCGGGACGCTGCTCGACCCGGCCGTCGGGGCGTCGTCGCCGCCCAACCGCGAGCGCCGCCCGAACGTCGAGCCGAACGCGAACCTCGGCGTGATGCTCATCCGCCGCACCATCACGAACAACACGGGGCAGCCCATCGCGCGCCTGCGCTTCCGCGTCATCAACACCACCACGGTCGGCACGCCCGGCGCCGAGTGCGGCGGGACGTGCGCGGACGTGCGCGCGCTGACCTCGCAGGACGGCGAGGCGGCCGTCGGCGGGCAGGTCGTGCAGGTGCGCGGCGTGCGGCTCGAGGAGCCGCCGGGACAGCCGAACGGCGGCGGCTACAACGCCAGCCTCTCGGCCGACTTCATCATGCTGGAGACGCCGCTGCCCCCAGGCCAGAGCGTCAACGTCGTCTTCAAGCTGGGCGTCATGCGCTCGGGCTCGTTCCGCTTTATCGTCAACATCGAAGCGCAGAACGGCTCGGCCCCCGACCCCGTCGAGACGTTCACGCGCACCACCACGTCCAGGGCACGCCTGCGAAGGTAGGCCGGCCCGGGCGGCCGACAGGCGGGTTAAAGTGAACGCGGGGGCGGGGCTTGTAGAAAAGCCCCGCCCCCGCATTTCTTCCGGGGTAAGATTCCTGCGTTAGCCTGAGAGCAGCGGGCCGCCGGAGACCACGGGTGCCGTCCGATGCTCGGAACGAGGTCGGACTCTACACGGCGCCCGCCCACGTCCACACGGCCCGCCGGGCGAGGCGGCGCATGCTCCCCGCCCGTCGTGGCGGGGGCGTCAGCGGTCGGCGGTCTCGCGCGCCGACAGAGACTTCGCCGTCTGGACGAGGCGGACGAACTCGGCGCGGTGGCCGCGCAGGTCGGCGCCCGTCGAGGCGCGCGCGAGTTCCGCCGCGCCGTCGAAAGACGACTGCCCCTTGTAGCGCGAGTCGCGCAGCAGCATGCCGAACTCGGCGACCGCCGCGGCGAACTTGAAGTTCTCCGACGCGTTGCGGAAGCTCGCCTGCCGGTCGGGGACGCCGACGTTGATGGGCTTGCTCGCGCCGCCCTCCGGCTCCTTGTAGCGTAGCTTGACGGTCAGCAGCTCGCCCGCGCCCGCGCCCTCGACCGTCTCGGCCGGGCGCGCGTACTTCAGCTCGTCCACGCCCGGGTTCTCAACCCTCTGGCCGGCGGGGACGACCTCGTAGAGCGCCGTCACGGTGTGGCCCGCGCCTATCTCGCCCGCGTCCTTGCGGTCGTCGTTGAAGTCTCGGTCGGCGAGCAGCCGGTTCTCGTAGCCGATGAGGCGGTAGCCCGCGACCAGACGCGGGTTGAACTCGACCTGTATCTTCACGTCCTTCGCAATCGTCGCCAGCGTCCCCGACAACTGCTCGCCCAGCGCCTTCTCGGCCTCGGCCGGCGTGTCGATGTAGGCGTAGTTGCCGTCGCCCTTGTCGGCCAGCCGCTCCATCGCCGAGTCGTTGTAGTTGCCCGCCCCGAAGCCGAGCACCGAGAGGAAGACTCCGCCGCGCCGCTTCTCCTCGATGAGCGCGACGAGCTGTTCGTCGCCCGTCACGCCGACGTTGAAGTCGCCGTCGGTGGCGAGGATGACGCGGTTGGTGCCGCCGCGTATGAAGTTCTCCTCGGCGACGCGGTATGCGAGCTGTATCCCCGAGCCGCCGTTGGTCGAGCCGCCGGCCTTTAGGCGCTCGACGGCCGAGATTATCTCGTCCCTGCGGTCGCCCGTGGTCGAGGGCAGCGCGAGCCCGCTCGCGCCTGCGTAGACGACGACGGCCACGCGGTCGCGCGGCCTCAACTGCTCGGCGAGCGTGCGCAGCGACGACTTGACGAGCGGCAGCTTGGCGGGCGAGTCCATCGAGCCCGACACGTCCACGAGGAAGACGAGGTTGGAGGGCGGCAAATCTTCGGTCGAGATTTTCCGCCCCTGAAGCCCGATGTGGACGAGCCGGTGGCGCGCGTCCCAGGGGCAGTCGGCGACCTCGGTCGTGACCGAGAAGGGCAAAGGGCCGTCCGGCTGCGGGTAGTCGTAGGAGAAGTAGTTGACCAGCTCCTCGATGCGCACGGCGTCGCGCGGCGGGAGGCGGCCTTCGGAGAGGAAGCGGCGCGTGTTGCTGTACGAGGCCGTGTCAACGTCTATCGAGAAGGTCGAGAGCGGCGCGCGCGACGCTTCGAGGAAAGGGTTCTCGTCAATCTTCGCGTAGCGCTCGCCGCCGGCGCCGCCTTCGTCGTAGGGCGCGGCCTTCGCGAGTTCGGCGTCGGCGGTCATTCCCTGCGGGACGGCGGCCCGCTCCGGACTTGCGACGACTCCCGTGTTGGCGTTGACGGCGTTCTCGCCCGACCTTGCGGCGTTCCGGCCGCCGCCGCAGGAAGCGGCGAAGGTGGCGAGCGCGGCGAGAAACAGCAGGGAGAGCGGACGCGCGCGCCGCGCCGTCCGCCGTTCTTCTTGACTCATATCATTGCCTCCGTCGGAGAATTTCGAGCCGGCTTTCGGCCGCTGTTAAGGTCTGAACGGGGCCGGCGCGGAGGACTTGCGGGAAAGAAAGAAGGATGAAGGGACGGCCCTTCGGCCGTCCCTTCATCCTTCACACTTCCGGGCTGGCGGCTCAGCGGCCGGAGGGCTTTCCGACCGCGACGACGACGGGCGTGGCCTGCGAGATGTCGTAGCTGATGCGCTGCTCGGAGAGGCGCGCGGCGAAGGCCGACTCGGCCGAGACGTTGACGCGCGCGTAGAAGGTCGAGGAGGGCGCGCGCGGCGCGGCGCAGTCGGCGATGGGGAGTTCGACCCTCACCTCGGCGCGCGCCGACGCGGCGAAGGGCTGGCGCACCTCGACGGGCTCGCCCGCGCAGTAGCGCCCCGGCGCGTCCGTGCTGAAGAAGTAGGCCCAGACCCACACGGTCGCGGGCGCGGGGCGCGACGAATCGTGCTCAAGCACGAGCGAGGCGTGAGCCTTCTTCCCCGAGAGGTCGAGCGTGACGAGCTGCGGCTTGAAGGTGACGGGCGAGCGCGCGTCCGTGTAGGAGCCGGGCCCGGGCGCGGTCGGCACCCCCGAGCCGGTCGCGGGCGGCATCCCGGGCAGGGACGGCGGCGCGGGCGCGGCGGGCGTCGGCGGCGGGGCGTAGCGCCCCGAATAGTACTGCGTGAGCACTATCGCGCCCACGAGCGCGACGGCGAAGGCGAGCAGACCGGCTAGTTTCTTCATCTGATTTCCCTTCTTCTGACCCGCTTTGTATACGCGCGCGCGGCGGTCGCGGTTCACCGGCGCGGGCGGAAGGACGAAGTTAACGCCGTCTTTCCGTCAACTTCCCGCCTCCGCCCTTCCGACCAGCCGCTCGGCGGCCAGCGACAGCCCCATGATGAGGTAAAAGACCTGCACGACCTCCGAGTCGCCGAAGTTGTAGTGGACGAGCCCGGCCGCGACGAACCCGACGAGCCCGCCCAGAGCGCCTAAGCAGAGCCCGCGCGCGACCCAGTCGTCGCCGAGACGCCCGCGCGCCAGCCGCCACAGCATGCGACCGTAGACGAACAGCCACGCCGCCCACACCACGAGCGCCGGCAGGCCCCGCTCGAACGCTATCTGCAAAGGCGTCGAGTGCAGGTGCCCCCACGGCTGACGCCCCCCGTCGAACATGCCCCACTCGCGCCAGCGCCGCTTCAAAGAGTCCATCCCCACGCCGACCAGAAGGTGACGCGGCTCGCTCAAAAGCACCTCGGCGCCCTCGCGCCAGACCAGAAGCCGCCAGGAGGTCGAGCCCTCATTCGTGTCGATGAAGCCGACCTGCCGCTTCTGCTGCAACACGAAGAGCCCGGCCAGCACGAGCGGCAGCGCGAGCGCGGCCGTGACCAGAAGCGTCCGACGGCTCGCGCCGACGAGCGCGACGACGAAGGCCGCGGCGAGGAAGCCGCCCCACGACGCCCGCGTCACCGTCAAAAGCAGCGCCGCCACCATCCCGGCCAGCGCGAGCCCGAGCAGCGCGCCCCCCGGGCTCAGCTTCCGGCGCAGCGACAGCAGCAGCCCCAGCGCCAGCGACGCGACGAGCTGCAAGACCTCCGCGTACGTCTGGTACTGGCCGTAGAAGCCGCTCGCGCGCTCGTCGCGCCCGCGCGTCCAGGCGTTGATGCCGAGCCGCCCCTCGGGCGTCGCGCCCGTCGGGAGCGAGTCGCGCACGACGTTCGCGGCTGGCAACAGCTCCGCGCGGTAGACGCGGACGCAGGCCGTCCGCCCGTCCCAGCGGCACGCGACCGTCCCGTCCGGGTGGCGCAGCGCGCGCTCGCGCGGCGCGGCGCGCTCGCGCTCTATCGCGCGCACGATGTCGGCGGGCTCGCGCACCTCCGCGCCGTCTACCGTGAGCACCGTGTCGCCCTCGACGAACCCCACGGCGCGCAGGGGGCTCTCGGCCGCGAGCGCGCGCAGCTTCACGCCGCGGCCCCGCGCGTAAGTCGAGAACGTGTGGACGAGCCCGAGCGCGCACGAGGCGACGAGCGTCAGCACGAGCGCGCGCATCACGCGGGGCGTGCGCACGTTCTGCGCGACGACGTAGACGACCGTAAACAGGCTCGCCGCGCGCAGCTTCCCGACGGAGACCTCGGGGTTGTAGGACGTGAGCGCGGTCAGGAACGTGAGGACGAAGAAGCCGAGCAGCCACGGGTCGATTGGCGTGCGGAAGAGCGCGGGGCGCGGCCTGACGCAGAGCCGCGCGACCCAGAAGAGCATCGCCAGCAGCCACGCCGTCTGCGTCCCCGCGATGGAGTGCGGCGCGGCCAACGCGTAGAGGAACAGGCACGCGACTGTTCCGCGCTCAAGCCACAAGCCGAGTGCCGAGGACTGAGTACCGAGTACTGAGTGGCGCGCTGGTGTGGATTGTTCGCTCAATGAGTCTGCGCTCTTACCGTCGTCAATCAACTCCGCCCTCAGTCCTCAGCACTTCTTAGTACGCCTCGCCGCGCAGGAGCACCGGGAGCGTGCGGAGCATGATCTTGAGGTCGAGCCAGAGCGACCAGTTCTCGATGTAGAAGAGGTCGAGCCGCACCATCTCGTCGAACGAGAGGCGGTTGCGCCCGGAGACCTGCCAGAGCCCGGTCATGCCCGGCTTGATGTCGAGCCGCTTGCGGTGCCAGAGCGCGTACGCCTCCACCTCGTAGGGAATGGGCGGGCGCGGGCCGACGACGCTCATGTCGCCGCGCAGGACGTTTAAGAGCTGCGGCAGCTCGTCGAGGCTCGTGCGCCGGAGCCAGCGCCCCGTGCGCGTCACGCGCGGGTCGTCGTGCAGCTTGTAGACGGGGCGCGAAGGGTCGCCGAGGTTCGTCTCGGGGCGGCCGGCGATGTACTTGCGCTGGAACTCGCGGTGCGCGGCGTCGTCGGAGTCGGCGCGCATCGTGCGGAACTTGAGGAAGAGGAAGATGCGCCCGTCCATCCCGACGCGCTCCTGCCTGTAGAGCACCGGGCCCTTCGAGTCGAGCTTGATGAGCAGCGCCATCACGGCCCACAGCGGCGAGAGCAGGACGAGCGCGAGCGCGGCGAGGAGCATGTCGAAGGCGCGCTTGACGAGGCGCGCGCCCTGACCCAGAGGCTCGCGGAAGAGCGTGATGACTGGCAGCACGCCTATCTGATCCACCTCAGTCTTGCGCGGCAGGCAGTTGAAGAGCGAGGGCGCGACGCGGAACTCGACGCCGCGGCGGCGGCCGACGCGCATCATCACCTCGAAGAGCATATCGCCCGAGAGCGTCGTGTCGGTGATGATGACCTCGTTGGCGCCCGTCTCGCGTATCGCCTCGGGCAGCCCCGCCAAATCCGAGACGACGGGTACGCCCTCGAACTCTTCGTCTAACGGCCCCGCACCCGTCTCGACCACGCCGATGACCCTGTAGCCCAGTTCGCGCCGCGCGCGCATCTCGCGCACGCACATCGCGGCCTCCGCGCCGCGCCCGACGACGAGCGTCGGGATGAGGTTCACCTCGCGCCGCCGGACGGCGCTCTGCGCGGCGCGCGCCGCGAGCCGCAGGACGGAGTAAGCGGCGAGCGCGAGGAAGAAGTCGAGGACGAAGACGCCGCGCGCGTACGAGAAGGCGCGGAACTCGAACCCGCCGCGGTAGAGGAACGCCCACGCGACGACGAGCAGCGAGCCGACGGCCGTCGCGCGGAAGACGCGCAGGCACTCGTCGAGGTAGGAGAACTCGCCGCGCAAACGGTAGAGGTCGTAGTAGGCGTTCGAGACGAGACGGACGAGGACGACGAACCAGAGCAGCGACGCGTAGGGCTCGAAGTCCCGCCCCCACGCGAACCCACGCTCGAAGCTAAAGCCCGCGAGCAGGCGTCCGCCCTCGCGCAGCGCGTAAGCGCCGACGAACGACGCGACCGCGAGCGCGGCGTCGGCCGCCACGAGCGCGGCCTTCACCGCCGGCACGACCCACCCCGGCGCGCGCGCCAGAGCGCGCAGCGCGCCCGCCCTCAACCCGGACTCTTTAAGACGCTCGACCCGCATCATTCAACCAGTAGCGCGGCGCGAAGGGCGCGCACGCGAACGCGCCGGCTACTCTGTTCAGCGCGGCACTCATCGTCAACCCCCCAGAATCAGGTCGGCCACCTCGGCGCGCGCCTTCGTGCGGCGGCGCGGGCTCGTGTCGCCCTTCTTCTCGACGCGCAAGTGCTCCAGGTCTTCGCGCGTGCCGACGCGACGGAGGCGGCCTTCGCGGACGAGCTGTTCGTCCACGGCCGCCCAGCGCCCGGCGTAGACGGTCGCGGCGGGGACGCCGAGCGCGGCGGCCTCGCGGTTCATCGTGCCGCCCGCGCTCACCACGAGGTCGGCGGCGGCGACGAGGTTCGCGCCGTCTAACGCCTCGCGCGGCGCGAAGAAATTCATCGAGGCGAAGCGCGCCGACAGGGCCTCGCGCTGTTCAGTGCCGCGCGCGAGCAGCAGAACCTTGACGCCCCGTTGCGCGAGCAGGCGCGCGAGCAGTTCCGCGAACAGCTCGTTCTCGAAGCGGTGGTAAAGCGCCTCGCTCGCGGGCGGGCGGACGACGACGAGCACGTCCCTGTCCAAGTCGAAGCCGAATCGCTCCCTCAGAAGTTCCGGGAAGCGCGGGTCGGGCGCGAAGTCGGCGAGGTAAACGTCCTCCTTGATGCCTTCGTATCGCCTGACCTTCGACGGGCGCGCGCCCGAGCGCCTGAGCGACTCTTCGGGGAACGCACGCGGTACGACCACGCGCGACGCCAGCCGGAACGCGAGGTGGTTCGCGGGCTGATGCTCGTAGTCCATCAGCGTCACGGAGCGCAACCCCAGCAGCCGCGCCGCCAGAACCTGCGAGTAGGAGTTGTGCCCGACGGCGAGGTCGAACCCGCGCCCGCGCGCCCAGCGCGCCAGCGACCACGCGCGCCCCAGAAGGTTGCCCGCCTTCCCCGACAGACGCCCGCCGCCGTGTCCCCCGACGACCGTAGGACTCAGGCCCGCGGCCTCGGCCAGCTCGATTGTCTGCGCGAACTCGCGCGCCGTCACGGAGACTTCGTGCCCGCGCGCGCGGAACTCTTCGGCCAGCGCGCGGAAGAACGGCACGTGCGGCGAGTTCGCCAAGTCAATCCAGAGAAGCATGAAGAAGTAGACGGTAGACGGTAGCCAGTAGACAGTAGAAGAAACTTTATGAGCCGGGCGGCCGGGCTGTCATCGTCAACCCACGTCAGGCGGAGCCTACCGTCTACCGTCTACCGTCTACTTCCAAAGTCCTCGCCAGCCCGTAGAGCATCCACGCCTGCGACCAGCGCATGTAGGGCGTGCGCACCGTGTAGAGGCGTCGCTTCTGGTAGTAGAAGAAGCCGCGCGGGTCGTAGAGTTCGCGCAGGGCCCAGGCGCCGACGCGCCCGGCGAGTTCGTCGGCGTCCGGCTCCGAGTCGCGCAGCTCCGCGAGCGCGACGAGCGCGGCGCCGGCCGAGTGCGCGTCGGCCGGGTGCGCCGAGCGATGGTAGTATTTCGGCCAACCGTCCGCAAGAAAGAACCGCCCGCGCCAGAAGTCGAAGCCGCGCCCGACTGCGTCGTCTATCCCGTCGCGGGTCGCGGCGTCAGACTCAAGCTGCGTCGCGCAGGCGCGGCGTATCCGCGCGAGCGAGGTCAGCACAAAGGCCGTGTGGAAGTTGTCCGACCAGGACTGGTAGGAGTCCGCGCCGTAGGCCCACGACCCGTCCTCGCGCTGGCGGCGCACGACGTAGCGCGCGGCGCGGAGCGCGTAGTCGGCCCAGCGGCGCGGGCCGGTAATCGCGCCCGCGGACGCCAGCGCCTCGCCCGCCAGCAACGACGCGTTGAAGACGCGCGTGCGGTCGAGCGGCGTGTAGCTGAAGCAGACCTCCTCGTCGGTCTCGTCCGAGCGGTTCAGGTCTTCGAGGATGAACTGGCACGCGCGCGTCGCGGCGGTCACGTAGTCCCAGACGCCCCGGGAGACGGTGCCCTCTTCGCCGGGCGTGTCGAGCGCGGCGACGCCTTCGGCGAGCGCGCGGACGGCGAAGGCCGTCGGGACGACCGTGGGCGTGCCGCGCGGCGCGTAGAAGGCTCGCCCCTGCCAGTCGAAGTTGTAGCCCCACGCCGCGCCGCCCCGTGGCGTCTCGACGCGCGCGGCGAGCAGGTCGTCGAGCAGGGCGCGCGCCTCGCGCCCGTCTTCCGCGTCGCGCGTCGCGCGCAGGCGCGAGAGCGCGGCGAGCGCGAAGAGCGCCGTGCCCTTCGAGTTTCTTTGTGCGGGAACCAGAGCGGGAGCGCGCAGGTTGACGGGAGAGCGTTTGAAAGCCTGCGTCCAGGCGAGGCGCGCGAGGCGCGAGTGTCGGAGCGGCGTCGCGCGGAAGAGCCGGCTGTTGAGCGCGTCGAAAGGGTCGTGGCCGGCGTAGCCCCGCTCGCGGCACCACGCGCTCAGCTTTTCATAGACCCGCTCGAACTCCCCATTCATACGCGCAGGATGATAACAGACGCGACAGGCGACACTGGACACTTTGAGCTAGTCAAATGGTGACGCCGCTATTATCCTATGCGTCGATTAGTGGTGGCTCGAACAAATAAGGAGAAAGCTAAAACCGAGATAGGTTCAAGGGTAGACCATAAACTGTTATGGCTGAGTTCATTTACACGACATCCATTACCGTTTACAGGCCGGTATTCATAGATGCCGACAAGTTAGAGGCTCTTGATAAAATTTTAGATGAGGAAATGCAACGGCTTCATAGATACAATGAAAGCCGGATTAACATAGAAGTAGAAAAGGGATTAACTGACGACTGGGAATACAGGCTCGGTTTGTTGAGGCTTCAGGATAAGGTTCGTGATAAGGAGTTACAGAGAGCTTTTGATGAGTCGTCGCCAGTTAGCGATGAAGAGTTGTCGAGATTTAGTGATGAGGAAGAAGCTGAAAAGCAAAAACTAAGAGAAGAACTGAGGAAGAGGATTAGCTCACGCTTTCGGGAAACCCGAAACATAACAATATATCTCAAGGGGAATAAAAAAACGGTTGTGTCATCCTTTGTGGATGCGTTAAGGCAACAAGCCCTATTAGACGAAATTCCAGTGCGTTTCGAGGTGACTCTAAGGAGTGGTGATATCGGATGTGACATTAGAATTGATAGAGACGGGGATTTGACCATCGGAGTGTCACCCGAGCACTTATCCGAATCGAGGGAGTTGTTCGCGTCCGTTCAGCGGTGGGCTTTATCAGTTCGCCCTCCCGCTTGGCAGCGTTGGTGGGTAGTGCTCAACTTTCTTCAATGGCCACTCTTTATTATCGGATTACTAATTGCCGCAAGTATCGCTTCAAATTCAGAAAACACATACAAGGAACAAGCTGTTCAGTTGCTCAAAGATGGAGTAACGCAAGACGAGCAGCTAAAAGCCATCGAATTAATATTGTTATTAGAGGCCGGCCTTGTGCCAACAGGACAGGGGAAGACACCCGGCTGGTTTATGTTTTTCTTGGTAGGAGGGCTTATTCTTTGCGTTATCCTATCGGTTACGCCCAAATCAATGATAGGCATTGGTAAAGGCGAAGAAAAAATTAAGCGTTGGCGCATTTGGTTGCGGATAGTTTTCATTCTTGTTCCCGGATTCATATTCGTGCAGATTTTATTGCCTTATTTGTTGAGATGGCTTGGACTATCCTGAGCGAGATGTTTTGTTGAGGTAGAAACGGCCAGAGGCTATCTAAACGATATTAGTAAAACATCAGTGCGCAGACCGCCGCGACGAAGACGGCGGCCGTGCAGACGAGCAGGGTCTTTTTAAGAAGGGCGGCGGGGCAGCGCACCCATTCACTCCTCGTCGCGGAAGCCGAGGCGCTCGCGGACGGCGTAGATGGTCTTAGACTGCGACTCGTGGTAGGTGCGAACCAGCATCTCGGCCAGCAGCCCCATCAGGATGAACTGGACGCCGACGGCGAACATGACGATGGTGATGGTAAACAGCGGGTTGCGTATGAACGACTCGCCGCTCAGCTTGCGCACGACCGCCCAGACGAAGGCCACCGCCGAGATGATGAACGACGAGAAGCCGAACATGCCGAAGACGTAGATGGGCTTCGTGTGGTACGAGGCCATGAACTTGATGGTCATCAGGTCGAGCATGACCTTGAAGGTGCGCGACAGCCCGTACTTCGACTGGCCCATCGTGCGCGGGTGGTGCCGGACGGGAATCTCCGTGACGCGCGCGCCGACCCAGCTCGCGTAGATGGGTATGAAGCGGTGCATCTCGCCGTAGAGCCTGACCTCCTTGAGGAACTCGCGCCGGTAAGCCTTCAGAGAGCAGCCGTAGTCGTGCAGCCGCACGCCGCCGATGAACGAGATGATGCGGTTGGCTATCATCGAAGGTATTTTCCGGGAGACCATCTTGTCCTGGCGCTCCTTGCGCCAGCCCGAGACCACGTCGAAGCCCTCGTCCAACTTCTCCAGCAGGCGCGCGATGTCGGCCGGGTCGTTCTGGAGGTCCGCGTCCATCGGGATGAGCACATGCCCGCGCGCGGCGTCGATGCCGGCGGCCATCGCGGCGGTCTGGCCGTAGTTGCGCCGGAGCGCGACGACCCGCACGCGCGGGTCGCGCCGCGAAAGCTCGCGCAGCACCGAGAGGCTGCCGTCAGTCGAGCCGTCGTCCACGTAGATGATCTCGGCCGTGCGCCCGAGGTGCGCGAGCGCCTCGTCAATCTTGACGTGGAGCGGGCGCAGGTTCGGCTCCTCGTTCAGCACCGGCAGGAAGAGCGAGATCTCGGGCGCCGCGCCCGGCCCCGGCACGGTCGCCGCCACCGTCGGCTCGTCCGCGAGGGTCAGCTCCTCGACCGCGCGACTGATGACGGTCTCTTCTTCGTCGTAAATCTTCATAAAAATCCTTTGGCTGTCGGCCGTTGGCTGTCGGCTTTCAGCCAGACCGCAACGGCCGTGTTAACGGGCAAAACAGCCAACAGCTAACGGCTAACAGCTTCCTCTCCGAACCACTCGACGAAGCGTCGGACGCCCTCTTCGATGGGCGTCCGCGGGTCGTAGCCGAGCAGGCGGCGCGCCTTCGTAACGTCGGCGAAGGTCTGCGGCACGTCGCCGGGCTGCGCGGGCTGGCGGTCTATCAGGGCTTTGCGGCCCAACTCCTTCTCAAGCAGCGTTACCAGCTCGCTTAGGCTCACCGTGCGCGACTCGCCGAGGTTGAAGACCTCGTAGGCCGACGCCTCGTAGTCCATCGCCGCGCGCACGCCCGCGATGATGTCGTCGACGAAAGTGTAGTCGCGCCGCGTCGTGCCGTCGCCGAAGACGGGGATGGGCTTGCCGTCCGAGATGAGCCGCGCGAACTTGTGTATCGCGAGATCCGGGCGCTGCCGCGCGCCGTAGACCGTGAAGAAGCGTAAGCAGACGCAGCGCACGCCGAACAGGTGCGAGTAGGTGTGACACAGAAGTTCGCCCGCCGCCTTGGTCGCCGCGTAGGGGCTGATGGGGCGCGCGACCGGGTCGTCCTCCGCGAAGGGCACCTTCTCGTTCTCGCCGTAGACGGAGGACGACGAGCCGAAGACGAACTGACGCGTGCCGTGCGCGCGCGCGAGTTCGAGCAGGTTGAGCGTGCCGTTGATGTTCGTCTCGGCGTAGAGCACGGGCTCCGCGAGCGACGGCCTGACGCCCGCGCGCGCCGCGAGGTGGACGACCGTGTCAAAGCCCGCGCCCTCGAAAACTCTTTCGAGCGCCGCGCGGTCGCGTATGTCCGCCTCGTGCAGCCGGAACTCCTCGCGCCCGAGGTGCGGCCCGACGTTGCGCCGCTTCAGGCGGGGGTCGTAGAAGTCGTTGAAGTCGTCAACGACGTGGACGCGCCAGCCGCCCTCCGCGAGCAGACGCGCGACCAGGTGCGACCCGATGAACCCCGCCCCGCCCGTGACCAGAACGTTTCGCATTCAGACATAGTGCTGAGGACTGAGGACTGAGGACTGAGTGAAGACAAAAGGTTTCTGTTCTTTGCTCAGTCCTCAGTCCTCAGCACTCAGTCCTTCCCCTTCGTCGCGTATATCCAGAGGTGCCAGCCCCAGCGGGAGGCGAGGCGCGCCTCCGTCGAGCGCGGGAGACGCGGCCCGAGCAGCGGGAGCCAGCGCTTGTTCAGGAAGTGCACAGCGAAATCCACCTGTGGAAAATCCTTGAACAGCTCGCGCGCCTCGCGCCGCGAGTAGACGCGCGTCAGCGGGTTGCCCGCGCCGTCGGTGTTGCGGCTCAGGAACTCGCCCGCCGAGAGGTACTGCGCCGAGTCCTGCTTCAGACGCGCGGCGTGCTCGCGCAGGCTCTCGACCGGCTCGCCCGTCAGGCTGTGCGCGAGCCTGAGCCCCGCCTCTGTGCGCAGCAGGCGCGCGCCCGCGCGGCGGAGCAGGCCGATGTTGACGCGGTAGTTGTAGGAGTCGCGGTGGTAGAGCATCACGACCGCGCGCCCGCCCGGCGCGAGCACGCGGCGCACCTCGCCGACGGCCGCGCGCGCGTCCGGCGTGTGGTGCAGGACGCCGTGCGAGTAGACGAGGTCGAAGCTCCCTTCGGCGAACTCCAGGCCTTCGGCGTCGGCCACGCGGAAGTCGCCCGGCAGACCTTCCAGCTCGAACCTGCGGCGCGCGAGCGAGACGGCCGCCTCCGTCAGATCGACGCCCGTGTAAAGCGCGCCCGCGCGCGCGAAACGCGCCCCGTCGGTGCCGAGCCCGCAGCCTATCTCAAGCACGCGAAGCCCCTTCGCCCTCTCAAAACCGGCGGCCTCGGGGATGTGCCACTCGGTGCGGTAGCGGTGCTCCTCGACGGCCTCGTAAAAGGCGCGCGAGCCGACCTCCGCGTCGGCGAACTTCGTCCCGCACGGGTGCTCCTGCCAGAACGCCCGCACCCTCTCCTTCAAACTCTGCCGCTCGTCCGCCATGAAACAGTCCGCCGACACCTGGACAACACCGCGCGCACCCGCCGGAGCGGGCCCGACCCGCACAGGACACTTTCCGCGCGCCGCACGAAACTCAGGAAATTAACATGCCACTCCCGCGCGCTCCAAACGGCCGCCGAGTTAAGCGCGTGGGGTATCGCCTGCGCGACTGTGATGTTGAGGAGTTAGGTCGGCAGTTGAAGGAGGCCAGGGACTAAAACTCTAGTTCACTTCCCTTTTAATGAACTTGTGCTTCTGGCTTTTTTGTCGCCTACTCGAACCAGAATGTCGCCGGGCTCGCAGTCGAGGGCCGCGCAGAGGCGATCGAGCGTGTCGAGGCCAATCATCTTCTGCTGGTTGTTCCAGATTTTGTGGCAATTCGCGTAGGCTATCCCGCTCTCTTTCGACAGCGACAGAGGGTTGTTGATTCCCTTCCGTTCGGCCACTTCTCTCACTCTCAATTCAACCATAGCAGAGGTTATCTCAAGGAAGATAATTTTTACTTGACTTACTATCTTCATCGAGATAGTATCTCGATGAAGATAGTAATTACTATGAATAGCAAAGCGGGCTGCACACCCGTTACAGCGCCGCAGCCCGTCTCGTACATCTCAACGAAAGGCAGTCGGGGGTGAGTTTAGCAGATAACAGCGGCTACGCTGGGGAAAATCTACTCTTCAGTCGGGAGGAGCTGGCGTCCGACATCGCTTCGATTCTGAAGGGCGATGAGTATTCGGCGGAGGCGTTGGCGCACCTGTTCATCAATTTCAGAGAGGCCATCGCGGGCGGGTTGGAGGGAATCGTGCGGACGCGCGAGACGTTGGGGGCGGCCGTCGAATTGTCCTTCACGCACTCGCGCGCTCACGCGGCGGCGCTCAGGCTGTATCTGCTCGCGCAGGAGGGGCGTTTGAAGGTCGAGGACGAGCCGGTGAGCTTAATCGGCGCGGCGATTGAAAGGAGCACGGGCGGCGCGCGCCGGTAAGGCATGGAGCAAGAGCCGAGGGGCGGGGGGGGGGGGGG